>CAIWMF010000113.1 GCA_903913785.1 uncultured Spartobacteria bacterium | reverse complement strand
GGAAATGAAGGGCAGGAAAAAAATTGATCTGGTCCAAAAAGGTAACAACCATGCTCACCTTTTTTAATCGCAACGTATTTTGGCCCCATCGATCTTAAGATCTCTCCCGCCTTGACCAAGTTATTCTCGCCTGTGAGCTCACGTGCTTCACTATCATTGATCGACAGCAGGTCAATGCGCGCCAAAAGCTTCATCAAATCGGGTCGTGCAATGTTGATCCATAAATTCATCGTATCGGCAATAACAAAACGTGGATCTTCGAGTTGATCGAGAACATGAAGTTGTAAATCAGGTCCAATATTAGAGAGTAAGATGAAGGGGAGCTTGCGATATACTTCTGGAAGAACCGGAATAAAATCGGCAAAGACATTTAATTCGGTCAAGTGGGTTTTCCGATTGTTCATATTGTCGAAATACTCGCCTGACCAGCGGAATGTTTTTCCAGGAACAATTTGCAAACCGGTAAGATCAATATTGCGTTGCTTTAAATCTTCTAAATATTGCTTTGGAAAATCATCGCCAATAATGGCAACCAGACTTGGTCTAACAAAAAAAGAGGCGCTAATCGTAGCGTAAGACGCAGTCCCTCCAAAAAGATCTTCATGTTCTTCAAATGGGGTTTTAACGGCATCAAGAGCCACAGAGCCAAGGATAAGTAACGACATATCCCTTTACCTTAACCATCTCATGCTAATGGGTAAAGATTAGAATTTATTAAAAATCTCTCCTCTTCTCCTTCACGAGCTCTTCATAACTCAGGCTATAGCGTACAAAGACAGAAAATGCCGTTGCATAGGCAATCCAAAATCCAGGAAAGCCATCTAGGAATCCAGCTCTCAAGAAGTAACCACGAAGAAAACGCCACAGAGGCCTGAACAGATTTGCTAGAAGGGACCATGTTTTTTTATCCTGTTTTTGAAGAAACTCCTCGGCAAAAGGATGGATTTTTTTAATGTATGATTCGATCGAGGGAAACGAATAGTGCAATAAGTCACCTTTAAGATGGGTTACGGGCCCTGAAAGGAGAATGCTTTCATGAATAGGTTCAATCCAGCGTCCTTCTTCGCGGCGAAAAAGACGTAATTTTGTGTCGGGATACCATTCTCCATGACGAATCCAGCGGTTAAGGAACTTTGTGCATCGATTAAAAGTTGCTCCATGGAAACGATCACAATCCCCTGACGTAAAAAAAAGCACCAGATTTTTTTTTAATTCCACTGAGAGCTCTTCATCACAATCGAGCGCAAGAATCCAGGGCTCTGTCGCATATTGGAGCGCACGATTTTTTTGATCTCGGTAACCCAGCCATGGTTGATAATATACCTGTGCGCCAAATTCAGTAGCAACATCAAGCGTTCGATCGCTTGATCCAGAATCAACCAAGACAATCTCCTTGGCATGATCGGCGATACTTGCAAGAGAGCGACGTAGATTTTTTTCTTCGTTGTAGGAGATAAGAACAATGGAAAGAGGAAGTCGCATAAGATCGATAATGTCAGCTTCAATCGAGTGCGTTAAAGAATACTCTATGCTGATCGATCACGTTCCACGAGGGCATTGCTTGCTTGTTCAAGCTGTTTTTTTTCCTCATCAGTAAGACTGTCCAGACCGTTTTGACTGATTTTTTCAAGGAGTCGATCAATATTAATCGTGGGGGCAAGAGAAGGCCTTGCTAATGCTCCATATTGCTTTTGATCAGCAAAAACAGGCACAAAGGATGTTGTTGTCGAACACGCTTCTATCACTGAGGCACTCGAAGGAGTCGCAAGAGACGAGCGTGCAGAGAGAGCTCCTGTTCGTTGAGGAAAAAAAGGAAGGCGTTGTAAAAATTTTAATAGAGAAGAGTACAAATCATCTGGCAGCAAACCTCGATACCCCTGCGCTATCATAAAGAGAATAGCGCCGAATGATTTGAATAAAAAAATCATCATGAAGGTAAATTGACGTGCTTCTAAAAATTGCAACGTTGCAAGCGCCACTAATGCGACCAACATCCAACGTGCTCGAATACCAAATAAAAACGGCAATTCTGGATAAATAGCCACAAAGGCGGCAAAGATCGCAAAATTAACCGATTGGCCCCCGCTCATTTTCTCTGAAATGCCTCCGAGGCTTACCAGTTGGAGTATGCATGAGCCTGTTAAAATAAGTCCACCGTAGAGCAAGGCGAATTTTTTATATCCCAGGAGGCGTTCTACTTCGCGGCCAAAGTAATAGAGCATGAGCATATCAAGAGCGAACCAAATACTCGGAGGATTGACAAAGGCATAGGTCACAAGGCGCAAAACCTGACCCTGCCACACCGCATTACTGCTATAACACAACGCATTTGCCCATGAGGCATGACCCAGACTGATCAAAAGAGCCGTGACCACCATGACGAGCAGATGGATTCCAATAAGCAACATAACCAAGGTGACCGGAGAGCGACCCATAGAAAACAAAGGATGATAATTACGAGAAGAAGGAGAAAAATGGTTGAACATACTGCTAAATCAACTGGGCTAATAAACTGAGTACTATGGAAGGTTCATCCAGAAATTTTTCTCGGAGAATTGAGGTTTCAAGTTTATAAACAACGAAACTCATAGGGTCAGACTACAAAAACGATCTGGATGCTGGTCGCTCTTTGCAGCAGGTCTTATCATTCTGAAAAGCGCGCAGTCACAAGCCCTACGAATGCCTACCTAAGTCGTTGACCTAGGTTGCGTCGCAGGACATTTCGCGTGATCGCGCATTGCTGATACTAAAAGTCTCTTATGATAATGCAAGCGCCTTTAGTAAGCGACCATAATGTCCTATGCGTTAGGGCAACAAGCCTTCCTTGAACCTAAAATGCGATCCATAATGATAAGGCTTGCCAACTCTAGCTCGAATATTTCACACTAGCCCGAATATTTCATACTGATCGTAAAAAGGAGACTGCGAACGTAGGATGGGGTGCCACCGGCGGCCCAAGAGACCACGGAGGAGACTGCCCAGAGTTTGTAGGCTCTTTCTTTCTCTTTCTTTGAGGCAGACCTTCAAAGGGCGAGACGAGCTTCGCCAAGCGGGTCAACACAAGCAAATTTTTTGACGCCGGGCTCTATGTGTACAGCCCCCTCCAAGTCAAAAAGTGAGCTTGGGCGCAGCATCTATTTGGCTTCCTTGCTTCCGCAGTAGATCAGTATGAAATATTCGGGCTCAGAGCTAAGATGACAACCTTTTCACTTATTTTACTCAGCTACTCATAGAATCTTATGAAGACTCGCTTGAAGACACTTCTTATTTTTGGTGCTCCTGGCAGTGGTAAAGGCACCCAGGGTCGGATCCTTGGGACCATTCCTGGTTTCTACCACTGTGCTTGTGGAGATGTCTTTCGAAGCCTGGATGTGAAAAGTGAGCTAGGACGTGAATTTTTAAAATATTCGAGCACCGGGAAATTGGTTCCCGATGAAATGACCGTGCGGCTTTGGTCTCATTGGCTTGAAAACATCGTGGAGTCAGGTCTCTTTGAACCGAGTCGTGATTTTCTCGTTCTCGATGGAATTCCAAGAAATATCGAGCAAGCCAAACTCATGAAAGAGATGATCGATGTTCATCATATTTTTCATCTTTCATGCCCTAATCGTGAGCACTTAATCACACGCCTCAAAAATCGTGCCCTAAAGGAAAATCGCTTCGATGATGCGAAGGAGGAAATTATTAGAAATAGGTTGTCGATTTATGAAGAAGAGTCAAAACCAATGCTCGACTACTACCATGACATCTCCAGACACGATATTGATGCTTCGCTTGCTCCAATAACAGTCCTTCATCAGGTTCTTGCTGGGATTGTCAATGAATTCATTCCTCATGCCTGAATTTGAAACTCTCCGAGCCTCCTCGCTCTACTGCCAGCGGTGTCAAAAAGCCATGCCCGTTCGAGAGCGACTCCTTCTAGTTCTTCCTCTCAAAGAAATCTATGATTATCTTTGCACGGGCTGTGCTTCTTCGCTGGGTCAAAGGGAAGTTTCCCTTGGTGATTTAAAAATGACACGCAGAGCTCACCGATAGTCCAATGACGTTGACTATCAGAAAATAAACGAGCTCGTTTTTTCTTGGAACCTCGAACCTTTTTCTATGCGCATTCTTTTTGTAGGAACAAGTAATATTGGAGCGCAAGCGCTCCGTGCTCTTTCACAAAAATATGAACTCGTCGGCTTACTCACACAACCTGATCGCCCTGTGGGTCGTCATCAGAAGCTTCAATCTCCTGAACTCAAGCAAACATTTGAGGAGATCGCGCCTCACTTGCCCATTTTTCAACCAGAGAGCTTAAAAGATCCTTCTCTTATCAATACCCTTGGGGCATTACAACTCGATATCATGGTGACCATGGCTTACGGGAAAATCATCCCTTTATCACTTCTGAGCTTACCTCGTCTTGCCTCTCTAAATATTCATGCCTCTCTCTTGCCTTGTCATCGTGGGGCTTCACCCATTCAAGCAGCTATTATGGCTGGAGATCAACAAAGCGGTATTACCATCATGTACATGGGAGAGGGACTGGATACGGGAGATATTTTACTAAAAAAAGAAATTTTAATAGCACCTCGTGAAACCACAGGAAGCTTGACCACCCGCCTTGCAGAACTTGCTCCCAAGGCCCTCTTAGAATCATTAAAGTTGCTAGAAGAAGGTATTGCACCACGCGTTCCCCAGTGCCATGAAGAGGCTACGATCACCCATCGTATTGCCCATAGCGATGCCGCTCTTAAGTGGTCGGAGTCTGCAGTCACATTAGAACGTTTCATTCGTGCCATGAGCCCCAGGCCTGGAGCTCACGGAAGGATCACCCTTCCCTCAGGAAAAATAATCCAGTTAAAAATATTTTCTGCTCATGCACGATCCTTGATCGTTAAGAGCCCTGAGAGAGCAGAAGGAGCCTTGTTTCTCTCGGAACAAAAAGAAATGCTTCTTTGCTGTGGGCAGGGAGCACTGCTTTTAGAAGAGGTACAACCTGAAAGCCGAGCCCGTATGAGCTTCGCAGACTTGATGCGAGGGCATGGTTATCCGGGCTAGCCCGCATATTTCATACCGATCGTGACGAGGAGGCCGCGAAGGCGGATGGGGTAAGGCGAGTGATGAAGTCTGACGACGGCTGTATGAGTATATACTGCCCGAGGAAGACTTCGAGCTTGGGCGCAGCATCCATCATGCTTCCCGGTCTCCGCAGTAGATCGGTATGAAATATGCGGGCTAGACTCGCCCGACACTATAGTACGTAAATCCTGCTTCACGAACGACGTCAGGATGGAGCGAATTTCGTCCATCAAAGACCAAGGGAGTATGCATGATTTTTTTTAGCGCTGATAAATCAACATTAGCAAACTCCTTCCATTCTGTTGCAATAATGAGGGCTTCTGCCTCTTCTGCTGCCTGAAGCGGAGAGGTTGCAAATGATGCCCCTGCAATGCTGCCAAGCTCTTTGGCTTTATCCATCCCTTTTG
>CAIWMF010000112.1 GCA_903913785.1 uncultured Spartobacteria bacterium | reverse complement strand
TAAGTAATAGAGTGCTTGTTCATGAAGTTGCTCCACGTGATCTTCATGACAATAAAAGCGACCATGAGCGGCATCCTCATGACGATCTCGGAGGATATTAGTTAACTGAAGTCCTTTTCCATAATCAATCCCCCACTCCCTTATACTTGGCAAAGGTGCTCGAGCAAAACACGGCAGATGATGTGCTGCCAGGGTGGTCCAAAATTCCCCAACAGACCCAGCAACGAGATAGAGGTAGCGTGATAATTCCTCCCTGCTCAATATCACAGGAGAAGATTGTGATGAGAATTTTTGGAGGTCAAATTCTTGACCTTCTAAAATCCTTTGCCATACGAGGTGGATCGCATCTTTCTCCAAGGGATCTCGAGAAGGATGATTTAACTCTTTGAACAATGATGGAATGAGCCTTATTAAATCATCATCTGCGCACGTGTAGGATGGCAGATCTCGATCAGCCAGCGTATCGGAGGCACGCGCTAGTAGGTAGGCAAGCGCTATGGGTTCTTGCAGTTTTTTTGGCAAGAGACACATCGTGAGATAAAAAGACCTAGCGACTGTTTTAAGAATAGGAAAATAAAAAATATTCACAAAGGGACCTCTCTTAGAGATTTCACTTCACGCTCGGATGAAAGTTTTACCCGGATATTTCATACTGATCGTGATGAGGAGGCCGCGAAGACTGATGGGGTCAGGCGGATCCAGCATGTTGACGCCGTGCTGTATGTGTACATACCGGCCTAAGTCACAATGTGAGTCTAACGCAGGATCACTCTTACTTCCCTGTCTTCGCAGTAGATGAGTGTGAAAGATTCGGACTAACCTGCACCCGCAAGGTCTTCACCTGATGGTTGAGCACGATAATATTTCTCACCAATACGAATTTTATCTCGTCCGTTTTTCACTCTCCATGCATTGGTATCACGCAATGAATAAACACAGCCACAATATTCTTGTTGGTAGAACTCTTCACGCTTGGAAATTTCTAGCATGCGTGCTGAACCTCCCTCCTTGCGCCAGTTGAACGTCCAGTAAGAAAGGCCTTGATAACGTGCCGCAGCACGTATTCCCGAGGCATTAATCTGATCTAAATTTTTCCAACGAGAAATCCCAAGACAACTCGTCATGACGGAAAAACCACGTTCATGGGCCTGCAAGGCAGTTCTTTCAAAACGCATATCAAAACATGCAGTACAGCGGATTCCACGCTCTGGCTCCCATTCCAGTCCTTTGACACGACTCAACCAATCACTCACATCATAATCGGCATCAATAAAAGGAATAGAGTGCTTTTGTGCAAACCGAATATTTTCCTCCTTACGCAGTTCGTATTCCTTACGCGGATGAATATTGGGATTATAAAAAAAGATTTCGATCTCTAAACGAGAAGCAATCATAGCCTCAATAACCTCACCCGAACAGGGAGCGCAGCACGAGTGTAAAAGAACACGTTTTTCGCCTCCTGGAGGAAGATGCTCACAACGATCAAATAAAGTAGAGTACGCGGTCATGATGGATGCGTGTAAAAAAGAGTTCGATTCTTCCAAAAATAGAAGAATCCTGAGCAGAGCGTATACAAGAGCGTGATGCCAACAAGCAAAGGACCGACATGCATCCATAACCATGAAATCCAGGGAGAGCACGAATAATTCTTAGCAGCTAAAAGAAAAAGGTAAAAGAGGATGGTTGTTAATTGCCAAAAAGTTTTCTGTTTTCCCCAGCTATCAGCAACTATAAGAGCTCCACGATCCAGAGCCAAAAGACGCAATCCAGTAATAGAAAATTCCCGAGCAATAATAATAATGACCACCCATGGTGGAAAAGCCTGAAATGGAATGAGCGCAATTAAGGCTGCTGCCACTAAAATCTTGTCAGCTAAGGGATCAATAAATCGGCCAAAATTTGTACAGCTTTGATAGCGACGGGCCACATAGCCATCTAACCAATCGGTGAAAGATGCTAAGGCAAATATTCCAAATGCCACACAATCCGACCAAGGAGCAGACAGAGCAAGCGCGCCAACAAAGACTATCGTTAGCAAGATGCGTGAAAGTGTAAGACAATTCGAAAGGTTCATTAAGAAAGACTCCCATCATGCCTATAAAAACAAAAAAAGAAACTCCTATACTTATGACAAGTGAAAATTAGAATTTTTTGATACGGGAGTTTTTCGGGCTAGCACGGTAAGAGCAGTGATGAAAACTCTCTCAAACCAAAAAAAAGCAAGTAAAAAACCCTAATTTTCACTTGTAATACGTATACCCCCAAGATTGCAAAGTTTTGTCGTGCTCATCTCTCCTTAAAAAGAATAGATTGCTTCCATGATTTTAGGCATTACTGGCGCGAGTGGTTTCATTGGTCAAGCACTCACAGCGGAGGCACTCCGAGAGCAAAGAAATGTGATTCTCTTCTCACGTCACCCGAAGACAACTCCAGAATCACGCAGCTGGAGTGATCAAAGTTTACCCAATATAGATGGCTGTGATCAACTCGTGCATCTTGCGGGAGAATCCATTCTGGGACTATGGACCAAAAAAAAACGCGAACGGATCCTAATGAGTCGGCGTGAAGGAACACGTCGGCTTATCGAGGCTATTGCACAATCCTCTCGAAAGCCTTCTCTCTTAGTGAGCGCCTCGGCCATTGGTTATTATGGAAATAATCATGATTCCCTTCTCGATGAAAGCACGTGCTCGGGCAATGGTTTTCTAGCTGAAGTAGCACGTGCTTGGGAAGAAGAAGCACTCAAAGCAGAAGCCTATGGCGTGCGTGTAGTACTCATGCGCATAGGCATTGTTCTTGGACGCAATGGCACGATCATGAAACTGATGATTCCCTTGTTTCGCCTGGGACTCGGCGGAGTCGTGGGCTCTGGAAAGCAATGGATGTCCTGCATTCATATTAATGACCTAGTTAGACTCATTCTCCAGTGCTGTGATGATCCCTCTCTCTGCGGCCCTCTTAATGCCGTGATGCCTGAGCCCATCACCAATGCGACCTTCACAAAAACACTTGGAACTCTTTTACAAAAGCCTACTCCCTGTCGCATCCCTGCAATAGCCCTTCGCATCCTACTTGGAGAACTCTCAACTCTTCTACTCAATAGCCAGCGCGTCCTACCACAAAAAGCAACCAGGCACCATTATAATTTTAAGTATCCAACCCTTGAAAAAGCCCTCACAGAAATCATCACTGGGTAATTCGTTATTTCCTAGGCCACAGCATTAATTGATACTATTTATTTCTGCAGTCGGCTCCAAGCGGATCTCTCCTAATAAATAAAAACCAAAACCACGCAGTGTTGCCTCTACTGTTGTATCTGTACAAATAAAAATAAGCTTGATGTGTCTATCTAGCAAAATTTGCAGTGAAGCAAGAAGAGCACGCCATACTTGTAGAGAAATTTCTTTTTTTCCTAAAAAATAAAAGCAACATCGCTCTATGAGATCTTCCTTCTTGATCTCATGAATTTGTACAAAGTCTGCGAGATCCTCAGATGCATTACTTGTGAGTGACCATACAATTTTTAATTCACGATCTCTATGTTGCAGTGTTAGCATTACTCTTTCCTATCACAGAGGCTGATCTTATGTGAACGATTTTTAAAAAGAAACTCCTTGCTACTAAATCCATGCAAAATATTGAGTCGTTGATAAATTTATTGACAAAGATATAAAATGAAAATTCTTCTTACTCTTGATATTGATGAACCTTATTACGCCGAACGCGCTCAATCAGAGAACCTCTTGCGCCTTATTTGGGATCAACTACAAGTAACAGGCATTCCTGCAGAAACTTTCTTATCACCAGCAAAACACGTCAATCTGGCAACCTGGCCTCTGCAAGCCTCGTCAATGGAAAAATATCTCAGAGGTACTCCCTCACCATTGCAGAGCTATGATCTTGTGATTGGAATTAATCTCCCAAGAGGAGCAGAAGCACTCTTAAATTCTTTAAAAATAAAGACGCTCATTCTTCGAGCTATTCCATGCGCCCCCTTTTCACGTGCCGTACTCTGGCGTGCTAATTTTCCTATTAAAGAAGATTTTGTGATGTCATTGCCAAACTATAAAAACCTGTATCATCATATCTGCGGAAAAAATACATCTCCAGATCCACGCACTTGGTGGTTGGCTAATCGTTTTCTTCTCAACAAGGGCAAAAAAGATGCCTCTATTTTATTTCTTGGAACAAGCATGTTTCAGGCAGAGCGGATGCGTAGTGGTTCCATGATTAATTTAGCAACCTACTCAGACGCCATTATGGAACTGTTAAAGGCTTGTCCTAATTTTTATTATTGCTCGCCTCTACCCATGGATTACGCGGAACTTCGCTTTATGAAAAACCTGGGTGCTACCTGTCCTTCTTTTACTATTGCAGAGATGTTTGCTCGAGATGAATTTGATTTTTTAATTTCTATAGACTCTGCTTTTGTTCCTGTAGCTAAGGCCTTCAATAAAAAGATCACCATTCTTGGTACGCAGCCCACCTGGTCAACAATGAAAGTACGCAACTTTTGTAGTGATGAATTTATGTACGAACTTCTACAACAATCTCTCTAGAAACCATGCACGAGAACACCACACTTATGAATGTTTGCAGTTTACACCTTGATTGGAGGAAACTCAGACACGTCGCAAGCGAACAACTTTTTCAAACACGCGAACTCCTTACTAAAATCGATGCAAATCCAGCCACTGACACTGCGGCAAAACAAGAAATTGAATCGCTAGCTGCTCAACTACAGGGTATATGCAATCAAATTGACGCTCAATTTATTGTTGTTCAAAAAGCAATGGAAGAAAAAGATAAGGCTCTCCATGAAAATCAAATAGAATGTCTGATTTCAAAATGCATGGGATGGTACGCCTTCTTACGCCTCGGCACTATTGATCGAAAAGACTTTATTAATACGTGGCTCCAAGCTATTGGCGCTCCCGACAGCAATAATCGTCTAGAAGTTGAAGAGCATCTTGGTATATTACCCAAAAATCATGCCGCATGCCGAGCATGGGAACACGCCTTGCTCTTCCCAAGAAGAGTAAGCTCCATCCTTGAGATCGGATCTGGTTTTGGCCTAAGTGCAATGCTCCTCTCTTCTATGGCACGCCTAGCAACTGTTGAAAAAAACAATACGCTATTAGGACTTGCAAAAAAAATCGAAACACTTTCCCCATTGCATCATCGAACCCCTCCTCTGGGATGGAGCCATTCTAACTTTACCTTACAAAGCCCCTCGAGTCTCCCCATAGATGCCTTTGATGCTATATGGATCCATCGTTCTATTTGGCAAGAATGGATTGAACAAGACGGTCCAGCTCTCATCTCGGCACTTGCAGAATTAGCTCGCCGTTCTCATTTTTTGCTTTTCACAAGCAATGATGAAAAATTAGTTCGAGAAGACCTTTTAACACCTCTTTATGACATTCAATGCAGTGGTGAAAACAAGACAGGAAATCAAACAACTCGTTATTTTATTGCCCAAAGACGCTCGGTCAATATTGCCGGTAAATTTTTCGTTTGTTCAGACATGCGCATTCATGATCCGGGATGGCAAGGCTTTGAAACGGTTAATTATAAAGCAGCCATGCTTCCCTGGAGCAAACCTGCAATGACATTAAATACAAAACGCTATCTTCTTGGTAAAAATCAAGTCGTACGTACTTTTTTAAAACGCTCTGCCGATCAAGATCCTAGGCTCACCCACCATCGAGAAACAGAAATATGGCCTTCTATTCAGGGACTCATACCCGAGCTTCCTCGTATGATAGGACACTCTGAAGATGAAACCGGATATCATTTGCTACTCGAGCTCCATGCCTCGCCCATCCGTCTTCCAATGCTTCCTTTAAAAAAAGAAGAACAGTATGCCATCCTTCGCTCTGCTATTAAAATCCTCCACGCTCTTCGTAAAGAAAATTTACATTTGAATTTTTTACGACTTGGTAATTTTGTCCTCACGGGTAATTTCGCAAGTTTTCTTGCTGGAGAATTGATTGCTTATGACGAACTAGAAGAACCCCTCGATGCCCTACTATGGCTCCTTCGAGATCTTACTGCCAGTATTCTTTACTGGCATGATGCGCCCATAGAACCTTTCCGTGCAGAAGCTGTTAGCAGTCTTGCGCAAGAATATAGGATCATTGCTAACTTGGCACTAAGGTCCAAAAATATTGACCAATTTTTACGTGATCCAATCATTCAGCATCAATTTTTAGATTCCATATAACGACTCCCCACGCGCGCATATAACTCATGGTTAAAAAAATCATATGAAAACAGTTGTTCTAACTGCATGGACTCCCAACATGGAGGTAGTTGTTAACATGACCTCACCGACAAAAATCGCATATGCTCGCAAGCATGCTTATGAATTTAGAGGTCATATTTTAGAACAAAAACCCAATGAACACCCAGCTTGGGGCAAGCTTGCGCTCCTCCTAGAGATCTTACCTCAAGTCGATCGTTTGTTATGGATTGATGCTGATTCTTTCGTCACAAATCCAGAAATTGCTCTAGAGCAGATTCCATACATTGATGGTCTCACTGCTTCAAGAGATTGGGGTATTGATGCTACCTTACTTGATTTTTCTTCTGCAGGAATGATCCTCACTCCAAAAGCATTGCCTCTTATTGAAGCGGCATCTCGTAAAAGACATTGGGCTAATTATCCGCTATGGGATCAAGATGGACTACGTGAAGCTGCTCGCGAATTTAAAAACCTCCTACATATTCTTCCTCGACGCACCCTTAATGCCGTTCCCCAGGCCCTTCATCCTTTTGCTATAGAACCATGGCAAAAAGGCGATTTCCTCTGTCACCTAACGTTCACGAGCAATGAAGAAAGAAAAAAATTCCTAGATCATTTTTTTCGTGATTGGGCTGAATAGTTGTTGATTGTTTCTATATAACTCAGTTATGATCCTCTGGGTATCTTTCTGTCAGCTTTTTTAAAACCATGCCAGCATTACCTACTTCACCAACTTACTATAATCCGACTATCGGTGCTACAGCACTTTCAGGCACTGGTTCTGTTAGCGGCAATATTAGTGCAGTTGCCACCTACGGCTTTAACCTCAACTTCATTGGAGCAGTTCTCTTTCCTCAAATTGCATCTACCTTTACGGCACTTCAAGCTTCTTTGATTAACATTGATGCAAGTAATCCTGCCGCTCTCTTGCAAGTTCAGCTCCTCATGAGTGAG
>CAIWMF010000111.1 GCA_903913785.1 uncultured Spartobacteria bacterium | reverse complement strand
CTGATAAATCAACATTAGCAAACTCCTTCCATTCTGTTGCAATAATGAGGGCTTCTGCCTCTTCTGCTGCCTGAAGCGGAGAGGTTGCAAATGATGCCCCTGCAATGCTGCCAAGCTCTTTGGCTTTATCCATCCCTTTTGAATCGTACACGGTAACATGTGCTCCTTCTCGGAGCAACTCGACGACAAGATCCATAGCAACAGAACAACGTATGTCATCTGTATCTGGTTTAAAGGTTAATCCCCAAACCGCAATTTTCTTATCACGTAAAACCCAAAGTGCCTCGCGTACTTTTGCAAGAAAACATTCCAAAGCAGAGGCATTAATGCGCTCTACCTCTTCAAGCAGCGTGAAGGGAACACCTAATTGACGGCTAATGGAGATAAAGGCTGCAATATCTTTTGGAAAACAGGATCCTCCATAACCAATGCCAGCGTTGAGGAAGTTGCGGCCGATGCGTTTGTCAGCACCGATACCATCAGCAACTTTTTCTACATCAGCTCCACTAGCCTCACAAATCGCTGCAACCGCATTGATATAGGAAATTTTTAAAGCGAGGAACGAGTTTGCCGCATGTTTGATTAATTCGGCACTGTTAATATCTGTGACGAGAATCGGGGCCATAAATGGCTCATAAATTTTTTTCATGAGCGCAATAGCCCGATCATTATTGCTTCCAATAACAATACGATCAGGTTTCATCAAATCAGCAACCGCACATCCTTCGCGCAAAAACTCAGGATTACTGACCACATCAAAACTAGAAGCAGTCTTGTTGTAACGACGAATCGTCTCCGCAACTTTTTCTCCTGTTTTGACTGGCACAGTACTTTTATCCACAATCACTCGATATTCTTGAAGTACTCCTGCAATTTCACGAGCGACCGCCTCGATGTAGGAAAGATCAACACTACCATCTGCTTGAGGTGGTGTGGGGACTGCAATAAAAATAACCTCTCCATGATCCACACCTTCTTTAATGCTTGTGGTAAACATGAGACGTTTAGAGGCCACATTCCGAGTGACCAATTCCTCGAGTCCTGGCTCATAAATAGGAATTTCACCAGCAACAAGCATCGCTATTTTCTTGGGATTATTATCCACACACATTACATGATGGCCCACTTCGGCAAAGCATGCTCCAGTAACCAAGCCAACATATCCAGATCCAATAATTGAAAGTTTCATTTGAAAAAATTGAGAGTTTTAAAGCGTTGCAAGCCTGAAGAAGCTCACGAGAAAGTGATGATAATACTTAGGCTAAGAGGCACTATACATCCTATGAGTGAATCACAAAAACTACTCGATTCATTCTTCGCATGTCAATTTGATAGGCACCAATGACCAAATTTCATAGATTTTATAGCGATAAGATTTCGTCTTATACCAAATCTTAAATCGAAATCAGGACAAAAATATTGTGGAGCCACTGGAAATAGCATAGAGATACTCTACCTATAATTACTTAATTAGTTGAGTTCACATTTACGACCACTACTAAGAGAAAAAATCTTCAGCGGAAGCCTGCACGAACAATATGAAAAATTCATTTCGCATCTTACTCATCATTCTCACTATCATAGCACTATTTGCCGTCTCCTCAGTGGTCTTTGTTGTGGGGATTTATAATGGTCTTGTGAGTTCTTCGCAGTTGGTTGATTCTTCCTGGGCACAAGTCCAAAACGTCTACCAACGACGCACAGACCTCGTGCCTAACTTGGTTCAAACAGTTTCAGGAGCGGCTAATTTTGAAAAATCAACCATGGTTGAAGTCACAGAAGCACGGGCTTCTTTAGGTCATGTTCAGCTTGGTAGCACACAAGCTCCAGCTGATCCAGCATCGCTTGCTGCTTTTCAAAAAGCACAAGGAGCCCTTGGCTCTGCTCTTTCACGACTCCTCGTCGTGAGTGAACGCTATCCAGATCTTAAATCCAGCCAGAATTTCCGTGATCTTCAAGCACAACTTGAGGGAACAGAAAATCGTATTTCTGTAGAACGTGAGCGCTTTAATACTGCCGTCCAAGTTTATAATATTAAAGTACGTTCATTTCCTGCAGTCCTTTTAGCAGGCATGATGGGTTACACTCCAAAGCCTTATTTTACGGCAACGCCGACATCAGAAATCGCACCATCAGTGAAGTTT
>CAIWMF010000110.1 GCA_903913785.1 uncultured Spartobacteria bacterium | reverse complement strand
GTACCGAGGCGACGATGCTCCGCGCTGTACCCCTAAACGCTGCAATATCAAGACCGCTTGTTAAATTCGCTCATGCAGAGGCAGAGCAAGAAGCTCTCGGCACGCAGTCCCGCAGTGTACTTATAGTACATGAGGACACGAGTACCGAGGCGACGATGCTCCGCGCTGCAGGAGTAGAATTTAACAAGCGGTCTGGAGGATTCACTTTATTTGAGGTCTTACTCTCACTAGCAATATTTGCTCTTTCAGTGACAGGATTGGTTGTTGCACTGGATTCTATGGTGAAGACAGTCCTTGAAACTCGAGTGCGTGTTTTTATGCGTTTAGCATTAGAATCACGTCTTGCGTATGATATGGTTGACCCACCAGTTTCTGGAGATCGCAGTATTACAAGTCATGGAGTTACTTTTACTGAATCACTGATTCCTGTGGATATGACAGATGATCATGGCAATGAGATTCCAGGCATTTTTCGTCTTAAAATTATTTCGGAATATGAGAAGGAGACAGACTCCTTAGAAGTCCTGCTTTATCGATCTCAATAATTCTTTCTACCAGGATGTGGCTTCTCTTTTAGAATCATTCTTCAAATTTCTGCATTACAAAAATTACAATTCGCCTTACTGAGGTGTCAGTTTCATGCTGTTATTTTTACGCTCTCAACTTTCAGCTCTAGCCCGCATATTTCATACTGATCGTGACGAGGAGACTGCGAAGGCTTATGGGGTCAGGCAGACGAGCATTTTGACGCCGGGCTGTATGTGTACATACCGCCCAAGTCACAATGTGAGTCTAACGCAAGATCCATCTGACTTCCCGGTCTCCGCAGTAGATCAGTATGAAATATCCGGGCCAGGTATCAAGGCGATTGCGCAGCAGGGGGATCTATATCTAAGAGGCAAGGGAAACATTCCCGCCTTTACCAAAAGGAGGTCTCAAGCTGCGATACCAGCGGCAAAAGTAATAGCATCTAAAAAAATATCTGGATTTACATTGCTCGAAGTCATTTTAGCCATGGCCATTATGGTATTACTCGCAGGAGCAATTTACTCGATTTCCTCTGCTGCTATTGAGTCAACAAAAGAGACGATTGTGGAGCAATTCACGATGCGTCGTATAGCAGGTTTCTTACAAATTACACGCAATGCATTTTTAAATTTACCTGCTAATGGAGCTATTTTTTTGAGTAATGATAGCAATAATAGTATTCCCGATTTAAATTTTGAGAATGCAACGGGACTTTTTGGTATTGCTAGTCTTGGAGGTGGAACCTTAACGCTTTCAGCTCAACCGAGCAGTGATGGAACGAGAACATTTTCGATACTCCGTATTCCAAAAAATATTCAAGGAAACGATTTAACACATTTTTATGAAAATGCCTCCTGGGTCAAACTCCTACCAAAAGTTCAAAAACCTCACTGGAGTTTTTTTTATAACGGTGACTGGGTTGATGAATGGCCCCGAGGTTCTGGCAGGCCTCAATTAGTACGTTTAGAAATGGAGGTAGCCGGCCTTCAAGAACCTCTTGAAACTATTTTTTATGTTCCAGCTATTGTAAAAAGAACTTTCGAAAAACCGCAGGGGATTCCAATGATGCCAGCAAATCAAGGGACTCCAGGCATTCCTCCCTCTAGAGGAAATATAGCACTTCCTCCTTAAATTTCCGTTCTAGCAAAAAAAACTCAATGGCACTAAAAGCACTCTCCGAGCAAGGTAAGAAGAAGAAATTGGAGTATCCGATGAGCATTAACTAGTGAATTTACTTATTTTGATGCAAAAGAGTCTTCAGTCTCTCTTCATTCTTCTTTAATCTATTCACTCCATGGCCAAAATCGATCTCCACCTCCATACTTGTTACAGCAAAGGTTCCTCGCAGTGGCTATTTAGACGCTTAGGAGTTCCGGCGAGTATGTCTAAACCTCGTGAACTATACAAAAAGCTCCAAAAAGCTGGAATGGATTTCGTCACGTTTACTGACTACAACTCGATTGATGGTTGTCTTGAAATTGCAGATTTAAAAAATGTTTTCTTAAGCGCGCAAGTAAGTGCTGTTTTTCCAGAAGATGGATGCCATGTTACGCTTCTTGTTTGGAATATTACGCAAGAACAACATCATCTCATCCAAGAGCTGAAAGAAAATATTTACGAGCTTGTTCACTACCTCGGAATCAATGCCATTGCCCATGGAATTGCGGCGCCTCTCATGGGGCTTATTGATCAATTACAACCGCACCATCTCATGAAATTAGCCCTGTTATTTAAACATGTAGAGGGAATCAATGGACGTTATGATGCCTTTTTGCACGAAGTAACACGGTTTTTATTTTCATTAAAGCCAAGAGATATCGAACGTTTCGTAGAGATCACAGGAATAACACCTACGCATGAAGAACCCTGGAAAAAATATTTTTTTGGAGGCTCTGATGATCATGGAGGAAGGATGATGGGTTGCACTTATACCGAAATAAAAAATGCACAGACTCTTCAAGATTTTTTTCATCAATTTCACCTCGGACATCTCCACACACATGGATGCAATGGCAGTCCATCTTCCTTGGCTCTTGATACCTATCAGGTCGCCTTTTCCTTTGCCAAGGAACACTGGAGCGGTAAGAAAGATAATCTAGGCTTACAACTTTTAGAAAAAGCTTTTGGACGTTTCATGGAAGGCAAAGATCCTACAGTTTTTTCTGCAGGAGAGAAAATACGTTTTCTGATGCAAGGTATTGCAAGTGGAAAAATTTTTGAACTCGCACGTTCTGGCAATCATTCACTGTGGAAAGAGTTATCTCAGTCTCTTTCTGGCACCTTGATGAAGGCAGATCTGGCTCGCCATCTTGATCAAGAGAAAGACCCAAGTCGCCGTGCTTTTAAAATAGCCAACTTACTTGCAAGTCGTTTGTCCTATCGTTTTATTCTTCAATTCCTAGCACAACTTAAAAGCGGACATTTCTTAGAGAGCATTCAAATGGTCAGTCCTGTTTTTCCTCTCATAGCGCTGCTTAGTCCCTATTTTTATGCCTTTCGCAGGACACCTTTAAAACGCCTGCAGCAAGCAGCACTCGCCATGAGGGAAGATATTCCAGAAATACTTAGCAATCGTCGTCGCGCGTGGTTTACTGACACATTAGATGACGTTAATGGCGTTTCCACAACCATTCAAAAGATGACCGCAGCAACGATCGCCTTAGGCCATGACATCACTGTTATGGTTTCAAGAATGTCTGTAGATGTTCCTGGAATTCCCCTCAAAAATTTTGAACCCATTGGTGAATTTGAGTTGCCAGAATATGAACTACAAAAATTAAGTTTTCCTCCGCTCCTCCCAATCATTGATTACCTTGAGCGCAAAAAATTTAGTGAAGTCATTATTAGTACCCCTGGGCCGGTAGGTCTTGGAGCACTTTGCGCTGCAAAGATTTTGGGATTACGAAGTGTAGGCATTTACCACACAGATTTCCCTCAATATGTTCGCATCCTGACTGAGGATGGTTTCATGGAAACACTGACATGGAATTACATGCACTGGTTTTATGCACAAATGGACATCATTTATGTGAACTCTGAACATTATCGTTGCTGTTTAGTAGAGCGTGGTTTTCCAAACGAAAAAATTCATATTTTTCCACGCGGCCTGGATACAATTTTTTTCCATCCTAAAAAAAAGAATCTCACCTTTTGGGAACAATATGGTTTACAGCCAGGAGAAGCAGGAGCCCTCTACGTAGGCCGGATTTCAAGAGAAAAAAATCTTGATCTTTTGGCAGCTGCTTTTCGTCGACTTCTTGCACAAGGAGTTAAGGTGCGACCGCTTTTTGTTGGAAATGGTCCTTATGCATCTACAATGAAAGAACTCTTACCAGAGGGGCTTTTTGTAGGAGCCTTGCAGGGCGAGCTTCTTGCCGCAGCATATGCCTCAGCTGATTTTTTTGTTTTTCCTAGCACGACAGATACCTTTGGCAATGTGGTTATTGAAGCACAAGCAAGTGGCTTACCAGTGATTGTGTCCGATGTCGGTGGACCCAAAGATCTCATTCATCATGAACACGACGGGCTGATTGTTAAAGGACTCGACCTTGATGCACTCACGCAGGCAATAAAACGTCTTACTCTTGACAAAGAATTATGCCGCCAGTGGGGACTTATCGCGCGTGAACACGTTGCAGAGCGAAATTGGGAACATGCAGCGCAGCTTTTTTGGGAGGGAACAGAGGTAGGACCTACCCAGCCTATCTAGCCCGCATATTTCATACCGATTCTGCTGCGGAGGCCGGGAAGCTAGGATGGATCCTGCGTTAGACTCACATTGTGACTTGGGCAACACCAGTGCTCGGGAGAGCCTGGGGTAGACTGCCGTAACCGTTAGGTTAGGGGCAGCCTGTAAGGGCGAGCCGAGCAGGTGCGAGTGAGTCAATACGAAGCATACAGTCGTCGTCGCAATCCATCACCTTCCTTGTCCACATCACGATTCGCGGCGCCTCGCGACGATCAGTATGAAATATCCGGGCGCCCCACTCTTGCCTCGCTGCCTCCCTGTCCGGCTCTTTTCTCCTTCATGGCACTCTCCACCTACCGACACTTTATTCAAAAAGCTCTAATGAATACTAATACGACCGAGAGGCTGTATATTAATTTCTTCTGTTAATTCTTGATGTGAGAGAACAGTGAGTTGTGGAATATCAAGCTCGATGAGTTTTTTCATATAGCGACGTACATCCATAGAAGAAATCAATACAGGGGGCCGTTCCTGATGACTAATATCGCCAACTTGCTCCTTCACCGCATTAACAAGCTTTTTACTCATGACAGGATCCATGGCGAGAAAACTTCCTGCAGAGGTTTGTCTAATCGACTTTCTGATTTGCTCCTCCGCACTGGGCTCTAAAATATAGGCTACAAGAACATTTCTACCACCACTAAAATGGTAACTAATATAGCGACGCAGGGCAATGCGTACATATTCTGTGAGCAATAGCACATCTTTTTCTTTGGGAGCCCACTCGATGAGCGCTTGAAAAATCGTGCGTAAATTTCGAATGGAAACCTGTTCTTGAACCAAACGTTGTAAAACTTCTGCAATTTTTGTAGGCGGCAAGACACGCTGCACTTCGCGCACGACTTCTGTATTTTCTGGTTCCATTTGGGAGAGAAGAGTCCTGGTTTCCTGAAGACCAATAAAATCGGCTGCATATTTTTTAAGCACAAGGGAAATATGAAAACTCAGCAGCTTACATGAGTCCATACCACGCAGGCCAATTTGTTGAAGCAATTGCAGTTGATTCATTGGTACCCAGACGGCAGGCATTTGATCAGGAGGCGCTTCCACAGCTTGAAAAGGAATATGAAATGCGAGCAAATGCTCCTGACTTTCTCGGACATACAGGTCGTCAGGATGAAGGACGCCCGATGACATTGGCACTTCTTGCAGCAAGAGTTGATATTGTCCTTTTTTGAGATTCTCATTAAAGCGTAAATGAATCCCAGGAAAGGGAACGCCTAAATCATGATAGAGTGCACGCCTGACTTGAATGAGCTCCGTATTGAGTGCATCTGGTGCAATAAATTCTTGAATGGCAGCATCGACTTCAAGCAATAGAGGAACTGTAATAGAAAAATCTTCCTCATGACCAGCCTCTTTACCCTCATCTCCAGAACTTTTTTCTGACGTTGCAGCTGTTTTTTTGGAGCTCGAAGAGAGCAATAAAGAACTCCCTTTTTTCAATAAGGGAACGTCAGGTCTTTGCAACATATAACCAAGAGCGATCACAATAATTGCTAAGAATCCAAATTGAATTTTTGGAAAACCAGGAACAATTGCGAAAAAAACTAAAATTGTTCCTGCTATCAATAAGGCTTTTGGAATCGCCAGCACTTGACCAAAAATATCAGATCCTAATCCAGTTTTTTCTTCCGAACCAACACGTGTCACAATAATACCTGCCGTAATGGTAATTAATAATCCAGGAATCTGAGAAACTAAGGCATCTCCAATAGATAAAATCGAAAATGTTTGAACAGCTGCTCCTATCTGCATTTTTTTTTGCAAAACTCCAATCGTAATTCCGGCAATGATATTGATGGAAACAATGATTAATGTTGCAATGGCATCCCCCTTAACGAATTTCATGGCACCATCCATGGAACCAAAAACTTGACTCTCTTTTTCGACATTATGACGTCGTTTTTGCGCTTCTTTGATATCGATAACACCAGCACGCATATCTGCATCAATACTCATTTGCTTCCCAGGCATGGCATCTAGAGTAAAACGTGCAGCAACCTCAGCAACACGCTCAGCACCTTTAGTCACAACGATAAATTGCACAACAAGGAGTATCATCCAAACAACAACACCTACTACAAAATTACCACCCACAACAAAATTACCGAACGCATAAATAATTTCTCCTGCATACCCATCGAGGAGAATCATGCGTGTTGAAGTAATATTGAGCGAGAGTCGAAATAACGTTGTAATTAAGAGCAAACTCGGAAACGTAGAAAAGGCTAAGACATTCGGTACGTACAGAGCCATCATCAGCATGATGATAGAAATGGTAAGATTCAGCGAAATTAGTGAATCTAAAAGCCATGGAGGTACCGGGAGGATGAAAAGACCAATAATAGCAACAATAAGAAATGCTATATAGAAATCACCAAATTTCTTAGAACGTGTAATCCAAGTTTGAAATTGTTCTAGAAATTCATTCATGAAAAGGATGTCTTGGTTTTTTTAAAGAACTCATGTCCGAAGATTAAAAAATTCAGTGATGGCTTGTGCAGAATCTTCTAAACGTTGTAGACGGATAAAAATTCTACTTAAAAGCAGAAATGTAGCAGCACGCTCATCGCGGTCCATATACATATTTAAACTATTTTCTAAAATTTCTTTTGCCTCCTCAAGATTGCCTGACTCCATCTCGCTGCGTGCTAAGGATCTTAAAAGACGACTGTCGCTTGGCCGCAACTGAATTAAGAGCCTTAAATAGTGGCGCGCCCGATCTGGTTTCCCATAGACCATATAAAAATAGCTCAACAAATCCAGGAGGGCATGCAATCGCTCTCTAGTGCTGGAATACTGTTTTTCGATCATAGGAACGTTAAACTAAAAAAGGCATAGAGTGAAAAGATTCATGTCAGGAATGTGAATGACTATTTTTAAATATAAAAGATTTCAATCTAAAAATGTACATTAGACCTAGATGATTTGCAGCCGATTTGAAAAATATTTCTACTCAGATTTTTAGAATCGATAAGAAACATTCGCCTTAACCCCAATGCGTGTAAGGAAATCAAAGGATAGGGATTATTGCTATTTCAAGAGCACCTGAAAGAGAGTTATTTTTTATAAGTCTAGGCCATTTTTTAACAGGCTGTCGAACTTCTCTAGGACAGGACCTCGATTGTCG
>CAIWMF010000109.1 GCA_903913785.1 uncultured Spartobacteria bacterium | reverse complement strand
TCGTGTTTCGGAACATGACTAGATGCCCTAGTTTAGGACTTGTAGCGCAAACGTTTCTTATGACGATTGAGTTTCATCCTTTTACGACGTTTGTGTTTTGCAATTTTTGCTTTACGTTTCTTTTTAATGGATCCCATTGGGGTGTTTTCTTACAGGTGTTAAATTCAATGGATATTGAATGAATGTATTCTGCTTACGAAAATATAGTGGTTGCGTTAGAAAATAATTCACCGTTCCCAACTCTCTATTTCAAAGACAGGGAGACAGCATTGCGGAGAGCGAGCAATCTCTCAAGGAGATTCTGTCACTTATTTCATTTTTTCTTCCAAGAGGAGAATGAGTCTTGAAGTTATTTGTTATACAAGACTGGATAATCAATAGAAAATCCACATAATACTGGTAGTTTGTAAGGTCAATAATCCAGCAAATGATTATGACAAGAATTCTTCCATCGCTGTTCAAAAGAAAACACTAAATCATCCTTCGCGCCCGACATCCTCCGTACCCGAGGCGTAAAAATATACTTGTACCCTTGAATGAACTTAGGAATAAATATTATCCTTAGATCCACGTTCGACGTTTGCTGCGAAGGCAAGAAGTCCTATTTTGTTGGATAAAAAACTTAAGGTCATGCTCAAAAATGAAAAACATGAATCCTACTACCACAATTGAAGACCAGGACGAAATCTTAAAAATCATTGAAAAAGCAAAAAGCTTTTTTAAAAATAAAAACATTCCTCTTTACCAGTCGGTAAATATTAGCCCTGAAAAAATTGAAGATCTGTATCAAAAAGCCTCTGCTTTTTATTATGCAGAAAAATATCAACAAGCGGCTGAGCTTTTTGATAGTTTGATTTTGTATAATCACCAAGATCGAAACAATTGGATCGGTTTTGCAGCTTCTTATCAAATGCTCAAAAACTACGGGAAATCCATTAATGGATATTCGAAGGCTTTTAGACTTGATGCAAGAGATCCTGCCCCACTCGTTCATCTTTTTGAATGTTATTTTGACTTAAAAGACTATCCAAGGGCCATTGCGACTTTAGAATCAATTATTTTAATAACAAACAACAGACCAGAGTATTTGGATCTCAAAATTGATGCAGAATCCTTAAAAAAGAATTTAAACAAGAATCGAACCGATCAAACAATGCCCACTCTAATACCATTTTAACAGTCATCATATTATGAATGCCTCTATTTCTGGGAACACGCCTCCACCGCAAGCAACGCCGGGTCCAGATCCGAAAACACAAGTAGGATCTCTTTCCCAAGTACAAGAAGGTAGTAACGGTTCTAGTCAGAGCTTGCAAAAAAAGGTAGGGCCATCGCCTACGCCAGGACAAGAAGGTCCACAAGGCACAACATCTCTAGGACAAAACCAAGACCCGTTCTCCTTGTTGGAAAAGGGATTAATGGTTGAGGGATCCTCTTCTAACGGTGTCTTGTCAGATTCGATCATAGGATCGTCTGTTTTTTTCCCAACATTTAAAAATGCTAATGGA
Source organism: uncultured Spartobacteria bacterium (assembly GCA_903913785.1). Taxonomy (GTDB): domain Bacteria; phylum Verrucomicrobiota; class Verrucomicrobiia; order Chthoniobacterales; family UBA6821; genus CAIWMF01. Next base: position 2,611 of record CAIWMF010000109.1, on the reverse strand, counting down.
GCTCCTAAAATAAGCAACGCTATCCTTGCTCCTCGCGGCAAGAGAGGTAACGATGGTCCTCTGCAAGGCTCTTCATCTCAAGATACCAGCAGCTCTAGTGGTTTTAATATTTTCAAGGAGATAGAGCTAATGGGAGAATTAAGCCAACAGACACAAAAGGAAAATACTCTTGGAGCTATAGCCATCCATAAGCTAGAAGCGGAAAACAGTCAGAGTATAATTACTCAGGATCAGCTTAAGATGAATCTGAATATTCAAGTACAACAAGCACAGTCAGGGTCATCTGGTAAGAGCCCGGGTTCTGTGATCGCAGCAGAAATTTTTCCAGTTGCATTTATGTTATTAGATCCTGATGTAGTAGAATCTAATTCAACTCCTTCTAGCGTAACTACTTCCTTAACTGGTCCAGATGGTAAAACACTCCGTTCTACAACAGTAACGGTTACGTCATCAGGTGATGGATCAATAGATTACACAAGAGATACTACAAGCGCTTCAGGCAAAACTACCGAAGTAAGCGGTAGCGTCACCGAAAACAGCAATAATCAAACTACCCAAAACGGAAGTACGATCAACAATAGTGAATATACAAAAACCGATACAGGCACGACAACAACTGCAGATGGCAAAACAATCAATGAAGAAGGCACAAGTTCATATGATAAAACAACAGTGACTTATCAAGGATCAGGTCCTGGAGGCCAGGGAAAATTAGATGGCAGCTCTGCTACTTCAGGGACTTTTCACGAAGCAAAGGTTTATTCTAATCCTAATAACGATCATAAACCTCAAATCGAAAAAAATAAAAAACAAGAACATCGAGTCTCTATAAACGCTGGGCAGATTGAAACGGCAGAAGCCGTTCAGAATGCAGCACAAATTTTGTCTAATTTAACGCATCATGATTATGATGTTCTGACAAAAAACATCAGCATGTTAGCAATAGCTGCATTGCATCAATGATGCTCTCTTTTACTCCCACACCCTTTTCCTAAGAGTCTATTAAAATGAATCCATTGAATACATCCGAAGCAATTGAAAATGATCTTGTTTATAACATCTATCAATCATTTGCTTTTGCTTTTAAAAACAATATGCCGGTGACCATTGATGGAAGAACAATTCCGACAAGATCACTTTTTAGAGATCCTAAAAAAATTGAAAATTTTTTGGAGGTGATTCTAAAAAAAGAGAATCAAGATCCTTCACAAAGAGCAGTGATCGATATTTTTCAGATTAAAGAAAAAATAAGTAAAATGCGAGAAGTGCAGAATTTTTTGAATTCGCAAGCAACAATAGATTCTCAACCCTCTGAAGATACGTTTGTGGAAGATTCTTTTTTTCTAAGAACGAGTTAGCCCGAAGTATCACAAGTATACTATTTTTTGGATTCAAGCAGCCTATACTCTTTCATCGCTTTATCCGCTTCAGTGGTATTATTAGCATGACGATATGCCTCAGAGGCCTGATGTAGTGCTTGTTTTAGCAATACAGGATCCTGGGTTAAGAGAGTAATAGCTCTGTAAGCACGCGCAGCACCATCATAGTCTTGCTGTGCGTATAAAAGATCACCTAAAAGAAGACGTGCTTGCATATTGATGCTTCCTTCTGGTTGTAAAAGAAGAGTCTCCTGAACTAAGCTACTTGCTTGCTCATGGTTTTTGAGTCCTTTGTGAACCTTGGCTAATGTTAAGGTTGCTTCCGCGCGTGATTGCGGATCGCGTGAGAGCTCACGTGCCTTGGTGCCAGGGAGGAGTGCATCACGCAATTTATTTTCTTGGAGGAGTGTTTGAGTGAGTCTGAGTTCCACTTGAGCTGTGTTGAGATTTTGATCGTTGCTTTTACTGATGAGTGAGAGCCATTTTTCTGCTTGGCTCAGTTTACCTTGTTCATAGGCTTTCAAACCAATCCATTGTGCAACAACAAGAGGAACAGAGCTTGTTGATAAGGCTTCGGCCTCGGCCATCGTTTGCTCCACATGTTGCAAATAATAATGAGCGAGCAGGAGTCTTAATGTTGCCCGTGGCTCGAAATACCCCTTCGCCTCGGGCGTACCGTTCTCTATTGGGAGATCTGCCTCAGGGGGCTCTTGGTTATGCTTGGAGGAGGAACGGCTATTATTCAAAATGGTTCCACTGGAAGAAGTTTTTTGAGTGTGCGTTATGTCAAGTCTACGCGCTTGTTCTAAAAAAGGAATAGCAGCAGTGTAATCCTTGGACTCAAAAGCAGCCCATCCCATCCAGAAGTTTGCCTGAGCAGCCGCGCTCGTCTGAGGATACTCGTTTAAGAGCTCGTGAAATATTCCTACCATTTGATTATTGTCCTTGAGCTGACCATAAAGGAGCGCTTGTTGTTGCAGCGCTAGTTCACGTTCGGGGGCTTTTGGATAATTGGTAATAATATTTTTGTAATCAGCAATAGCGGCTGTAAAATCACCTGTTTTTTGCTCGATGGTCGCCCGTTGAATAAGGGCTGCTGGCATCTGTGCTGATTGTGGTGCACTTCCCATCCATGTCGACAGAGCCTGTAACGCCTCTCTTGTATTACCGGCTTGATTCCACGCCCAGGCTTCTTTGTAAAGAGTATCGGCTTTCAGATCAAGAGAGAGATT
>CAIWMF010000108.1 GCA_903913785.1 uncultured Spartobacteria bacterium | reverse complement strand
GGCCAACAAGGGACGATCATCCAACCATGAGTCACTTGGTACTGCACGATTTCACTAAGATTCAGTGACCCAACTAACATGAAGATGGGGATTAGTGAGAGAGCAAGTGATAATTCATAGGAAATCATCTGAGAACTTGAACGAATGCCACCAAGAAAGGGATATTTTGAATTCGAGGACCAACCTGCAAGTACAATTCCATAAACAGAAATTGAAGAAATAGCCAATACATAGAGCGCCCCCACATTAATGCTCGCAATGGTCATAGGCACCCCAAACAAAGAGCTTCCAAAAGGCAAGACTCCTAAAACCAGAATTGGTGGAACCATTGCTAGCTTAGAAGCAAGTCTAAAATAAAAGTAATTGGCGTTTGTCGGAGTAAAATTTTCTTTAAGCAAAAGCTTTGCTGCGTCGGCAACAGGCTGTAGTAGACCTTGCCAGCCAACACGATTGGGACCGAGCCGGTCCTGAATAAGAGCGCTCACACGACGTTCAGCATAGACAGTGTAGGAGACAAGTCCCAGGATTACGGCAAGAAGCAGGGCCGATTTTATGAGTGTTGTCCAAATTAAAAATCCGGTAGGACTCATGCAGCAGTCACCAAGGAATTTAATGAATGTCCAAGCTGCTGGTGAAAAAAATTGACTAATGAAATTAGAAGCATCCATGAGTTCTGATAAAGATTCGTTGAATCCTACAATGGTCTGCTATTGCTGTCTAGCCCGGATATTTCATACTTATTGTGACGAGGAGGCCGCAAAAGTAGGGTAGGGTACCACCGGCGGGCCAAAGAGACTGCGGAGGAGACTGCCACTCCCTTCAGTCAGGACTAAAAGCAGCCCTTCCAAGGACGAGACGGGCTTCGCTAAGCGAGTCAACGCAGACGAACATTAGACTTCTTTCAAAACTCGCTGATGGTGATGAAGGACAAGGCGCTCCTGTGCACAGAACCGCAATGTACAAAGAAGCACTTGAGGACGCGAGCACCGGAGCAACGCTGTTATTCCCATTAGCAGTAGAGTTTTCAAAGAAGTCTATTTTGACTTGAGGGCTGTATGAGTACACACTGCCCGAGGAAGACTTCGAGCTTGGGCGCAGCATTCGCCCTAGCTTCCCGACTTTCGCAGTAGATCGGTGTGAAAGATCCGGGCTAACTAAGATATAGTGTATTCAATTGAAAAGGGCACGCCATAAGCGTGCTCTTTTTCCTTAGAACTGTGTTCGTAGATCTTACGTTATCCTTGGATAGCGCTCGGTCTTCGGTCTTGCTCCTTTTACCTGGCTGTGATTAGTGTCTGCGGTTTTGCTAGCCGAAAAAACTCCAGTATAAAAAATTAATTTTCATCAATCAAGTATCCGGGCTAGTATTACAGAGGATAGAAAATTCCGATACCAACATTGCTTGCATCATGCTTTTCTATCCCCAGATAGTTTATTATTACGCATTCAATTTCATCCTTTTTTCTTAAAAGCTAGTTACATGCCATTATGCAAGCCTGTCTTACCAAATTATTTACTTTTGAAGCTGCTCAGACAATCCCCGTCCTTGATGCTCGGCATAAGTGTACGCGCATGCATGGTCATAGTTTTAAAATTGAAATTTCTGTGCAAGGTGAGGTGGATCCTCATATAGGATGGGTTTATGATCATGCAATTATCACCAAGGCTATGACTCCACTTATAGAATTGGTAGATCATGCTTATCTCAATGAAATAGAAGGCTTAGAAAATCCAACGATTGAAAATATATGCGCTTGGTTTTGGACGAAATTATCATGTCAACTGCCAGGTCTTTGTGAAATTGTGCTCCACGAGACACCTACAGCACGATGCAGTTATCGAGGAATGTAGGTGCACAATCATTGATCAGGATCTAAATCTATTGTTGCTTCATAAAGGCAATATGGCGTTTTTGTTGCTCTATGGTTTCGTGTAGTTCTGCCACGAATTTGAATTTTTCCATGATGGTTTTATTAAGATCAATGATTGTTTTGAGTTGTTCTATATTAGTGTTGTGAAGCTTTTGGTTTGTTTCCATTAAGTTGTAGATGCGATGGTTGTTTTTTTCTTCGAGCATAAGAAGGGATTCTATTTTAAAAAATTGCTCTTTCCATTGTTCAAGAAATGTCTTTAACCCTTCAAAGCTAAGACGATCTGTAGCTACGGCCAAAAGCGTTTCATACATCTGAGTCGCGAAGAGATAAGCAAAGTTTTTTTTTGGGTTATCTTCTTTGCTATCATAAAAATGGCGTAATGACGCATCAATGAATTCGTAGCTATACGATGTGAGTAATGAAGGGTTCAGAGGGAGTCCTAATGTCATAGAAACTCTTTGCATCTGATGCATGGGGTTTTTTAAAAGTTCATCATAATCAATGATGGCTCGTGGTGTTTCTTCCGAATGTATGAGACAGCTCAGAAGATAAGAGATCCAGATCCAGAGAGATTTTTCTTGATGCTGATTTTTAAATTGTTCCTGGCAAGCAGCAACATTCAATGGATTTCTTAAAGAAATTAAAAAAGAGACGTCTGCTTCAGCGTGCTCAAAGACTTTTTTCCAAAACGGAAGTAGAAGTGAAAAACGAGGGTCTTTGACACCCAGGAGGTTGTTTTTTGAAAGTTTCTTGTCAAGTATTTCTAAAGCCCTTGTTAAATAGCCTTTTTGACACAAGATCATGGCTTCTTCTTCAGTAATGGAAAGAATCCGCCTAAAGCGTTCATTAAAAGAATTTAGCATTGCTAAATTGAGTCCATGAAAATCCGAATCTTCCCAATATCCTTTTTTATTAAAAACATTAGGAGCTATTAAAGTATTTCCTAGAGAGACCCCCATTGTTTCTAGACCTTTTGTGAGAGCACTGGTACCGCTACGATGGACTCCGAGGACAATAATAATACGATGATTTCTTTTCATTAATATGAAGTAAAATTTCCTTACACGCATTGGGGCTAGCCCGAATCTTTCATGCTCATCTACTACAAAAGCCACACAAGTTTTATAAGCCAAGTCTCTTATGCTTTACCTGATTTTCATTATTTACCAATGGAATTGTTGCGAGCCATTGTTTCATGATTTCGTACACGTTACCCCACAAAATTGGTATTACTAGTGCAATCTTTGTGAAGATCATGACGCGATAGCGTTGATGAAAAAGATCATAACGATCCTGGTCCATTTTTTGTAAAAGGGTGCGGTAAATTGCTTCCATTAAACGAGCTGGTGCCATTGCAAGACGCTCCTGGGATGACATTTTTTTCCATGCAATCTCTGACTTTGCAAAAAAAGAAAGTGCTCGTTTTCCTTGATGGTCGAAGAGATGAATCATTTGTGGTGATCCTGTAGAAGAGAGAATCTCATTCTCAGTAACGTTAAAACGAGCTAGATCCTCAAGAGGAAGATAAATTCTACCACGCGCAGCATCCTCGGCAACATCCCGTAGAATGTTGGTGAATTGAAGGGCTAAACCAAGCGCTTCTGCATATTCATTACTATAAACTCCAGAGGCCCCAAAGAGTTTTGTGCATACAAGTCCAACTGCAGAGGCAACACGCCAGGCATAGAGACGAAGATGATCAAATGTTAGATATCGTTTGATGCTAAGATCCATTTCCATTCCATGAATCATTTCAGAGAGATGATCTTTATTGATATCATAGCGGTCAATGATTGAGGCAAGTGGATCAAAGGCGGTTTTTAAAAAATGCTCCTTTTCTTGCTCTTTAAGAGAAGCTTGATCAATACACTCATCCATACTCTGGCAAAGCTTATAAAACAAAAGCGCATCCTTGCGTCGTGAGGATGGCAAGAGATAGAGCGCGATGGCTAGATTGGATTTAATAATCACGCTTGGATAGGGATCAATAGATTTCATGATTGGTATGCACAATGAAAATATGGATTAGAAAATGATGGATGATGGACCATGGTTTTTTTCAATAGGCTAGCCCGCATATTTCATACTGAATCGTAATGAGGCGCTGTGCAAAGCTTGTTAGTACAATTCGAGACCAACACAGTAACCATAGAGCTTTCCACAAGCCGTAATAGATTTAGTGTGAAATATTCGGGCTAGATCCTTGAGTGATAGATTTAACCAGGATATTTCACACCGATCACCTGCGGAGGTCGGGAAGTTAGGGTGGATCTTGCGTTAGACTCACATTGTGACTTGGGCAACACCAGTGCTCGGGAGAGCCTGGGGTAGACTGCCGTAACCGTTAGGTTAGGGGCAGCCTGTAAGGGCGAGCCGAGCAGGTGCGAGCGAGTCAATATGGACACATACAGCCCGGCGTCAAAATGCTGGGTCTGCCTGACCCCACCCTACCTTCGCAGTCTCCTCGTCACAATCAGTATGAAATATCCGGGTTAAGGACAGTATAGTTGCTCTTTTTTGCCTCAGTTTTGTTTACGAGATAAGGCTTTTGTGGCGTCTACAGACGATTTAGTATAAAAGATCGCTGTTAACCATTACTTTTTTTCATGACTGTGCCTAATCAAATTACCTTAGGGCGAATTTTGCTAATTCCTATTTTTGTTCTTTTAGCTGTCTATTATGGCCATAGCGTTGCGGTAGGTATGCCTGAGGAAACATTGCGTATCGCTGCTATTATCGTCTTTTTAGTCGCAGCACTCAGTGATGGAATCGATGGATGGTTGGCGCGGCATTATTCATTAAAATCTCAACTTGGGGCAATTCTTGATCCCATTGCTGATAAGGGACTCATGTTAACTGCCATTATTACGCTGAGTGTGAGTAATTGGGATCGCTCATTACCGGTTTGGTTTCCAGTATTGGTGATTACTCGTGATGTGATTATTGTTACGGGATGTGTACTGCTTCGTTTTTTAAGCGGCTATCTTGAGGTGCATCCTAGTCTTCTTGGGAAGGCCGCAACTTTTTCTCAGATGTTTGCCATAGCAGTTGTGCTCTTGCAGTGGAGATATTATGGAGTGATTGTTGTTATTTCTGGTGTTGTTACTTTTGTAAGTGGAATAGGATATATTTTCGATGGTATTGGACTTTTAAAAGCAGCTGATCATGATAGGCCAGATTGAGAGTCAAGGGTCGTTGACGCAATGTTTGGACAGCTATTTTTTAAGTAGTTTCTTTTTGTAGCGATCTTCACTCAAAAAAGTGACACTTAGTAGACTCATTTTCCGATTTTTAAAATACTCTTTATCTCATAGCCTTTACCTTTCACTCTTGACTTGTTTTTTTCATGCACCGTATCGCCATTGTTGGCCGACCAAATGTCGGCAAATCTTCTCTCTTTAATCGCCTTTTGGGACGACGTCTTTCTATTGTGCATGACCAACCTGGAGTGACTCGTGATCGCGTTGTCGCCGTATGTGAAAAAGGCAAGATGCCTTTTGAACTCATTGATACGGGTGGTATTGGAGATGCTCCAGATCCTGAGTTTTCTCAGGCAACACATGCGGCAGCGATGCTTGCTATTCATCAAGCAGATTTATTGCTTTTTGTTGTGGATGGTCGTGCTGGGATCACTCCCTTAGATCGTGAATTAGCACATCAGCTGCGCCGTAGTCATCGGCCGCTCTTTCTTGTTGTGAATAAAATTGATGAAAGAATGCATGAACCACTTGTGAATGATTTCTATGAACTTGGTTTTGAAAAGATGCTAAGCCTGAGTGCAGCGCATGGTCTGGGATTACAGAGTCTGCTAGATGCGATTGATAGACATTTTGAGGACAAGATAATAACAGGCCAATCGCCCAAACTCCATCAAGGGCAAAATCTCGAGGAGCCCTTACTCTGCAATACAAATATTGGAAATGAGCAATATGAGGTTGCTCAAGCACATGACAAAACGCTCTTTTTGAATGAAAAAGAGGGATCTCCTAGGCTCGTAGAGTTACAAAAAGTCGCTATTCCTAAGCTTGCCATTGTTGGGCGTCCCAATGTTGGTAAATCATCCTTGCTCAACAAAATTCTTGGTCAAGAGCGGAGTATTGTTAGTCCTATTTCTGGCACAACACGTGATGCCATTGACATTGAATGTGAATTAAAAGGGCTGCCTTATCTACTAGTCGACACAGCAGGCTTGCGCCATCGCTCTAAGCCAGATACATCGGTCGAAATTTTTAGCGCCATGAGGACCCAGGAAGCCTTACGGCGCGCTGATGTTGGGGTTCTTGTTCTGGATGCTACCGTTGAGATTACGGCGCAGGATAAACGTATTGCAGGAATGTTGCAGGAATCTTATAAGCCATGTTTGATTGTCATGAATAAATGGGACCTTGTTCATAAGGAGGATGGGGGTCGTGCTTCCCAAGGTGAGCATGCGGAGATGATTCGCCGTGAACTTTTTTTCTTGGACTACGCGCCAGTAATCTGCCTTTCTGCTAAAACTGGGCAAGAAATAGGCCGTTTTTTAAGTGCTCTTGAAGAGGTAAGAAAAATGGCAGAAGTTCGCATCACAACAGGAGAATTGAATCGTTTTTTTAAAGCAGTCTGGGAGCATCAACCTCCTCCATCTCGAGGAGGTCGACGTTTTAAGCTGCTCTACGCTACACAAGTTGCTCCGGACATTAGGCCTCCTTTTCATACTCCAGAATTTTTACTCTTCGTCAATGATGCAAAATTAATGACCGATTCCTATCACAAATATCTACTCCATGCGATCCGTTCTCAGTGGTCTTTTAGTGGCTTGCCTATTCGATTGCGTTTACAGGGTAGGCTTTCGCG
>CAIWMF010000107.1 GCA_903913785.1 uncultured Spartobacteria bacterium | reverse complement strand
TCACCAGAACAACGTGCTTATCTTGAAAGTCCTGAGTTTCAAAAGTGCAAGGAAGCGGTACTCCAAAATCTCAATGCCTTTTGTAATAACCCCGACCTTAATCAAGCTGATCCTAATGCGCTCATTGTTTTTAATAAGGAACAAACGGCTATAACGACGGTACCAGGGACTGATCCTACACAACCTGACGATCGTGCTCTTGAGACTTCAAACAGCGAAGCACAAGATTTGTTGGTAAAGACTCTAGAGCTTTGGTTTGGAAAAGAGGTCGCTACTCTTTGCTATCCTAACGAGGCGAGAGATCAGCCGCTGACAGCCGGCGGCCTCCAAAAAATACGCAATAATATTGAGACATTTCACAATCTTGTCCTTGAAAAAACCGGAACAAATCCCGGAAAATATGCCGATGCTGTTCACGCTGTTCTGAAAGAAGTAAGAACGGTAGAGGCTACGCTTGAGAATTCACAAGTATCTCAAGTCGTCACAACATGGAGTGATGATTTTGCACAAGTAACAGGCATTTCACCACAAACTGCTGCAACGGCTGCTGCCGTTGGTTTGGGTGTGGGTGCTTTGGTGCTTAGTGGTGGGGCGGCCCATACTGCAATGGCGGTACTCAGTTTGCTGCACCATAGTTCTGCTGCTGCTCTAGGAAGCCATGCTGCTGGTGCTCTAGGAAGCCATGCTGCTGCTGCTGCTCTAGGAAGCCATGCTGCTGCTGGTGCTCTAGGAAGCCATGCTGCTGCTGGTGCTCTAGGAAGCTATGCTGCTGCTGCTGCAAACACTCCAACCGTGGGTTCAGCTGTTCGTGAAACTATTTCGTTTATGTTCTGCCAAGCAGTCCTTGCAGCGGGAGGAGCTACTATAGGTGGTGTTGCTGGTGGTGTTGCTGGTTTGGCAAGTGCTGCTTCATTAGAGATGCCTGGAGAGGTGGCAGGTGTTGCGTTTATCGGGGGTGCAGTCTTGGGAGCTCCAATAGGCGCTCAAGTTGCCTTGGGGGCTAGTCTTACGGGTACTGTGATGAATACTCTAAATCATATCGCACTCCCAAGTTTTTCACATGCGTCAGCCGCCCTTGCGGCAGCTCCCCTTGCTGCAGCACCTTTAGGAGTCTAGCACGGATATTTCATGCTGATCCTGCTGCGGCTTGCGAAAACCTGATGGATACTGCGTCAGCTTCGAATGGCTCCTCGGGCAACACCAGTGCTCCCGACCGCCGGTGGTACCCCATCAGGCTTCGCAGTCTCCTCGTCACGATCAGTATGAAATATGCGGGTTAACCCGGATATTTCATACTCATCACCTGCGGAGACCGGGAAGCCAGATGGATGTTGCGTTAGACTCACATTGTGACTTGGACAGTATGTACACATACAGCCCGGCGTCAAAATGTTCGTCTGCCTTACCCCATCAGCCTTCGCAGTCTCCTCGTTACGATCAGTATGAAATATCCGGGTTAAACATTAAATCTAAACTCCAGAACGTCTCCATCCTGGACCTCGTATTCTTTACCTTCAATACGAAGTTTCCCAGCCTCACGACATTTTGCAGAAGACCCGAGCGTATTGAGATCATCATAAGCCATGGTTTCAGCAGCAATGAAGCCGCGTTCGAAATCGGAATGAATCACTCCAGCAGCAGCAGGAGCTTTATCACCAGCGCGAATGGTCCAGGCACGAGTTTCTTTTGGTCCGTAAGTAAAATAGGTTCTTAGTCCTAGTAATTCATAAGCCTTACGAATGAGGAGTCCTACACCACTATCTTGAAGCCCAAGTCCTGCAAGGTACTCAGCCGCATCTTCGGGAGCAAGTTCTGCAAGTTCGCTTTCAATCTGAGCACTAATGGTCACAGTCGAAGTGCCAAAATGAGTCATGGCGTACTCCTCTACCTTTTTCACAGATTGAACCGCTGGGCGTGATGGATCCTGAAGATGAGAAAGATCCTGTTCTTCTATATTGGCCGCAAACAGGACTGGTTTCGCGCTTAGAAGATAAAAGCTTGAAAGTATTTTTTTTTCTTCAGTATTGAGTTCTGCGGTGGAAGCAGGAGCACCGCTATTGAGGTGGGGTAATAATTTTTCACCAAGAGAGATTTCAGCCTTAGCTACTTTATCACCCGTACGAGCCGCTTTCGCCTGACGCTCGATACGTTTTTGAAGAGAAGACATATCTGCTAAAATGAGCTCCGTATTAATAATCTCGATATCACGAATTGGATCGAGTGTTCCAGCAACGTGATGAATATTTTCATTATCAAAACAACGCACGACTTGAACAATTGCATCAACTTCTCGAATGTGCCCTAAAAATTGATTACCGAGGCCTTCGCCCTCACTTGCTCCTTTCACGAGTCCTGCAATATCAACCACCTCAATAATGGCAGGAATGATTTTTTGAGAATTAATGATTTCTGCTAGGCTGACAAGCCTAGGATCGGGAACAGTAACAACGCCGACATTAGGCTCAATAGTGCAAAAGGGAAAGTTAGCAGCTTCTGCTTTCCGGCTTCGCGTGAGAGCATTAAATAAGGTTGATTTTCCAACATTGGGGAGGCCGACAATTCCTACACGTAACATCTGATGAGACTAATCAGGTAAAGCACCTTAGGTAAAGAAATTTGATCAAAATATAGAGTGATTTCTCTGCTTCTATTTTATGTCACTGCTTCTCCCAAATAAGCCTCAATCACACGGCGATCGTGACGTATTTCCTCAAGAGTCCCCTGGGCAATGAGCGTTCCGAAATCTAGGACCAGGGTTCGATCACATAGTCCATTAATAAAAGCCATATGGTGCTCAATGAGAAGCATGCTTACATGAAATTTTTTTTGAATCCATTGTAATAATTCGACAAGTTGATACATTTCTGACTCGTTCATTCCTGCTGCTGGTTCATCTAAGAGGAGTAAGCGTGGGTGCAGTGCTAGCGCACGTGCAATCTCTAAGCGACGTTGATCACCATAAGAGAGACTTCCGGCAGGTTGATGAGCAAGGGAGGTGATAGAAAAAACGTCTAAGAGTTCCATGGCTGCCTGGGCCGACTTTTTTTCCTCTTCACGTGTGAGTGCTGTTCTAAGCAACGCCTGCAGGGGAGTGTAAGTTAAGTGTATATCATAAGCGATACGGATATTTTCTAACACACTAAGTTGCTTAAATAGACGAATATTTTGAAATGTTCTTGCAATCCCTAAATGCACTATTTCTGAAGAACTTTTCTTCTGGATTTCTTGATGAAACCACAGAATCTTTCCAGAACTCGGTCTGATGATTCCTGAGAGCAGATTAAAAAGGGTTGTTTTTCCAGCTCCGTTAGGCCCAATAATTCCAAGGCATTCTTTCGGAGCGAGCTCAAAGGAAAGATCAATAATCGTACGCATTCCTCCAAAATTTTTATTCAGGAGCGATACTTCTAGTATCGGAGATTGTTTTTCTGGAGTAAAATCCATGATGTTTTTCTGCTATGTAGAGTTCATCCGCGATCGAACCAAAATTATTCTTTGAGTTTGAAACACGACCATTCCTGATATCCCATAATGCCACGGGGTCGAAAAATCATCAGTAAGACTAGTAAGAGTGGCATCGTCACCATGCGCCAAACACCTAATGGCTGAAGTATCTGATAAAGGATTGTAAAAACCCCCGCTCCTACAAGAGAACCAGAGAGCGAGGCCACGCCACCGAGATAGACCATGACGAGAATATTAGTTGATCGTAAAATATCAAAAGAGCTGGGATTAATGAATTGAATTTGGTGAGCAAAGAGTCCGCCGGCGATTCCTGCAAAAAAAGAAGAAATCACAAAAGTCATCATTTTTGCAGAACGTGTCGATACTCCCATGGCCTCGGCTGCTATTTCATCTTCACGAATAGCAATAATGCTTCGTCCCCATTTTGAATGGATGAAATGACGCATGATCCAAAAAGTCACCACAGCCCAAAAATACACCCATGGTAATGTAGTGAGTGGTGGGATACCCAAGAAGCCTCGCGGTCCGCCAACGTAAGAAATATTTTCTAATGCCGATTTCACAATCATTAAAAAAGCAAGCGTGATGATTGCCAGGTAGTCACCACGTGTTTTAAATGAAAGTAATGCAAGTGGAATTCCAACTAATGCAGCCAACAAGCCGCCTGCTACGACCATCAGAGGAAAAGTCAAGAAAGAAGAAAGAGAAAAAGGAATAAGAGGAAGTATTTTCACTGTGATGATCGCTGAGCCATAGGCTCCAATGGCCATAAAAGCTGCGTGTCCCACGGAAAATTCTCCCATATATCCATTAATAAGATTTAAACTCACACAGAGAATTGCATTAATAGCCAATGTGATGAGAATACAAGTAATATAGTTACTACAAAGTTCAGGTATCACAAAAGAGGAGCATCCCCCAAGAACAACTAGGTAAAACGAGGTTAACCCGGATATTTCATACTGATCGTGACGAGGAGGCCGCGAAGGCTGATGGGGTAAGGCGAGTGATGAAGTCTGACGACGGCTGTATGAGTCCATACTGCCCGAGGAAGACTTCGAGATCAACGCAGTATCCATCTGGCTTCCCGACCTCCGCAGGTGATCGGTATGAAATATTCGGGTTAACCCAATCGTGTGTTTTCTAAGCATGGCAAAGTGACAACGAAACTCGTCAAGCAGTCTTATCATATTTTCTGAGTCGGAGGTTCGCCTAAAATGCCGTAAGGTTTGAAAATTAAAATGATAAGAAGTAATGAATACGCAATAAGATCCCTGTAAGTTGACGGAAGCATGGTGATGCTCATAACTTCTGTGCTTCCAAGAATAAAAGCGCCTAGGAGTGCTCCGCGCATGTTTCCAATGCCTCCAATAACCGCAGCTATAAAGGCTTTCCAGCCAATCGCAATTCCCATTGACGAAGAGACGACTGGGTAGGTTAGAGCGTAAAGCAATCCAGCTGCTGCACCTAAAGCAGCTCCCAAGGCAAATGTGAACGAAATAATTCTATTAGCAGGAATTCCAAGAAGAGAAACCATTAGTCGATTCCAGGCAAGAGCTCGAATGACCATCCCTAAGGTAGTACAACGAATCATCACATCTAAGAGAATCATTAAGAGTAATGAAATTCCAATAACTATTATTTGGAGAGAGGAAATTGTTATGCCATGGAAATGAAAAATACTGTTTTGAAATAATGTAGGCATATGCCTTGGATAGGGGCTCATGGCAAGAGTGATGTTTTCTAGAATAAGGCCACATCCAAGAGAGGTAATAATGGCAGAAACTTTAGGCGCATGACGAATAGGGCGATAAGCAAGACGCTCCAATAAGGCTCCTAGGCATCCAATGACAAGCATCGTTAGTAACAGGGCAAGCCACAAGGGAAGGGGGATTATCTTCTCTAGCAAAAGACAAAAGAAAGCACCCAACATGAAGAGGTCGCCATGAGCAAAATTCATCATACTAAGAACCCCGTAAACCAAACTGTATCCTAAAGCAATCAAACCATAGATGGATCCGAGTTGGATGGCATTGATTACTTGTTGGATAATATAATCCATAAATTCATTCGGGTTGCAGGGTCGTCACGTAGACGAATTTTTCATTCTCAATAGTGAGAACAATCACATTTTTAAAGGGATCATGATTTCCTTGATGGAACTTATAAGTTCCTGTTACTCCAGTAAAATCTTCTATGTTCGCCATCATGTTGGCGATAGCAGTACGATTAAGAGAACCAGCCTTGATGATAGACTCAACAATGAGTCCCATGGTGTCATAGGTTAAAGCTGCTATATCATCAGGAGCTGTGCCATAGGTGGACTGGTAGGATTGAATAAATTTTTTGACTAGGGGACTGTCAGATTCAGTCGAAAAATGATTTGAGAAGTAGGCGTGATCTAAATAGTGGTGAGAATCAAGTTGAATAATTTCTGGAGTACTCCAAGAGTTATATCCTAAGAACTGTGCGGTGATTCCGAGGTTTCGTGCTTGTTCGGCAATAAGCGGCACATCATTGTAATAGGCAGGAATGAAGAGAATATCAGGATGTGAGGCTTGTATTTTTGTTAATTGAGCGCTGAAATCGCGGTCTTGAGAGGTGTAGGTCTCCATAGCAACAATTTTGCCTCCTGCCTTGAGAAATGATTCTTGAAATTGATGGGCAGCACTATTAGGTGATTCACTCGACATATCATAGAGTACTGCTGCTTTTGCAAGATGAAGATGACTCATGGCAAACTGAGCAAGAAGCGGAATCTCCACGAGCTCTGTAAAACAAGCACGAAAGACATATTTTTTAAAAGCACCATCATTCTTAGTGGTGGTGTGTATATTAGTAGACCAGGGTGATATCATCAGGCACCCCATATTTTCTGAAATTTCTGATGCAGGCACAGCGCACGAGCTGATATTAGGACCAACTATTGCGACCACTTCATTCTGAGTAATGAGTCTTTGAGCAACGACAACAGCTTCATCAGCTTTGGATCCGTTATCAGCAATTATTAGCTCGATAGGTTTTTTTTTGCCTCCAACATCAACTCCGCCATCTTGGTTCATCTTATTGACAAATAACGTAGCTGCTTTGACGCACGATGCACCTACTGCTGGTGCTTCACCTGTGAGCTCTGTATTGAGCCCAATTTTAATGGATTGATTGGAAGAGCGACAACCAACAAGAAGTAAAATAGAGAAAAAGAGAAAATAGACGATTTGCTTTTGCTGCTTGCTCATCTTTTGATGCTAAAAAATTACGACAATCGCCACAAGGTAATCTCCTAAAAACTTATCAGAGATTTTTTTAATGAAGATTTATTTTGTAAAACATGTGACATGGAGGAAAAAATGGAATCATTCTCTTTGTTAGTTATATCGCAAGAGACAGGCTCTTCTTGATCTCGTTGAATCACCGGTGAAGAATAATAATGAATAGCTGAAAAATTTTCAGAACAGAGCGAGCTCGTTGTAGGATCATTATTATTGGGAGTAGAGATCTTAGTTTGAAGTATGAAAAAGCAGTAGTAAAGTGCTACTGCAGTTGCTCCAATATAGGCTATTCGAGATATTGGTAGTTCAGAAACAAAGAAAGCAAAACGATCTTTTATTTCTTCAAAAAAAGAAGCAGAAGAGCGTTGTGTTTCTTGGCGACGGTGAAATTCTAAAATAAATTCCTCCAGCATTTCTGAAGTCGGACGTTTATGGCACTTAAGTTGAAGTAAGTGATGAATTTTTTGATCGTCCATATATAAAAACCTCCTAAATATTGACCCTATTTTAACATAAATTCTTGTAAGTAGTTTTGCAACTGACGATGAGCATAAAAGAGTCGAGAACGTATGGTGCCCTCGGTTGTTTTAAGAATTTTGGCAATTTCTGCCTGGGGTATGCCTTGAATATCAAAGAGGGTAACAACAGCTCTGTGCTGTGCTGAAAGTTTCAGCATCGCTTGAGTGAGTTTTTTTTGTAGTTCCTGATTGTTGATCAATGATGCTGGATCTTGAGTAGCTTTGTTTTTTGTAGCGGCAATAAATTCAGGATCATTCTCAATAGGGTTATCATCATCATTAATGCTTTTATAGGATTGACGACGCTGTTTTTTTATGAAGTTCAATGTCATGTTCACAGCGATTCGATATATCCATGTGTAAAAGCTTGATTTTCCATGAAAATGGTTAATGGATCTGTATGCCTTTGAAAAAACATCTTGGAGAAGATCGTTAGTATCTTCATGATTTGATGTCATGTGATAAACCAGTCCATAGAGACGAGAGTGATATTTTCGAATAAGATCATCAAAGGCACGAGAGTCACCACCTTGCGTCTTAGAAACAAGAAAGCCATCCTCTCTTGCAGAATCTGTTTTTTCCTTAGAGGGGCTAATGGTTTTCTCTGAAGTCAGCATGGAGTCTTGAAGATAATCAACAATTGCAGAAAAAAAATAATAAAGAGAGCTCCTCGATGTGACGGAGAAACGGTTAGCAAATATGAGAAACATATATTTGGCATCTAATGCTATCAGAGAACTTCTGTTAATAAAACATAAAGTTCTTTTTTTAGTTTCTGATTCCTTATGGTCAAAGTAATTTGACTATATGTAAAACGAATCTTGTTGCAATACTCGTAACGTCTCGACTCTTTCGTAAAAAATGGAATCGTTTCAATGATCTTGAGGTGCCGATAATGCTCTCATCAATTATCCAATTTTACTCCATTTTTGAGCTGCAAATATTGGCACCCTGGATTGATGAAGGCAGATTTTTTTTCCATGGTCACCGAGAGAAAT
>CAIWMF010000106.1 GCA_903913785.1 uncultured Spartobacteria bacterium | reverse complement strand
CAAGCCTCTTAGACGTCGAGGTTGCGTACATTGAGCGCATTATCTTCAATAAAGTGACGCCGTGGTTCCACCACTTCACCCATGAGTAAGTTAAACATCTTTCCAGCCTCAAGAGAATTATCATCATTAAGCTCTACTTTGAGAAAGCGTCGCTGTTCTGGCTTCATGGTCGTTTCGTAAAGCTCCTTAGCATTCATTTCTCCGAGACCTTTGAATCGCTTGATTTGTACGCCGCGACGTCCTACTTCTTTGACGGCTTCTAAGATACGTTTGATAGAGAAAATTTCGTGGACAATTTCTCCCTCACTCAATTCAAAAATAGGGCTAGGGCTGTGGGTATAGTGTTCTAATGATATTCCTTTGTGAGAGAGTTCTAGCATTAATTTTTCAATCCCCTTGGACTCATGAATTTCGACCAAGCGCGCACGACGTTGATGCTTTGCCGACGTTTTATCACGGCTCCCGTGGCTTTTTTCAGTCATAGGAGAGAGAGACTGCGCTTCGGTTGCCTGCAGACTTTCTGTAGTGAAAGCGTCATTGTGTGAGAAGGGAGTTTCAAAAAGAAACAAATCATTATTGATAGAAGAAAAATGACGCAATGCTGCTTCATCGCAGAAATATTCTACTGCTTCCTGATTGCCAGATCGCACGACAACAAGATAGTTAGGTAACTTTTTTGTCCTATAAAAAGCATGTAGATAATCACCGAAGTCGCCTCCCAGACGACGAATGGCGTCACTATATTTTTCAAGACGGCCGAGGAGTTCTAGAATTTCTTTGAGTTGTACTGGAGTAAATTCCTTGCCCTCACCAAGGCTTTTTAAGCTAACCTCTTCCGCTCCTAGGGAAATCAGAATGCGGTCAAGCTGACCATCATCATCGACATACTCCTCTCTCTTTTTGCGCTTAATTTGATAGAGCGGAGGTTGGGCAATAAAAATATGCCCATTGCGCATGAGCTGGGGCATATGATTGTAGAAAAAGGTCAAGAGCAGTGTTCTAATATGGGATCCATCGACATCAGCATCCGTCATGATGATGATCTTTCCATAACGAAGTTTTTGAATATTGAAGGCTCCTTCTTGATTGCCATCGCCAATGCCTGTGCCTACAGCGGTGATCATAGTTTGAATTTCGGTATTCTGAAGAACTTTATCCAGTCGGGCCTTCTGAACGTTAATAAGTTTTCCACGAATAGGAAGGATCGCTTGAAAGCGTCTATCACGACCTTGTTTGGCACTTCCACCGGCACTATCCCCTTCGACAATGTAGAGCTCAGTTAAAGCAGGATCACGCTCGGAACAGTCTGCGAGCTTGCCAGGAAGCCCCCCTCCTGTCAGAGCGCTCTTACGAACGGTCTCGCGCGCTTTGCGAGCGGCTTCGCGAGCACGAGCAGCAGTGAGTCCTTTCTCAATGACTTTTTTTGCAACTGCAGGATTTTGATCGAAATAATCCATCAGTCCTTCGTAGACGGCCGAATTCACAATGCCATCTACCTCTGTGTTGACTAATTTGACTTTGGTCTGAGATTCAAAACGTGGGTTAGGAAGCTTCACGCTTAAAACAGCAACAAGACCCTCGCGCACATCATCACCCGAAAGCGCTGGATCTTTTTCTTTAATGAGATTGTTTCCTTTGGCGTATTGATTGATGGCACGTGTCAATGCCGTTCGCAACCCGGTTAAATGGGTCCCTCCATCCGGATTGGGAATAGAATTTGCAAAACAGAGAATCTGGTCGCTATAAGAATCATTGTACTGCAAGACGACATCCACAAAAATATCCTCACGCTTACGTGAGATAATGATGGGCTTGGGATGAATAACCTGTCTGGTTTCGCCAAGCTGACGGACAAATTCTGCAATGCCATATTTGTAAAGGAAGGTTTCATTGCGTGGCTTGTGATTCTCATCATCGCGTTCATCAGCGAGGACAATTTCAATACCAGGGTTTAGAAAGGCTAATTCACGCAAGCGAGAAGCGAGTCGCTCAAATTTAAAGGTTGTCGTGATCGTGAAAATTTCAGGATCTGGCAGGAAGGTGACAAAGGTTCCTGTTTGTTTTTTGTTTTTCAGCTCACTGAGGACCGTAAGCTTTTGTGTGGTTTTTCCTTGTGCAAAGGACATGAAAAATACCTTCCCTTCTCGCATGACCTCGACCTTGAACCAAGTAGAGAGCGCATTCACACATTTGGCACCTACGCCATGTAGCCCTCCACTATATTTGTAAGCCCCTTGGCCGAACTTACCACCGGCATGGAGATTGGTGAGTACTAATTCGAGTGCAGGAATTTTAAATTTAGGATGCATATCAACAGGAATCCCTCGGCCATTATCACGAATGGAGACCGAGGCATCGCTATGAATAATCACATCCACACGAGAACAAAAGCCGGCTAAATGCTCATCAATAGAATTATCGAGCACTTCAAATACGCAATGGTGTAATCCTCGCTCATCAGGATCACCAATGTACATTCCAGGACGTTTACGAACGGCATCAAGGCCTTCGAGCTTGTCGATTTGAGCAGCTCCATAAGTATCTCCACCTGACGTGTCTTGTTTTTCTGGGATCAGATCCTCTGGTATCACGTTATTGATCTGAGATAAGTCCTCAGTGACTTCAGGTAGGTTGCTTTTTTTGGACATGTTAAAACGCTAGGCAAAGGATATATACGAATGCTTGATTCTAGAGGAGACAAGAAGTAGGAGCAACGCTTTTTATCCTAAAAACGTGAATGAAAATGGGAAATATGGCGTAAAGACTTGGTCTCAGGTTGTTTTTTTTTAAGCGTGTAGCGCATCTGGATGGTGCGCACGCCGATTTTAAAAAAACAAGTTGAGGCCGAGTATATATATTGCGTTAGATTTACTACTTCCATTCACGTTTTTAGGTTTATTGAGGCGGCTTTTCTCTTTGCTTTAAGACTAAAGTACTCACAAGCGAGTCAGGATACTGCGTCATGATTGTCTGCAAGAGTCTGTTGGCTTCTTCCTTTTTGCCAAGCCGAGTCATTATTTTAGCTTCCAAGAGTAATGCCTCAGGGGCTCCATAGGCTTTAGGATATCCGGCCACAGCTTGTTGCAATGAACTCAGAGCCTCGTGCGAGTTTCCAGTTGCATCCTTATTCATGGCTATGCCTATGTACGAGGAGATAGCCAGAGGGTGATGGGGGAAATATTTTAAAAATTCTCTGTACGTCTTACAAGATGCTTCCCACTGCTTCTTTTGAGACTGAGCACCTGCAATGAGTAAAAGGGCATTGGCAGAAGCCTGCGAACGGGGGTAGCGATCCACAAGAACACGCCACTGCTCGATACTGCTAGCATGAGACAAGAGGCTTTCGGCATCCAAACGCTCCAATCGCTTCCAAAACAAAATACCTCCAATAATAAAACTTAACGTCACGATAAGACAGGATACTGTCAAGATGGGCTTACGATATTGACGATAAAAAATTTCAAAAAACGGGGGGGAGATCATAGTTGTGAAAGATGACATATAAGCCTCAAAAAATAATAGAATTCCCCTCAAATGTGAAGGATCTTGCTAAGAATTTTTGTGAGTATACCTTTATCAGACTAATTTTAAGATTTTTTGGGGCTGGATTGTTTGGCCTTAACCCGGATATTTCATGCTGATTGTGATGAGGAGAGGCCACGAAGGCAGGGTGTATGCTACCCAAGCAACCCTAACAACTGCTTTGCAAAAACATCTCAAGATCTATCTTCACAAAAAGTCTCCATCCATGAGCTCTAATAGAACAATGAAGTTTCCTCGCTCTTATACTCTCTTGCTTTTACTCCTTACGAGCACTCTTAGCATAGGTGGACTTGAGGCCTCTAATGATTCACCTAGTCTGAGTAGTAGTGCAAAGCATCGTCGGTCAGCGAGCGTCGAGAAAATATCGATTGTGGGTAGAGAGCTACTCGTTAATGGCCGACCTTTTGTCATGCAGGGGATCTGTTATAGCCCTGTGCGTAAAGGAGGGACGTTTCCAGAGGATCTCATATTTAATAAGCCTTCTAAGATCGATTTAGCTGTTATTGAGAGTGATTTTAAAATGATGCATGAGGCAGGCATTAATACAATTCGCTCTTACGTTCCCATCACTGATACGCGGATCCTAGATTTGCTAACCAAGTATGAATTACGAACCATTGTGCCTGTAGGGAGCACTTCACAAGTTTCACGTGCCATGATCCACTCAACTCTTTTGCTCTTAAAGAACCATCCCTCGACGCTGATATGGGAAGTGGGCAATGAATGGGATCTTAATTATTTTTACAGCAAGACACTTGATCCAAACAACCCTGAGGGGATCGGCTTCACGGGTTCTTTAAAGCTTCTAGAAGAATACACAAAATATATTAAATCTCTTGATACAATGCATCCCGTGAGCACTGGTATCTCGGCACAAATTTTAAAAAATCCCTTGTTCTGGAAATCCATAGCCCAAATCAGTTCTATTGATCTCTTTGGCATGAATGTTTACGACGGACTTAGCTTTGGTGATCGTTTTGCACAATGGGCCTCTCAAAGCGGAAAGCCTCTTTATATCGGAGAATGTGGTGCTGATGCATTTAATGCCATTGACAATGATGAGGATGACACCTCCCAGGAAATTGCTACGCGCAGTCTTATCACTGAAATCAAGCACAACTTATCTGCCCTAAACAAGAATCATGTCTTAGTGGGTGGCTGCCTCTTTGAATGGAATGATGAATGGTGGAAGGATAGTCATGGATCGGTAGCAACCCATGATAATGGAGGAATAGGATCGGCAGAGGGAGGCCCCTATTCGGACTATGTCTTTAATGAGGAGTGGTGGGGGATCGTTGATATTGACCGTCACGCTAGGCCGGCATATGCGACACTCAAGGAGCTTTACTCAAAAGATTAACCCGAATTTTTAGTAGCCTGCTACCATTGTATTCCAAAGATAATTAGGCCGTCCTGTTGGCCTAAGGCATCGGGATCCTCAGAAATCATTTCCTCTCCGCTCCCATAGGATGGGGGAGCAAAAGGACTCAACATTTCCCAAGGTTTTTTCGATTGATAGGCTTTGGTCAAAATTCCATCCGGGGTGACCAGTGTTTCTTTCTCCACTTTTTTTTGAATGACACGTGTCTCTCTTTTTGGAGCGACAAATTGAGCATCAGGCTGCAGAGCTTGCTGGCAAAAGAGGCCGGCAGTAGGCCCCAGCAAAAAAACAATGATAGAGAGACTGAACAATGCCCGTCTCCGACCACTCAGCAATAAATAAGCTCGTATATTCATTTCTTGATTCCTAGCTGGAAGCCTCCCTTAGGGCAAGCTTGAGAAATGAGAGGGGTGATCGTGGCGAGCCACATGTTTCTTCTCACGATAGTACATGAAAATAAGTGTTACGACATAAGAAAGAAGGGTAAAGGGAATGGCAATAATCACCGAACCAAGAAGCCAGGGATACAGAATATTCATAAAATTATCCCATTGCATAATTTCGGAAATACGAAAATCTGTCTTCAGTAACTTAGGGGCAAATTGGTGTGGGTTGCTTAAAATCCAATGGCCTACTTGAAACTCAAAGCGATAGAGAAATGGCCAACTCCAACAAAATACATCATGCAGCGTCACTCCGACAATCGCAGCAATGACGTTAGAGCGGGTGATTAGAGATGTACCGAGTGCTAAGAGTGTTTTAAATCCGAAGGCTGGTACAAACCCAAAAAACACACCAATGGCCATACCTCCTGCCATGGCATGAGGACAATCGCGTGTTTCCACAAAACGTTTCCAGATCTCTTGCAGATGATGGATGAAGCGAGCAATCATGAAATTGTCTTTTTCTTAAGAAGGTAGTCCGGATTCAGTGCCCGTAAAGCCCGAGGAACAAAAAGTCCATCTTTACGGATGAGCACATCATCAAAGAAAATCTCCCCACCCCCATAATCCTTCCGCTGAATAGCCACCATATCCCAATGAATGGCACTTTTGTTTTTGTTGTCTGCAACCTCGTAAGCTTGTCCAGGCGTAAAATGAAAAGATCCTGCGATTTTTTCATCAAAGAGGATATCACGCATGGGATGGAGAATATGAGGATTAAAACCTAGGGCAAATTCTCCGATGTAACGGGCTCCTTCATCTGTATCTAAAATCTTCTTCAATGCTTGTGTATCACTTGACGTCGCCTCGATGATCTTTCCGCGAGAGAATTTGAGAAAGATTTTTTCAAAGCATATCCCTCGATAAATAGTTGGTGTATTAAAGGTGATATGTCCTTCTACGGAATGCTTGATCGGAGCGCTAAAAACCTCCCCATCAGGAATGTTAAACTCTCCTCCACACATCACCGAGCCAATCCCTTTAATACTAAAACGCAGATCTATTCCTGGCCCCGTAATAACGACTCGATTGGTTTGATCCATTAAGGCTTTGAGCGCCTTCATCCCTGGGTACATACGGGCATAATCAAGCGTACATACACGAAAGAAAAATTCCTCAAATGCTTCCGTACTCTGCTGTGCTTGTTGGGCCATGGAAGGTGTTGGCCAACGCAAGACAACCCAGCGTGTTTTATTCACTCGATAATTAGACAGAGGCTTTAAGGTCTCGGCCATGAGGCTCATGTTCTCTTCTGGCACATCAGCCATCTCAGCGATATTAGTGCTTCCTCTAATGCCGATATAAGCCTGCATTTTTTTCATCCTTGCTAGGTCAAGTGAGAGAATCATCGAAGCTTCTTCTTTTGTGACTCCGAGTGCCACTTCACGTGCAATCCTCCCAGAATGAAGATTCACAAAGGGAATGGCTCCGCACTTTCTGACAGCACGCATGAGGGCAACCACAAATAATGGAGGAATATCATAGGCTTCGATGAGGACATGGTCTCCTTTTTTAAGACGCGTGGAATGTTCTGTGAGAACTGCTGCGAGAGCGTGATAGGAAGGATGTTCAATCATGGAAAAAATAACGAGAGATGAGAAAAATAGACTCGGTGTTTTTGTTAATGAATCATTGTAAGAACAAGATTCGGCATTGCATTTCTGCTCATCGAAAAACGCTTACTGTTTCGCTGGGTTTGAGGATTGGAGATATTTGTCAGGATTTTTATTAAAATCTTTCACGCATTCTTTACAGCAAAAATGAATTTCCCTGCCATTGTGTTGCACAATGACTGGAGGCCCCATTTCTCCTAGAGGTTCCCCTGAAACAACGCAAACACCCACTTTATCTTCCTTAGCTTGTGTTGTCTCGGTTGCCTCTCCTGCAAGACAAACAAGATGAGTCATGAATAAGAAACAGAGAGTCGCCATGAGTTGTTGAGAAAGAATGGATAATGATTTCATAAAAAACCTAATGTGTGTGTGTAGACCCTCTTGCAATAAAGGAAGAAGGTGATGGATTGCGACGAATCAGTATGAAATATTCGGGTTAGTGTTGCAACAGCTCTTTCTCTCTCTGTAGTATAATTTGTTCTAGCTTTCGTCTTCTTATGAACACTTCTCTACCGCACTCCCATGGTCTTTATGACCCTACTTATGAACACGATGCTTGTGGCGTTGGCATGGTAGCGCAAATTAACGGCACTCGTTCCAATCGCATTCTTAAAATAGGCCTGCGCTCCCTCTGTGGCCTCATGCATCGTGGTGCCTTGGATGCCGATGCGCGCACCGGAGATGGGGCTGGGGTCACCACGCAGATTCCTTACAAGATTTTTCGCAAGGAAGTCGAAAGGCGCGGGCATCGCCTCTACCGTGATGAAGACTTGGGGGTAGGAATGTTGTTTTTACCCAAAGACAATCTCTATGCACAAGCACGTGCCAAAGCCATTACCGAAGAGGTACTCGCAAAACGAGGCTTGTTTCTTTTTGGATGGCGCGCTGTGCCTCTCAACCCGCGTGTGCTTGGAGACAAGGCCACCATGACGCTGCCGGCCATAGAACAAGTGCTTGTAGGACGACCGCAGACTGCAAGCATGAGCAACCAAGATTATGAACGCTGCCTTTTTTTGGCGCGTAATGAAATTGAGGATCGTATTGCCCTTGATGCGATCAAAGATTTTTATATTTGCTCCTTGTCACACCAGATGCTTGTTTACAAGGGCCTGATGGTTTCTAAGTCGCTGGAAAAATTTTTTCCTGATCTAACCAGTCCTGATTTTGAAACGGCTCTTTGTCTCTATCATCAACGCTACAGCACCAATACTTTTCCGACCTGGCCGCTAGCACATCCCTTTAGAATCCTTGCCCACAATGGTGAAATTAATACCATTCGGGCTAATCGGGCATGGACACACGCACGCGAGGCCGAGCTTGAGGCTGATTTCTGGGGACCAGATATTGATCTACTCAAACCCATCATCCAAGCTGGAGGCTCTGATTCTGCAAGTCTTGATAACATGGTTGAAATCTTGACCATGTCGGGCCGTTCTCTCTTGCATGCTATGACCATGCTTGTGCCTCCTGCCTGGCGACCCAATAAAGATATTTCACCGAGTCTTTCTGGTTTTTATGAATATCACACCTGCCTTGGGGAGCCTTGGGATGGACCTGCCGCCTTAGTCTTCACCGATGGCGTAACGGCAGGAACCTGCCTGGATCGCAATGGCCTGCGTCCTGCACGCTATGAAATCACAAACGATGGACTTTTTTTGATTGGCTCAGAAGTCGGGGTGAGCAATCTCGATCAATCTAGGATTATTGAAAAAGGACGCCTCGGACCTGGAGAAATGATCGCCGTTGATACGTCACGTGGCATTCTTTTAAAGGATCAACAAATTAAAGATCACCTGGCTGCACAAAATGATTATCGCAAAATGGTTGATGATCATCTCATCAAGATCCAACCCATTACTGCAGAAGCACTCGAGCCCCTAAGTCCCAAGAGTGAAGAGCCCACGAGCTCGGATCTCTCACTCTTAGAGCGAACTCTTCGAAAAGCGCAAATCGCCTTTGGCTATACCCATGAAGAGTTAGAGATGATTTTTAAACCGATGATTGAGAGCGGTGCTGAAGCCGTCGGCTCTATGGGCAGTGATACCCCTCTTGCCGTCCTCTCGCGACGTCCCGCTTTGCTCTACAACTACTTTAGTCAACTCTTTGCTCAAGTCACCAATCCTCCGATTGATCCTATTCGCGAGCGTCTTGTTATGTCGCTTTTTACCGTCATGGGATGGAAGCGTAATCTCCTTGGAGAAACACCCACCCATGCCGAACAGCTCACCCTAGACTCTCCGCTGTTGCTTGACGAAGAATTACTGACGTTAAAAAACATTGGCGGTCCACATCAGACGGCCACACTCTCAACCTGTTGGCAGGCCTCCGCCGGACCACAGGGACTTGCCCCTGCGCTTCGTGCCTTGTGTGCTCACGCTGAGAGGGCTATTGATCAGGGAGCCCGCATTATTATTCTCAGTGATCGCACCATGAGTGATCAATACGTTGCCATTCCTGCACTCTTAGTGATTGGTGCACTCCATCATCATCTCATCCGCACTGGCAAACGGATGAAAGCAAGTTTTGTCAGTGAAACGGGGGAAGCTCGTGACGTCCATCAAATCGCCTGCCTCATTGGCTATGGTTGTAGTGCCGTCAACCCTTACCTTGCCCTTCAAACCATTAGGCATCTCCACAGACAAGGAAAAGTCACCGTCGATTTTCCAAGCGCTCTTTTAAATTATAAAAAAGCTATTTG
>CAIWMF010000105.1 GCA_903913785.1 uncultured Spartobacteria bacterium | reverse complement strand
ATGCTTAATTGCTTTGCTTTCACAAATATCTCCAATCGGGGTCGATGTTCCATGAGCGTTGATATAATCAATATCTTCAGGATTAATACGACCATGCTTCATCGCCATCTGCATACAACGGCTTGCTCCCTCACCCTCTGGCAGAGGAGATGTCATATGATAGGCATCTGCACCAAGGCCATAGCCTACTAATTCACAATAAATGGAGGCCCCACGGCGTTTTGCATGCTCGAGCTCTTCAATCACAAGAATCCCCGCTCCTTCTCCCATGACAAAGCCATCACGATCTTGATCAAAGGGACGAGAGGCTTTTTCTGGTTCATGGTTGCGTGTGCTTAATGCCCTCATCGAAGCAAATCCTGCAATACCAAGGGGTGAAACTGTTGCCTCCGTTCCGCCTGCCACAAAGGCATCTGCATCACCAAATTTAATAATACGCCATGCCTCTCCAATCGTATTATTCGATGTGGCACAGGCTGTCACAATCGACATATTGGGTCCACAAAAACCAAATTCCATCGACACAAGTCCACTCGCCATATTGCTAATCATCATTGGAATGGTGAAAGGAGAAACACGAGAAGGCCCTTTTTCATAGAGACGCTTTGTTTCAAGCTCCATGCTTTGAAGTCCACCAATACCGCTTCCAATCATGACTCCGACACGCTCGAGGTTGATTGTTGCTAAATCAAAAGCAGCATCGGCAAGTGCCATCTTAGACGCTGCCATGGCAAATTGCGTAAAACGATCAGAACGCCGTCCATCCTTGGGTGATCTAAAAAAAGAGTTGAGATCAATACCTTTGACTTCTCCTGCGATTTTGCAATCATAACCCTCCGAGTTAAAAGCGCTATAGGGCGTAATACCACTACGACCTTCGGTAAGATTTTTCCAGAAGGTAGTAATGTCATTCCCAACCGGGCTAACAACACCAAGACCTGTAATAACGACTCTGCGGTTGTACATAAAAATAAAAAGATTTTCCGAAAGAAAATAATCGCTAAGCAAAAGAATGCAATCTTTAGAAAATTTATTTTTTCTTTCTTGTGGAATACTTGATGAACTCTTTTCCAAATTTGTTTTATGAACCTACCAGAAACACCCATTTTTCCTAAACCAGAACATAGCAAAGAATCAGTACGCTCTTGGTGCATGGGTCTTCACCTTTCTGGTTTAAGCGGTCTGTTGCTCCCAATTGTATTAGCTCATATTTTAGTTCCTCTCACCATTTGGCTCTTGAAACGCTCTGAAAGCGACGAAATAGATCGCACGGGTAAAGAAGTTTTAAATTTTCAAATCTCCTACACTCTTTACCTCCTGATTGCTGGAGGTTTAATTTTTGTCTTTGTGGGGATCCTCATCTTACCCGTGCTCTTCATTGCATGGCTCTTGTTACCGGTGCTAGGAGCCATAAGAACTAACAATGGCATCTACTATACCTATCCTCTAACGATACGCTTTTTACGATGAGCATAGATCCTATAGGACGAAAAAGTGACAGCTAAGCTATGAAATCTCGCCGAAGCGAGCCCAAGACAAAAGAAATCATTTGTCTTCTCCTCTCTCTTGGAGTAGATTCGTCATTCCCAATGATGTGGGGGCGCACTGGTTTCGATCCGAAGCTTTTGATACGTTTTGCACGCCGAGGATGATCAGTTGGCCTCGTAAAAAATCTGGTCAATCAAATAAATGCAAAAAATGCAACATTTGCAGCTAGCTTCGGCGAAACTGCAGCTCTCGCAGCTTAATTAGTCTGCGACGTTCTCACACTGATGTCTGTTAGGTGTGCGAGCGACACTAACAGGCTAGTTCTAGAGCGGAGAGACCGCGTTCTAAGGCGAATTATTTCGTGGACTCTCGAAGGAAGGTAGCGCTTGTCTATCGTAGCCATTCTTCTAAATAAAAATAGACATATGCATGTAGACGGACGTATTTGTTAGTCTCGGACACAGGGGTTCAACTCCCCTCGCCTCCACCACTTCTTGAGAAAGGCATAACTTTTTTGGATGAATGCTAGGATGATTTGGTGCTGTGATTTCTGCAGATAGGCCTATGGCCTATAGCTCTATCTATTGAATCATGCTTCTATCCTAGATAGGACAAGCAATGATCCTGGCTCCTAGCACCAGAATCAGAAATCAGTTCAACTTAAAATTTATTTGATAAAAGTATCCCTATCAAAAAAGCCCACATTATTTATCTTCCAGCTGTTATGCCTCTACGACATTTTCAAACATTGCTTGAGTCTCACTGGTCACATGGTCGTTTTCTCTGTGTAGGACTTGATAGTGAGTTATTAAAACTTCCTGCTTCTACCTTGAAGTATGATATCCAAGGCAATGTCGATCTTGTAAAAAGCCTTGTTTCTTTTAATCGTAGGATCATTGAATCAACGCATGACCTTGTCTGTGCTTATAAGCCTAATACTGCTTTTTATGAAGCTTACGGGGCTCCAGGAATGGTAGCTCTACAAGAAACAATCCGCCTGATTCATGAG
This sequence comes from uncultured Spartobacteria bacterium, assembly GCA_903913785.1. GTDB lineage: Bacteria > Verrucomicrobiota > Verrucomicrobiia > Chthoniobacterales > UBA6821 > CAIWMF01. The sequence continues at coordinate 5,944 of CAIWMF010000105.1, read as the reverse complement.
ATTGCTCCGAAGGTTCCGGTCATACTGGATGCAAAACGGGCAGATATAGGCAATACTAACCATGGTACCGTGACCTTTGCATTTGATTATCTCAAAGCTGATGCCATCACTCTCCATCCTTACCTAGGAAAAGAATCGCTTGAGCCATTTCTTGCGCGTCCAGAGAAAGGAATCTTTATCCTTTGTCGGACCTCTAATAGTGGTTCAGGAGAGTTTCAAAATCTCTCCCTAAGTGGAGAATCACTCTATCAAATTGTGGCAAGTCGTGTTGCCAAGGACTGGAATACTCATCATAATTGCGGTCTTGTGGTTGGAGCAACTTATCCAGAGGAACTAAGCCATGTGCGAAAAATTGTGGGTAATATGCCCTTACTGATTCCAGGAATTGGAGCGCAAGGAGGGTCTGTCGCAACAACAGTAACTGCAGCCCGTAGTAATCAGGGCACTGGGATGATTATTAACTCCTCGAGAGGTGTTATTTTCGCTTCGAAAGAGGAAAATTTTGCAGAAGCAGCCCGTCATGAAGCAGAGAAGCTAGACCTTCTCATAAAAAAAATAATCTCATGAACCAAATAGATGTTTCAAGCCTACTAGCTGATGTTGGAGCGCTCATAACGGGGAGTCATATCGTCTACACGTCTGGCAAACATGGTTCCACCTATATCAATAAAGATGCAATTTATCCCCACACTTCTGCCATTTCAGATTTATGCCATCTCTTTGCGCAATATTTTTTTCAGGATCATATTGATGTGGTGATTGCTCCTGCCCTCGGCGGGATTATTCTCTCGCAATGGACGGCCTATCATCTCTCCAAGCTCTGTGATCGCGATATCCTCGCTCTCTATGCTGAGAAAATCGAGGGTACTAAAGACTTTGTGATTCAACGTGGCTACGACAAGCTTTTGGCTAAAAAAAATGTTCTTGTCTTAGAAGATGTCCTTACAACTGGCGGCTCTGTTAAGAAAGTCATAGAGCTTGTGCGGGCTCTAGGCGGACATGTTGTGGGGCTTGGCGTTCTCTGTAACCGTGGTGGCATTACTCAAGAAGAAATTGGTCATATCCCGAAGCTTCAGGCCCTTATTTCGCTCAATCTCCAAGCATGGGAACCAGAAAAATGCCCGTTCTGCAGGCAAGGTGTTCCCATTAATACGAATGTTGGTAAAGGACGTGAGTTTTTAGAACAAAAGAAAAAATCCTACTAATATCTTTTGTGCCTCTCTTCCAACTCCATCAAGTCACCCTCAGCTATGGCCTACTACCACTGCTTGATCATGTAGACCTTCAGATAGAACCTGGAGAACGTATTTGTCTCGTAGGGCGTAATGGAACCGGAAAAACAAGCCTCATGCGACTCATGACTCGTGAAGAGACCCCATCAGAGGGAGAGGTTATCTGCGCACCTGGTACTGTAGTAACCTATCTTTCTCAAGAAATTCCTGATCAAATCACAGGGTCAGTCATAGAAGTCATACGCTCTGGACTTCCCCTAAACAACACCGAAGAGGAATGGGAAAGTGACATGCGCCTCGAAGCTTTGGCAGAGAGGATCTCCCTGCGAGGGGATGATTCCTTTAGTTCCCTCTCTGGAGGTCTCAAGCGCCGAACCCTTCTAGCACGTGCCCTTGCAGGAAAACCTAACTTACTTCTTCTTGATGAACCGACCAACCACCTGGACCTTGAAACTATCCTCTGGTTGGAAGATTTTTTACTCACCACTCCCATTACTCTGTTTTTTGTCACCCATGATCGTGCTTTTTTAAAAAAACTAGCAACCCGAATTGTAGAATTAGACCGAGGAGCTCTCACAAGTTGGAACTGTGATTACAACACTTATTTAGAAAGAAAAGCTTCTTGGCTAGAAGCAGAAGGAAAACAATGGTCTTCTTTTGACAAAAAACTTGCCCAAGAGGAGGCATGGCTACGCCAAGGAGTGAAAGCCAGAAGAACCAGGAATGAAGGGCGTGTACGTGCTCTCGAGAAACTACGCCAAGAGCGTAGTGAACGCCGCGAACGGAGTGGAAAAGCACGACTCTCGTTACAACATACTTCTCTTTCTGGACAAAAAGTCATCGAAGCAAAAGAGGTGAGCTTTGCTTATGAGGAAATCAACATTGTGGATCACTTTACCACAACGATCTGGCGTGGTGATAAGATCGGCATCATAGGCTCTAATGGAAGTGGGAAAACCACACTACTCCAATTGCTTCTTGGAAAAACAACCCCTCACTCCGGCTCTATTCATCTAGGAACAAAGCTTGAAATTGTCTATTTCGATCAACTACGAGGAGCCATTGATCCAGAAAAAAGTGTTGCAGCCAATGTTGCTGGCGATAGTGATACCGTAGTTTTTCAAGGACGTCCACGTCACATTCATAGCTATCTTGAGGATTTTCTTTTTTCTCGTGAACGCATTAGGATGCCAGCAAAAGTTCTTTCTGGAGGAGAACGCAATCGCTTGCTCCTTGCGAAACTTTTTCTTCAACCCACTAATGTCCTGGTCATGGATGAACCAACTAATGATCTGGATGCTGAAACCATGGAACTCCTCGAAGAACTCATTTTAGAATACAACGGGACACTCCTTCTGGTTTCCCACGATAGAGCCTTTTTAAATAATGTGGTGACAAGCACACTTGTTTTTGAAGGAGCAGGGGAAATTATGGAATATAGTGGAGGATATGATGACTGGGTGGCTAAGCGTCGCACTGCTAAAAAGGAGATGCCGCCGATCATCTTGCCCCCTCATAAAAAACCTCCCACTCCGCCATCACGTCCTGCATTCTTTCTCAAAGCTCAAGAGCGTGAATTAAAATCCCTTCCCTCACGCATTGAGCAGCATGAAGCAGAAAAACAATCCCTATTAAATAAACTCTGTGATCCGATATTCTATAAAAAAGAACCTGAAAAACTTCCTGAAATAGAAAAATTACTCGCTACTCTTGAGGACCAGATTGCCTGTAGCTATGCTCGCTGGGAAGAACTCGAGGCGGAGCGTCAAAAATCGCTTTAATGGACATCTTACATGTATACTCATCACGAATGATGAGGTTCCATTTTTTCAATTTCATTTGACACCTCTTGACACAGCCATCAGAAGAAGTCCAAAAAATGTTAGCCCGCATATTTCATACTGATTGTGACGATGGGGCTGCGAAAGCTTATGGGATAAGGCAGACCCAGCATTTTGATGCCGGGCTGTATGTGTCCATATTGACTCGCTCGCACCTGCTCGGCTCGCCCTTACGGGCTGCCCCTAACCTAACCCGCATATTTCATACCGATCACCTGCGGAGACCGGGAAGCCTAATGGATGCTGCGCCCAAGCTCGAAGTCTTCCTCGGGCAGTATGTACTCATACAGCCGTCGTCAGACTTCATCACTCGCCTTACCCCATCCGCCTTCGCGGCCTCCTCGTCACAATCAGTATGAAATATGCGGGCTAACGGTTACGGCAGTCTACCCCAGGCTCTCCCGAGCACTGGTGTTGCCCAAGTCACAATGGGAGTTGAGCGAAGTATCCACCCTGCTTTCCCAGTCTCCGCAGTAGATGAGTATGAAATATTTGGGATTAAGGTTTTTTATGAATATGCTTACTAGACTTACACTGCGCAATTTTCGTTGTTTTTCTTCCAAAACCATAGAACCCTCTCCAGGTCTGAATTTTTTTATTGGACCCAATGCCCAAGGGAAAACCTCCCTACTAGAGGCAGCTTGTGTCTTATTACGACTCAAATCCCCTCGCACACATCTACTCACGGAAGCTGTTCACTTTAAGGAAAAAGCTTTTTTTCTCGAAGGAAACTATGGGGATAAAAAGCTCTCAATGCGCTTTACACCTTACGAGACAAGTAAACGTCTACTCCAAATTGATGATGTCACCGAGCAGGAAACAAACCATTATTTACAGATGAGCTCGGTTGTTTGGTTTGGAACGGACGATCGAGAAATCGTCAATGGGCCCGGGGAGCGACGACGAAATTTTTTAGATAGTGCGGGATTACAACTGAGCAGTGAATATAGGAGACATTGGAAATTTTATGCGAAGGCACTTAAGTCACGCAATATGCTCTTGCGAGCACAACGCCCACGCCGTGAAATTGAGGCGTATGACTCGATCCTTTGCGAAAGTGGTGATGCCTTAATGAACTTACGAGCCATGATCGCTCATGCTTTGAGCAGACATGCCGCAGATGCGTGTCAGTCTATCTCTCAAGAAACACTCAAGCTCACCTATCAACCAGGTGCCACCATTCCCCTACGCGAAGCCTTAGCAAACTCTCGAGCCAAAGAAACACAATTAGCAATGACCATCGTAGGGCCTCATCGCGACGAACTTCTCTTAACACTTGAGGATATTCCAACTGCCACCTTTGGATCTGAGGGACAACGGCGCACGGTAGCCTTGGCGCTCAAGCTTGCATTGGCGCATTTACTTCACCATGAAAAATCAACCCTTCCCCTGCTTCTCCTTGATGATGTCTTTGGCGATTTAGATACAAGCCGTCGTCAGGCACTTCTCTTGAATATGCCACAAGGATCTCAAGCATTGTTCACAACAACAGAGCTCGAAAGCAGCTCAGTACCTGACCAAGCCTCTTTTTTTCATTTATTTTAAAAGAGTCGTTACAAACAAATCAAGAACTGGAAGAATATCCGCTCTTTCAACAAGAAACCCTACCAGAACAAGCAACACTCACTCATGCTAGTTATACAAAAAATCTTATGATTCTATTTTCTAACCCTCCATCCCTAGAGAAAATTCCACCAGCCTATGTGCAGGCTGCTAATATGAATACTTCTGCTTGCAACCAATCTTCAACTTTCTTAGACACACTGAACACGTCAGAAGAAAACGAACTTCCCTATGATCATATTCAACCTTACGGACCGAGTGCAGAAGATCCCTTTAAGCCTTACAAACCACATAATTTATATAATGCAGCAGAAAAAGTAGACGGAAATGAACCTGTAAAAATTGCTCAAGAACAGTTAGATGCTTTAGCCTTAGAAATAAAAGAGCATCCTAACTCTGCGGATTCCTTATCTCCTTTTAATCCCTACAACCCTGAAAGCCCCTTGGATCCTTGTAATCCTAATCAATTTTTTGATCCCAATAAACCACATGAAAAGTGGTACGGTAAAAGCTATGAGGTCATTTCTAAACACCCTATTGGTGCCGAAGTTAAGGATCTTATAGAAAAATTAGAACAACTAAAAACCCTCATCGCGCAAGATCCCAATCCCTCACATCATTATCGCTTCCTGCAGACGTGCCAGACTTGGCAAGTAGATTACAAAATAAAACCAACGTCTCATCTAACGTTTGATCCATTATTAGATCTAACGGTAACGTTTGACACAACGTCGGATGACACTTCGAAGACGGCGATTGTCGTTTTTCAGGATTTTGAAGATACTGAGTTGTCTCAAAATCAAGACGTTCAAGATCCTTCTTAACCCGCATATTTCATACTGATCGTGACGAGGAGGCTGCGAAGCCTGATAGTGACAAGGAAGGTGATGGATTGCGATGACGGCTGTATGTTTCCATATTGACTCGCTCGCACCTGCTCGGCTCGCCCTTACGGGCTGCCCCTAACCTAACGGTTACGGCAGTCTACCCCAGGCGCTCCCGAGCATTGGTGTTGCCCAAATCACCATTCGAGACCAACGCAGCATCCATCAGGCTTCCCGGTCTCCGCAGTAGATGAGTATGAAATATCCGGGTTAAATACATAGGCATTTTTTTTGGTATTGGAGAGCTCGTGCAGGAAGAATTTCTTTTATCAATTTTTTCCAGCGTTCGCATGTTGCCTCCTTAGTGAACTCTCTTACAGAATACAAGCCATTGTTCACGAGTCTTAAACGGAGAGACTCATTTTCTTTGAGACGTCGAAGCTGTCTGAAAAGTTCCTCAAGCGAAGGTGCTATGAGATAATCT
>CAIWMF010000104.1 GCA_903913785.1 uncultured Spartobacteria bacterium | reverse complement strand
GGACTCATGGTGGCAGGTCGTGTTGGAGCGGCAATGAGTGCTGAGATTGGGACAATGAAAGTCACACAACAACTCGATGCCTTGCGCGCTCTTGCCGTTCATCCCATTGACTATTTAGTTGTTCCTCGCGTGCTTGCCATGCTCATCTCCATGCCTCTTTTAGTGACAGAATGTGTCTTCTTTGGGATTCTCTCCTCTTACTTTGTCGGCACAAGCCTTCTTGGAATTCCAAGTATCTATTTTTTACAAAACATTAAACGTTTTATTGATGGTCATAATCTAGTCATGTCTCTTGCTAAAGGATTCGTTTTTGCCATCATCATCGTTTTTATTAGCTGTCAGCAAGGTCTCACAACACGGGAAGGTGCCGTTGGTGTTGGCAAAGCTACGACCGAGGCCGTTGTTATTTGCTCACTCTGCATTTTAATAGGTAATTTTTTTCTTACGATGGCTCTCAATATGGTCTTCCCCGCCGGACTACGCTAAAACCACCGATTTCATGAGTCTCTCTTTTGTATCAACATCACCCATTATTGAAGTCCAAAATTTAACGCAGCGTTTTGGCACACAAGAGATTTTACATGGCATTTCTCTTTCAGTCCAACGAGGAGAAACCTTAGTCCTCCTTGGCCGCAGTGGCGGTGGCAAGAGTGTTTTTTTAAGACATCTCATAGGTTTAATGAGACCTGCTTCTGGGAAAGTTTTAATCGATGGTCAAGATATCTCATCGCTCACAGAGCGACAACTCGAACACGTCAGAAAAAAAATTGGAATGCTTTTTCAAGATGGAGCTCTCTTTGATTCAATGAATGTTTTTGAAAATGTTGCTTTTCCCTTACGAGAACATGGAGAGCGTGATGAAAATCGTATTCAAGAAAAAGTCGCTCATGCTCTTCAACTCGTTTCTCTCAGTGGCCATGATAAGAAAATGCCTGTTAATCTCAGTGGAGGAATGCGCAAACGAACCGCTCTTGCACGAGCCGTGATCTCACAACCTGCATGCATCCTCTATGATGAACCCACAGCGGGACTCGACCCCATTGTCTCTGATACCATTAATAAACTCATCCGACGCTTACAAAAACAACTGCAGGTTACCTCGGTTGTTGTCACCCATGACATGACGAGTGCCAATCATGTTGCCGATCGTATTGCGCTCATGCATGAGGGAAGAATTCATTTTTTTGGAACACTCGAAGAATTCCACGCTTCACGCGACCCTCTTCTACTTGATTTTCTTCATGGGCGCTCTCATGAAATTGATTAGAACAAAAAAAAATTTACCTACTCACGCATCACTTCTATGGATTCCTCTAAAACTTCTACACAAATTCGAGCTGGTATTTTTCTCTTTATTGGAATCGCGAGTATTTGTGCTCTTGTTCTTTATTTTGGCCGCTTTAGTGAATGGTCAGAAAATTATTATCCCATCACTGTAGAATACGCTAATGCCAATGGCCTTCTCAAGGGGGCTGAAGTATTGCTTGCAGGAGCTCATATTGGAAATGTGGCGATTGCCCCAATAGTTCTCCCCAATATGCGTGGGGTCGCGGTTGGCTTACGTATTGATGCTAAGGTTAAAATCCCCAAGAAAAGCATTATTTCAATCGGCAGTTCAGGACTTCTTGGAGACAGATTTGTCACTGTGTCCATTCAAGAGGAAGCGAATATGAATGATTGCATTACCGCTGGCTCCACTCTGCAGGGAGAGAGAGAATCTAATATTGCGGATCTCCAGCAACAAGTCGGAGAGATTCTTCCAAAAATTGATCACGTAGTGAGTAATATCAGTGCTATGACTGATCACTTGAATAAAGACATTTTAAGCAGCACAGGAGTAAAAGATATCCAGGAATCCCTGGCTAATATTCACAGCGCTACAGCGCAAACAGAATCTATTCTTCACCAAACCGCTCTTTTCATCAACAAAGGAAATCAGGCTATGGACTCTGCTAATCGAGGCGTAGAGGATATGAAAGCGTTTTTAAATAACCTGCGTCATCATGGCATCATTTTTTATCGTGACACAGCTAAGGTTAAAATCCCTACAAGTAGAGGTGCACAATGAACACCCTACCAGGTTGCACTAGAATTCTTCTAAAGCGTGCTTCATGCTCATGAAGTGCAAGGAAATTTAATGACATGAGTACTGAGTAATGAGCAATCAGACCAAAAATGACCGAAGAGATACCTGCCATCTCAATAACCTTACGCTTGTGATTCTTGCTGCAGGTATGGGCAGTCGTTACGGAGGATTAAAACAACTCGATCCTGTCGGACCGCATGGAGAAGTGCTCCTGGATTATTCGATTCATGATGCCTTACAAGCAGGATTCAATGACATTGTTTTTGTTATTAGAAAAGAAATTGAAACAATATTTAAGGAGTATGTCACAAGTCGTTATGCACACTATCACCAGGCACTCAAGATGCATTTTGTCTTTCAAGAACTCCATGATCTTCCAACGAAAAATGCACTTCCCACCATGCGGGCCAAACCTTGGGGCACAGGCCATGCTCTGCTTGCTGCACGTCATCTCGTCACCTCTGCTTTTGCCGTAATTAATGCAGACGATTATTATGGGCCATCGGGTTATAAGCTCTTAGCCAATTTTTTCTCTCACCCCCCAGCCTCAACCCCCATCTTGCATCACAAGAGTCCTTCTCTTGCAAATGATCTCGATCAACAAAGGGCTTATGCCATGGTTGCCTATCCTTTAAAAAAAACATTAAGCGAGCATGGTGCTGTTTCTCGAGGAGTGTGTCAGGCTGCCAAAAATTTTGACCTTCTCAAAATCACGGAATTAACTTCCATTCGTCGCTCTGCTTCTCTCATGGTGGCAGAAAACAATGATCATTCGATCATTCCTCTTACTGGAGAGGAATGGGTCTCACTAAATTTTTGGGGATTTACGCCAGATATTTTTGCCCTTCTTGAGAAAGAATTTGCTGATTTTTTAACATCCCAGGAAAATCTAACTACCGCAGAATTTTATCTTCCTGCTGCAGTCAACAACCTGATTCAGACAAAAAAAATCACCGTCAAACTCCTCCCGACACAAGATCCATGGTTGGGTCTTACTCACCCTGAGGATATAACGCATGTTAAACATGCTCTCTCATCTTTACCTGTATCGTCAAATAACAGGATAAAATATTTGTATTAATTTTTATTTCTAGTTCAGATAGGCTTTTGCTGCCAAGCTCTCTGCTCATTCACACGCAAAAAATTTATTTCTAAGAAAATTCTTAAAAAACTTGCTGCTGCTCATCGTTACTACCTCCCGAAGCGAGCAGAAGTAGAGTTATACAAGAAGTCTCATATTTTCTAATCACTATGTCTCACACACCAATCACAGTTGCCTACGGCGATGGTATCGGCCCTGAAATCATGGAGGCCACGCTTCATATTATTCAATCTGCGGGAGCAAAGCTTGCTCTTGAACCTATTGAGATTGGTGAACAAGTATATCTCAGGGGTAATCCTACAGGTATTGAACCCTCCGCTTGGGAATCACTTCGCCGTACAAAAGTTTTTTTGAAAGCACCTATTACAACACCTCAGGGTGGTGGCTTTAAGAGTCTTAATGTAACGGTGCGAAAGGCATTAGGCCTCTATGCCAATGTGCGTCGTTCTGTAAGCTACCACCCCTTTGTAGCTACCAAACATCCTTCCATGGATGTGGTGATTGTCAGAGAAAACGAAGAGGATCTTTATGCTGGTATTGAACATCGTCAGTCCCAGGATGTCATTACGTGCACAAAAATCATCTCTCGTCCTGGCAGTGAAAAAATTGTTCGTTACGCCTTTGAGTATGCTCGACTCAACAATCATAAAAAGGTCACTTGCTTTACTAAGGATAACATCATGAAGATGACAGATGGTCTTTTTCATAAAGTTTTTGATGAAATTGGAGCCCATTATCCTGATATCGAAAAAGAACATTGGATTGTTGATATTGGGGCAGCCAAGCTAGCTGATACGCCGGAAGTTTTTGATGTGGTCGTGCTTCCTAATCTTTATGGTGATATTCTCTCTGATATTGCAGCTCAAATTGCAGGTTCTGTGGGCTTAGCAGGTTCTGCTAATATTGGCACTCATGCAGCCATGTTCGAAGCCATCCATGGTTCTGCTCCGCGTCGTGCAGGTCAGAATATAGCGAACCCCTCGGGTCTTTTCCTAGCAAGCATCTTGATGCTTCTTCACATTGGTCAACATGAAATTGCCGAGCGGGCACACAACGCATGGCTGTGCACCATAGAAGAGGGCATTCATACCTACGATATTTTTGATCAAGCTCACAGCAAACAAAAAGTGGGCACGAGGGAATTCGCTCTTGCTGTTGTTGATCACCTAGGCAAAAAACCTCAATCTCTCAAGCCAGTGGAGTACAAAAAAAACTCCTCTGAGCATCACACAGTCATTCCCTATATCCGTACTCAGGAAAAAAAAGAACTCATCGGTGTTGATGTATTTGTCCAATATCATGGAACGCTTGAAAGGCTCGTGCTTTTCTTGCTTCGCTGTGATGATGCAGAAGACAGAATGATGCTAGAAATGGTTGATAATCGAGGAATGGTTGTCTGGCCTGAGAAGCAATCAGACATTTTCCATTCTGATTCCTTTCGTGCACGCTACAAACTTCCTGATGGCACTCCGGGAACAATTACCCACGACGATGTTATCGAACTTTTGAAACGCATCTCCTTCCAGAGCATCGAGTTTCTTAAAATTGAACTACTCTATAACTTTGACGGAAAACCTGGATTCACACGTGGGCAAGGACAATAACTCGATTCATTGTTTTGCATCCGAAGAGGACTCACTCAGATAATTTCATCAGGAATCACTGGAGTTGAGCTTGCTTCAGTTGTACTCGTCATGGGAGCCTCCAGATTTTTTCCTTCATCTATTTGTTGTAAAATATCTTTCCACTGCTCGGCAACGCGTGCGAATTCTTGAACACGTTTGACAAAGGCATCTGCTTCTAGCGAACTAATAGGAGCTTGGTAAGCGAGGTAGACGGTTTGAATTTCTGGTCGAGCACTCAAAGTGCCGCCTTCAGTAGCAGCCCAGAGGAAGTTTGCTTGCCCGATCTTGGATAAAACAGAAAGTTCGTTTTTGAGTTCGTAGGTTCCAATCTCTGCAAAGAGAACGACCATGGAGGTTTCTTCCTTTAAATTAATCGTGATGGACAATCCATTCTCAAGCTGAAGCAACAGTTCATTAGAGGGAAGAGGGTTGGGAAATTCAGGTAAGTTGCAATAAGCTCGGAGAGCCTCTAAGAGTGAAACATAGGGTGAGGACATAGAAAGAAGAATTAAAGGTTTTTAATGAAATGCTAATCTAAGAGTAAATATCGTAATTCTTTGTGAGCTCAATTCAACCTAAAAAGCAGGACTACCAAGCCAACGAGTTGACCTGGTTACTCACCAACAAAGTCTAATAGCAAAAGAAAAAGTGACAGGGATTGTCTCACCATGAGATGCTCTCACCGTACCGCTGCAACTATGATCGCTGCCACTATTATTGGTTTTGCTTGATGGAATGGATGGT
>CAIWMF010000103.1 GCA_903913785.1 uncultured Spartobacteria bacterium | reverse complement strand
TCAAGCATCCTAAAGCTATAGTTTAAATTAAGTGTGATGAGAAATGATTATTTTAAAAAGTGATTCATCCTCTAAAATGACCTCCCACAAATATTCGCTCCCATAAAAAACTATTTACACAACAGCGTGATGGATGAGGGATGGAGAGAGATGGGTTGATGATTTTTTTGAAACTCAAGAAAAGTCGTTCCAGAGTGATGTTTTATCTCTGCCGAACAGAAGTCTTTACTAGGAGGCTTGTTACGCGAGGCATATCCCTTAGCTCCTTGGGCATGCCACTCATATTGACTCGGTGAGTAGCAATAACATGTCCACAGACCAGAAAGCTCTTTTGTACGTCTCCTTATTTCCTCGCGCTGGTGAGGAAGAAACCATGAAGCCTTATTCAAAGAGCATATGAGAGAATAGGCGTGGCTCGGGTGTTTATTGACTAAGAGGAGTGCGTGATGTTGTTCCTCTTGGGCAGGGGCCAGCCCAGATATTTCATACTGATTGTGACGAGGAGCCTTCGCTATTTCCTTGGTACCACGAGTATGAAATACCCCTGTGGAGAGAAAATAACCAGTGACATTTGCATCCTGATCCTTTGTCTTTGTTTGTGTATTTACAGGATAAAGATCACATGCGCCACCTGAAGTTGGGCCCCAATGCTGAGTTAGAAGCTGCGAACTATAGTAGGTAGGCAGAGGCTCCAGGTGGTCTTGGGTTCGCTTATCTGCATGTAACATCATGAGATTACCCCAGGAATTTCCATAGCCACATTCCAGCAAGTTGGGTTCATATCCATAGAGATAAGAAGTGGTTCCTCCAAGTAATAAAAACTGTGCCGCAATATCAGCCTGTAATAGCGCAGCCGAGAGGGTCACCTCTGGCTCTCCAGAAAAAACAGAATAGCCATATTCACTCATGATGAGAGGCATCGTTCTTGGAATACCACCATGGTAAATCCGCTCATACGCTTGCGCCAAACGTCTGGGTTGTTTGATTAACAAGGGGGCTGCAGGCAGGAGTAAATCATCAAAGGGATACCACTCAAAGCTGAGAAATTGAAAATTTTTTCTCTCCCCTTTGTGACGAAGCTGTTTGAAAAAACGTTGTAACCACGGTCTCTTATCCACACGGTAAATGAGATCCCCCGGGTTTACATCAATGGTCACAAAACTAAGTCCACCAAGACTAAGATCAGGATAAGCATGATGAATTTTTTTTGATACCTGAGCATACAACTCTGCTACATCCTTGGGATCGACGCGTTGTCCATCTGGCTCTTCTCCTAGTTCTAGACGCTGACCAGGAGAGAGGTAGGCACGTTTTTTTAAAAATTCAACCTCAGCGAGAGCATTTTCAGGAGTGTCATAGAGAATGGGTAGCGACCAAAGAATTGGCTGATGATGATTAAGAGTCAATTGTGCGACACGATCGAGCCCAGGCTGCTGCGTTCTCTCATCCTTATCACACGAACGATGCCACGGATCTGTCGAAGAGACATAAAGGAGCGTTTGCTTCTGATTAGGACAATGGATGATCTGATCATGAAATGCGTGAGATGTGAAATACCCTAGTTCAATCTCTCCTAGGGCATACCCCATATGATCTCTTGGATCATGACTTCCTGGCATTGCCGTATACGAACTCTCCGTCATCAAGATTCTCACATACTGAACAGGGAATGTTTGGCCCCAAAAATTATGTGGCATGCCCAAATCAAGGATGGGAGCGCCTCCGCGAGAGCTGACATATTTTCCGTTTGGAAAATCATGCCACGCACCTCCATGTCCAAAATAGAGATCTCCGCCACGTGAATATTGAATACGATATTTTTGAGCATACGGATGCTTCCAATGAAGACGAGCCGCATTAATAAAAACTGATTTTCCAAAATCAATGATCACCCACTGCGGGTGGCTAGAGTCTAACTCTCCTGTGTAATGACCAGTGAGATAAGGATTGCTCTTCCAAAAAGTATTCTCATTCCCATCATCGAGGCGTGAGTAACTATCATTATTGGCTTCATCTAATGTATTACCACGTCGTGGAAGACGATATCCATAGCTACGGGTGATAGGAATTTTTGACTGCGCACAAGATGTCCAATAACCTTGATGGTGCAAGGGATCACTCCAGCTACCCGAGGGATTCCAATGCCATGATTCGACTCCTAATTCAGTACGCAGACGGTAAGCAACGGGCTTGAGTCCTGAAGAGAGCATGGCAGAGATCGCAGAGTTCTTAACGCCATGGATCAATGATGTATTCCTCTCTTCATGACAAGGGAAGCTCAAGGATGCTGGTGCATGATCAAAGGCCACACTGTTTTTCTCATGGCCATCAAGACATCCTCCCATCGTTTGAGAAAAATCAGTAATTTTTCGAGGATGCACTAGATCAATAGTGATCTTGATGTCTTGCGAAGAAGAACATTGGTCTCCTCCTTTTAGAACATTAGCAAAAAATGATGTGAGGATAAAAAAGAGAAGAGTCATCCTTCTCGTTTCTAGGCAAGGTGGATATTGGATTCTCTTGTCGTCTGTATACTCGTCACGAATTCAAGAAGCGCCTATTACAACAACGTGAGATCGATTCCTAAATCTCCAATTTTTCCAAAATTAAGTCCTCTCAAAGACGGAATCTCAGAGGCCATCTGTGCAAAGAGTTCCTCAAATGTCATGGGAAGAGGCGCAGGAGAAATGAGTTTTAGTAGATCTCGTAAAATTTCCCAATCATCACGTGCTGACCCTGGGGCTTGAATAGCTTGCGTCAAGCGTTGAAGACGACCTTTAATATTAATCATCGAGCCACGCTTCTCAGCAGCAGCCGAGCCGGGCAAGAGTATTGTTGCATGTTGTGTTGTGGCACTAGGAAGAATATCTAAGACGATCAAGTTTTTTAATTTTTTGAGAGCAGCCTCGCTGATGCCACAAGGAATCACATTTTCATGTAGGACCAGAAGCGAAGTAATTTTTCCTGCTTCAATACCTTCATTGATTGCTCCTAAGAGTGCTCCAGGCTCTTCTCCTACAAGACCGAGCAACTGAGCGCCTCGTGTGTTAGGATTGCCATCCTTGGCAATTAAGAATCCATCACCGTCTTGAGGACGAGGACGTATATCAACGAGCGTCATGGAGAGCGCTTCTTTCAGGCGACGTGCTAGAAAGAGTTCCTCATTGGTCATGCGTCCAGAAACGATCATGGCAATGGAACCCGCTTCTTCTCCTTGCAGAGCCTTCGCAGCCGCATGGAGCGCCTCAGACCATGGACTGCTTTTTAAGATATGATCACTTTCTTGATCGCGCACACATGGCGTGAGCAGACGATCTTCACGGTGGAGATACGTGTAATTAAGACGATGAGAATCGGGCATCCAATAAGAATTCACCGCTTCATTTTGGCGCGGCGTAATACGGTAAATTGTATTTTCACGACTTCCAATAATGATGTTAGAGCCAGTACCACAACTCACATCAATGGTTTTGGTTTCTTTTAAAAACCAGACACGCATTTTAAATCGAAAATCCTTTGAGGTCAGTGCACCAACCGGACAAATATCAACCGTGTTGAGAGAATAGTTATTATCAAGTCTTTTACCAGGGTGAACTGTTAAGGTCGTGTGACTACCTCGTTCGACAAATCCAAGCACATCGTCATGGGCCACTTCCTTCATAAAACGAATACAGCGTGAGCAAAGAATACAACGCTCATCATCAAGGACAATATACTTTCCAATATCAACATGCTTGGGTTTTTTGACTTTGTCCTCCAAAAAACGAGAGCCACCATGACCATACTCAACAGAAAATTCCTGAAGACGACATTCTCCAGCTTTATCACAGATGGTACAATCCAGTGGGTGATTAATGAGTAAAAATTCCATCACACCCTTACGGCATTCCTCCACGAGCGAAGAATGCGTGCGTACCGCCATGCCTTCAGAAACTTCTAGCGCACAAGAAATCACAGGTCTTGGATTCCACTGAATGATCGGATATCCATCCTCTCCGAGCTCAGGTTTGCGATCAGGCGTCATTTTTGGAGAGCCTGTTTCTACTAAGCACATGCGGCAGTTACCCGGAACACTTAATTTTGGATGATAACAATAGTGAGGAATATGCTGACCAGACTGCATACACGCTTCAATCAAACGTGTTCCTTTAGCAAATTGCTTCCAGATGCCATCAATCTGCACATTGATCATAATATTTTCGTTAGCTGAAGAACTCATGCGTGGAGTCAAAGCCTATCATGGACTTTGAGTTTTTAGGGTTAAATAATTTTTGAATCCTACGAGAATACATGGTTTCTTGAAACCTTTAATTTCTAATAAATTTTTTCATGAAATCCTTGCCTTTCGCCTTACTTCCGTTTACGCCTTAACCCGAATATTTCACACTGATTCGTCGCGAGGCGCCGCGAATCCTGATGCAGACACCAGCGGCGGTCGGGAGACCGCGGTGGAGACTGCCTTTAGGCAGCCCTGAAAGGGCGAGACGAGCGGGAGCGAGCGAGTCAACGAAGGTGATGGATTGCGACGACGGCTGTATGCTTCATACTGCCCGAGGAGCAATTCGAAGCTGACGCAGTATCCATCAGGTGTTCGCAAGCCGCAGCAGAATCGGTATGAAATATCCGGGTTAACCCGAATATTATAAGTTGTAAGGATGGGTGGCAGAGTGGTCGAATGCGCTCGCTTGGAAAGCGTGTGTGCCTTGATCGGCACCGAGGGTTCGAATCCCTCCCCATCCACCAGATGATGCTTCTGCTTTTCCCTCATCAGCTTTTCTCTCATCAATTGTAAGATTTTTTGCGTAAGAGTTTTTAGGGCTATCCATCACCTCGTGATGACGAAAGCATCCTATCTCATGATCATTGACCATTCCGACTGCTTGCATAAAGGAATAACAAATTTTTGAGCCCACAAAGGTGAAGCCTCGCCTGCGAAGCTCACAGCTCATCAACTCAGACTCTTTACTCGTACAAAAAAACATTTTTGCATTTTTTATTTTATGATTGATGGTCTGACAATGGACGAACTCCCAAATGTAATTACTGAAAGAGCCATGCTCTCTTTGTAGTTCTAAAAAAACTTTGGCGTTTGTAATAGCTGCTAGAATTTTGAGTCGATTGCGAATAATTCCTGGATTAGTAACCAAGCGACCTACTTCTTTCTCACCGTAGCAAGCAACTTTTTTAGGATCAAATTGATCAAAAGCTTTACGATAGGCATCTCGTTTCTGAAGCACGGTCTGCCAGGAAAGACCTGCCTGAGCAGATTCAAGAACTAAAAATTCAAAAAGTATTGTATCATCACGCACAGGAACACCCCATTCATGATCATGATACTCCATCATTAATGGACTTTTTAGAGACCAGGCACAGCGGTGATGTTGTTGGGAGTTTGTTTTCATGAGACGTGCGGCATGCCATGAAATGATTTTTTTCAAGCCAGAAGATGATTACAAAAAGTTCCGCTCTATGAGCCTAAAGGAAACTCTCCACTCACTCTTGCCTTTCCGTTTCTTCTTCTTCAATTTCATCACGTAGCGGCTTGGATAAAAATGGCCTCACAAAGCCATACAGTAAGAACGTGATAAATAAAACAGAAGGCATCCATTCATAGTTCATGGCCGCAAAGATCAAAATGAGGATGATAATGAGAAAACGTGGGATCGAGCGTTGAGAGCCCCAATTCAGACCCTTAAAACTTGGATATTTCACACGACTAAACATCATAAAGGAAAGAAAGAGCAAGACCGCAGGAAGCGCAAATTTCCAACGTCCTATTGTTCTCTGACCCTCATCTAAGGAAAGCATCATGAGTGTGAGTGAGGCAATAAGTCCTGCTGCTGCAGGAATAGGAAATCCGGAAAATTCCCTAGAACACTCTTCTGCCTCTTCTCTCCCTCGAATGTTTTGAGACAAGCAGTTAAACCGAGCAAGGCGCAAGGCACCACACAGCAAATAGACAAAAGCAATAATCCATCCTGTACGATGAAAATCTTGTAGAACAATTTGATAAACCAAAAGAGCCGGCGCGAGTCCAAAGGAAACCATATCAGCCAGTGAATCAAATTCTCGTCCAAACGGGCTTTCATGTCCTCCAAGACGTGCTAATCGACCATCTAAAAGATCAAACAAACAAGCTCCTAAGATAAATGAAATGGCCACATAGTAGCGCATAACCACAGGCTCTCCAGCGGCACTAAGAAGAGAGGCTTCTATGATTTTAAGAACTGCTGCAAAACCACAGAAAAGATTTCCAGCAGTCATTAAATTGGGGAGGAGGTAAATTTTTGGCTCTTGTGAACTCATGAGTTTTGACTCCTTATTTTTGCCACCGCACTTGAACCACCTTGCACCTTATTTCCAACTTCAACGAGTACTTGAAATTCGAGCGGGATATAGAGTTCCGTACGTGAACCAAATCGAATCATACCAAAACGTTCGCCTCGGTTAAGATGATTCCCCACATGAGCCCAAGGAACAATACGCCGCGCAATAGCCCCAGTAATTTGTTTGACCCCTACGCTGTAAGAATCTCGCTGAATAATCCAAAGTCGACTTTCATTCAGTATCGATGACTCTGGTTTGCGTGCATCTAAATAAAGCCCACCTCGTGGCTCGCTATGGATGATTTCGCCCTCAATAGGAGAACGATTCACATGCACATCAAAGACTGAAAGAAAAATCGAAATTCTCCTCATTCTCTGCGTTAAGTAAAGGTCACCTTCGACTCCATCAACTTCTTCAATAGCTGTCACTAGCCCATCAGCAGGTGAAACAACAAGCATGGGATCACACGGAACCTCTCTCTCTGGATCGCGAAAAAAATAACAGGTAAAAATAATAAGAAGCCCGACAGGTAATGCCAAAAAAGGAGAAAAGAGCAATGCAAGCAACCATAAAATCCCTAAACCCATGAAAATCCACCTGCCCTCATAAATGGCTTTGGGATGTTTTGGTAAAATCACAATTTCTCCTGGGTCATATTTCTTTTTACTTTCGTGCTTCTCCTTGAGAGGTTCTTGCTGATGAAACGTTGTCGAGCCATTTAAGAATGGTTGCGTATTGCTTAAATCTAGATCTCGAACTGGATACTCTGTTTCTTCTTTTGTATTATTCATAAAATAAATGCAGTGCTTGCCAAAATATCGTACTTCTCGTTTGCAAGCAATGATGATAGCTTACGCAATATGTCTTCATCTTTGAGCACCACAAAAGAAAACAGCACACAAAAGTCTACCCCCTCGATTTCCTCTTCTATGGAGGAGCTCCTGACAATCTATCCTGGAGCTCGTCGCGCGTTATTTCAACGCTATCATCTTGGTGGTTGTAGCAGTTGCAGCTTTAGTTTAGAGGAGACCCTTGAAGAACTCTGTCAAAGAAATGGGACACTTGATCCTAATATAGTCCTAGAAGAATTAAAAAAAGCCCATCATGCAGATGAACAATTACTCATCTCTCCTAAAGATTTATATCATCATCTCCATGATCCTAATGAAGAGCATATTTGCCTACTTGATATTCGCACACGAGAGGAATTTGAAGCAGTCCATATCCCTACTAGTCAACTCTTGACCCAAGATTTGATGGAAACAACCATGAATCACTGGCCAAAAGAAAATCTTTTAATCCTCATTGATCATCGTGGAGAACGGAGCCTCAATGCAGCAGCTTACTTTGCGGGTCATGGATTTCTAAATGTGAAATCATTACGTGGCGGCATCGATGCTTATGCAGAAAAGATGGACCGTTCCCTGCCGCGTTATGAAGTTGAACACGCATGAATTCAAGAGTTGAAATCTTCTCTGGTAAGCTCACTACCCTATAAAATTTTAAACCGAATATTTACTGGATCTTTTTTACCATGGATACCCTTCAAACTATTGAACAAATAGCTAGTTCTTCTAAAAATCGCGGAGAGATGGCTCATGCCGATGCAGTTGGTACGGTGGGCAGCGACAACTGTGGTGACATGCTACGTCTTTGGATTAAATTTAAAGAAGAAGACGATGGGCGGCGCGTCATTGATAAGGCAAGCTTTCAGAGCTTTGGATGCCAAACAGCAATTGCCGTAGCCAGTCTCGCGACCGAAATGATTCGAGGCAAAACAGCTTCAGAAGCTCTTGCCCTTTCTAGTGAGGACCTGGCAGCACCACTCGGAGCATTGCCTCCTATGAAAATTCATTGTGCTCAGCTTGTAGAAGAGGCTTTAGAGGCAGCACTCTCTCCCCAAAAATCTTCCCACGCTCCCGCAATATCCAAGCCCTCGGCCCTTACACTCATCGATCAACTTCACGCTCCCACTGGAAAAATTAACATTCGTCTTACAACGCCTCATGACGATTCAGTATGAAATATCCGGGTTAATTTTCTTTTCTATCACTTATGAGTTTCTTGTCGTAAACTCTTTCACTTTCTAAACCTTATTACCTCATGAATTCCCAACAAGACATCATCCTTAAACGCGATTGCGAAGCCATTCAAATTCCAAGTGGCACCATTCTCATTCTTCCAGCAGGCACGCAGGTCATCGTGACGCAAGCACTCGGTGGCACGTATACTGTAGCGACTCCCGGAGGCCTGGCGCGCATTGATGAAAAAGATGCTGATGCCCTTGGTCTAGACAAATCAAAACTTGAGGCTCCTACAAAAACAGTCCCTGAAGGAACCTTAGAAGAGGCTGTTTGGAAACAACTCAAAACAGTTTTTGATCCTGAAATTCCTGTTAACGTCGTCGACCTTGGCCTCATCTATGATTGTGCTATAACAACATCAGACACAGGCCTTACCAAGGCTCATGTGAAAATGACCTTAACAGCCCCTGGCTGTGGCATGGGACCAACGATTGCGGCTGATGCCCGATCTAAAATACTCACGATTGAAGGTATTGATGAAGCAGAAGTTGAGCTTGTCTGGGATCCAGCCTGGAATCAAAACATGATTAGCGAGGCAGGAAGGATGAAGCTTGGAATGGTTTAACGCATCGACTTTTTAAAAAAAAGATTTTTTTCTTGCATTTATTATCCCCGTCCATTAGCTTCCTCTGCTTATGAGTCAACATCCTAGTCTTAAAGGCTCCAGTTCTATTGTCGCTAAACGAAGTGTCCTCAAACGTTTTGAACGCGTTGATTTGCTAAAAAAACGCTCTCAGTGGAAAGAAGGACAAAAAGTAATAGGATTACCGAAAACAAAGCCGGACGCTTAGTACAATTTCGCTGCACCCGCAGGAACCCATTACTCTAGGCTCAGAATAGATTCTATAATGAATCTTAATGGAGACACTTATCTATTGTCTCTTCATTCGTCTACTTATTGAGGCAACCATTAAAAAATCTCTCCTCTCAAGAGCCTCTTCTTCGACTTTCTGATCAGCATCATCACACTGTGAGCAACCTATCTTTTTCTAAGCCCGCAGAAGGCATACGCATCAATAAATTTCTTGCACGTGCTGGCTTTGGTTCACGGCGCTCTGTGGAGGCACTCATTCTCAAAGGTTCTGTAGCGATCAATGGAAGTTTTTGCCGTGACCTAGCACGAAAAATTTTACCTCAAGATGATGTGCGTGTGCATGGAAAAAAAATCCATCAAGCACCGCTCCGCTACCTCTTACTTCACAAACCAGCAGGCTATGTTTGCACACGTTCTAATCGCTTCCCGGAAAGAACGATCTTTGATCTTCTCCCGAGCGAGGCATCATCACTCTTTCATGTCGGTCGTCTCGACAAAGAGAGTGAAGGCCTCTTGCTCATCACCAATGATGGCATGCTCTCCCAACAGCTCACCCATCCCTCGCGTGGAATCGACAAGGAATATGAGGTCACCCTAGATCAACCCTTCAACGAAAAAGCAGCGGCTGCTCTCAAAAAAGGAACATGGATTGAAGGAGCCGTCGCGCGTGTTGAGTCGGTACAACAACTAGGACCATGCAAAATTAAATTAGTCCTGCATCAAGGTATCAAACGCCAAATCCGCGTGATGCTTGGGCAGCTTGGATTCAGCGTCAAACGCCTTGTGCGCACACGCATTGGACCACTCCAACTACGCCAACTGCCTCTTGGCAAATACCGCGAGCTTTCACCCAAAGAACTTGAACGACTCACCGACACATCAGTAAAAAATCCCACTCGTAAATCCAAACCTCATCTATCTCACCTCTTAGAAAAGAAGAGATAGATCCTAGCCCGAACATTCTCTTTCTAAGACTCCTTATGTAGAGCCAACAAGGCAAGCATATGACCTGTTTTACCTCTCTCACGGCGGTAAGAATAATAGCGATCAGGATGGCAAGCGGTGCAGATTTTTTCATCCTCAATCATCCCAACACCTAACTCCCTTGCTTGCTGAGAAATGATGCTTGCAAAATCGATTTCATAACAGGGCGGCCTAATACAGGGACCAATGATCACGATCATATCTTTGGGATGAATTCCAAAAATTCTTTCCATCTTGGCAATCGCTTTTGGAACAATTCCCTCCTCCGTCCCTTTTCTTCCAGAATGAATTAACGCGCCTGCTCTTCCCTGTTTTTCTACAATCCAGACAGGAGCACAATCGGCAACTGTAATTCCTAAAATTACTTGTGACTCAGCAGTCATTAAGCCATCAACTTGCTTCATCTCCTCTCTTTGAGAAAATGGAAGAGTGACGACTCCGATCTCGGAACCATGACATTGATCTGCATAGATCAAAGGCATGCTTTTAGCAGCCTCAGAAGAGGGAAAGAGAGAAGCAACTATTTTTCGGTGAATAGGTCGTTGAACCAAGAGCGCTTCTTTGCGATGAGCTGGCAATATCAGGCCAGGAATTCGACCAATGATCAAGGCACTTGCAGGAGAAAAAAATTTGCTAGAAGGAAATATTCTCTGAATAAAAGGAGCGGCAATATTCACAAAAATGAATTTATCTTTTCTCGTTCGTTAAGAGAAGATAACTTCGTTTTATTTTCTCGTTTTTTATGCAACAGTATCAACGCCTCTTACGCTTAGTCCTCGAACAAGGCATATGCAAAGAAGACCGAACAGGCACTGGAACACTGTCGGTTTTTGGTGCTCAAGAACGCTTTGATCTTCAACAAGGATTCCCTCTACTAACGACAAAAAAGCTCCACCTTCGCTCCATTATTTATGAATTACTTTGGTTTCTTGCAGGAGATACCAACATTGCCTACCTCAACAAACACCGAGTCACCATTTGGAATGAGTGGGCTGATGAAGAGGGCAATTTAGGACGCATCTATGGAGCTCAATGGCGTCATTGGCATGGACCTGAGGGCAAATCAATCGATCAAATTAACCAACTCATTGAGAATATTAAAACGAATCCAGATAGTCGTCGACATTTAGTCACTGCATGGAACCCTGGAGAACTCGATCAAATGGCCCTCTCTCCATGTCATGCTCTATTTCAATTTTATGTTTGTGAGGGAGAATTAAGTTGTCAGCTTTATCAACGCAGTGCTGATCTTTTTTTAGGAGTCCCATTTAATATTGCTTCTTATGCTCTTTTAACAATGATGATTGCTCAGGTGTGTGGTCTCCGTGCTAAAGAATTTATTCATACCTTTGGGGATCTCCATCTCTATCTCAATCACCTAGATCAAGTCCACGAGCAGCTCTCACGCACACCTCATCCGCTCCCTGAGATGCAATTAAATCCTAACATTGCTCATTTAAATGATTTTTGTTACGAAGACTTTCAATTGGAAAATTATACCCCCTATCCTGCTATCCAAGCCCCCATTGCCATATGAAAGCGATCGTAGCGATGTCAGAAAACCGAGTTATTGGGGCAAATGGAGGAATTCCTTGGCATTTGCCAGAGGATTTTTTATTTTTTAAAAAGACCACCTTAGGTCATCCCATTGTCATGGGACGTAAAACTTATGAGTCTCTTGGTAAGCCCCTCCCAGGAAGAAAAAATATCGTTCTCACAAGCCAGGCCCTCATATTACCTGATCTCGTGATTGTCCACTCTAAAGAACAACTCATCGCACTTAACATTCCAACTGAAGAAATATTTGTGATAGGAGGAGCTAAAATTTATGAGTTACTGCTGCCTCTCTGTGATACTCTCCTGGTGACCCACGTCCATCGAAGAGTCGAAGGAGACACTTTTTTTCCCGTTTTTGAAGACAAATTTGAACTAAGCACGGTATTAATCGAGAGAAATGAATTTACGATTCGAGAGTATCAAAGAAAACAACAAGAATAGTCTAGGGCATTTTTACTAGCTCACATTTTTCCATTCTCGAATGACAATTTGCGACCATGTTTCAAATTCTTCAATTCTTTCTAGTAAGTCGTGATGCGTAGAGAAGTCCAGTTCTGCAATAGCTTCCTCCCTAGGAGATACGTTTTCTGATGAGAGAATATAATGATGAATAACGCCTAGATGCACTGCTCCTACAGGATTAGAATCATCATTAATGAGTGCTACCGCCTTCAAGGGAGCCACCTCTAAAGACGCAGGTAAAGATAATTCCTCCTCTAGCTCCCGCCTTAAAGCACATTCATAGGCGATAGCATCAAAATCCATTCCATCGCTATCTTCATCATTCATATGTCCTCCAATACCGAGAGAACGTTTTTTTAAAAGACGTGTCTCACCAGAACCACTCCCCCGGCGGTAATGAAGGATACGAGGTCCACATGTGAGAATAATATAAGGAATGATTTGCTTGTAATTAGGATCTTCCTCAGCTTCAGAACGTAGGAGGAATAAGTGATTTTTCGGGTTTAAAAAGAGTGGTAAATAAGCCTCAATCCTTGTACAAAGCCCTTGAAAAGAACCTATCTTCTCAAAAAGCGAATGAGGAACTACTAAAACTTTTTCTTGAGCAGTCATAAGGGTTTAATCTACAAACGTAAAAGGAAATAAAAAAGATGGTATAAGGACTTAGTTTTAAAACAGATATTTCATAGTGATCGTGACGAGCAGACAGCTACTTTGCAAGCGTTTTGAAAAAAATTTGAGAGAACCGAATTGACTCATAAATAATGACACCCTGAAAAAGGAAGATCTCGGGTAAGTTCAATAACGAAAAAAGAGATGCTACCGAAGCTGAGGTGGCGTTATGCACAACGAGGAAAAAAGGAAAGATAGTACTAATAAATGAGCTTTGCGAGCAATAGAGATATGAGAAAAAGCACGCTATTAAATTGCTTAACCCGAATATTTCACACTGATTGTGATGAGGAATCTGCGAAGTCTGATAAGGTATACCACCGGCAGCCCAAGAGACTCCCGAGAACTGCCTCTCACTTTAGTCATGACTATAGTTAAATTATTTTAAAATTATATGAAAGAACATAAGGATTTTTAGAAAGAGCAAGCGCTACCTAAAGATAACGTAAAGAGATGATAACGATGCTTTTTTCAAAAAAAAACAAAGTCATTTCAAAGTAATTTGATTATATAAAGACAGCCGTGAAAGAGAGGAGAGCTTCGCAAAGCAACTCAAAGCAGGCGGACTTTTTACGTCCCCTCTTTCGCGGAAATGACGGAGGCTTTTACAATACTGCCCAAGTCAAAATGTGAGCTTCACGCAGAATCTACCCTAGCTTCTCAACCTCTGCATGAGATCAGTATGAAATATTAGGGACAGGACTCTTATAACTGAATACAAGGTAGGCGCACCCGCAAAGTAGCATGTTTTGAGAACGATTTGCTAATGCTTAATTTAAGACGATTAGATAAACAGCTAGAAACAAAGAAACTGTGCGAAATAGCAATTATTTAACTCCGTATAAGGAAAATTGCTAGACCGGCAATAGCCAGTCCTCCTAAAACTGCATAGAACCAAACCAAAAAAGTATCACTAACTAGGGCACTATTACCGATGGGTTGACGGTACGACGTACGTCCAGTAGTTTTTCCTTTATTTAAAAATCCATCATAGTGACGTTGCAATAAGAAAGTCTCTACCTGTCGCATCGTATCGAGGGTAACTCCAACGATAATTAAAAGCCCGGTACCACCAAAAAACTGAGCAGTCATATACGGCACTTGTAGACCACGACTTAAGACTTGAGGTAAAATTGCAATAAATACTAAAAAAATTGCACCAGCAAATGTTAATCGACCCATCGTATAGTCCAGAAAATTTGCCGTAGGCTTACCCGGACGAATACCAGGGATGAAACCTCCATTTTTTTTAAGATCATCGGCAATTTGTCCAGGCTGAAATTGTGTTGCAACCCAGAAATAACTAAATGAGAAGATAAGTAATGCATAAAGCACATAATGTGCCCAACCAATAGTTAAGGCGGCAGCTAGTTCTTGAGCCCATGCCTGACCTGAGAATGCCATATTGAGAATCGTAGAGGGGAAAAGTAAAATGGCTTGAGCAAAAATAATCGGCATTACACCGGCATAATTCACTTTTAGTGGCATATATTGAGTTTGACCACCGTAGACTTTTCTACCGACGACACGCTTAGCATATTGAATACTAATTTTACGTTGTGCTTGAGTCACTGCAATAACAGATGCAATGACAATAAAAAGGAAAGCACAAAGAATGACTAAAACAATAGGATTAACAGCAGCACTTTCTCCACTGACGGGGACAAATGTACGCCATGCCTGTACAAGTCCAGCGGGAAGTTGAGCTAAAATGCCAACAGAAATAATCAAGGAAACACCATTGCCTATACCTCGCTCTGTAATCTGATCGCCAAGCCACATAAGAAAAAGAGTTCCTGCTGTCATTGTCATGACTGTCATTAAACGGAAGCCTAATCCTGGACTTGCAACAAGAGGAATGCCAAGGCGCATAATTGTCTCCGAGATTCCTGGCAAAAATGGATTAGACTGGGGAGTCTCAAATGAAAGTGCAAGCAACCATCCCTGAAAGATACAAAGAATGATAGTTGCATATCGCGTGTATTGAGAGATTTTTTGACGTCCACCATCCTCACGAGCTAATTTACCTAATTTAGGTATCACTGCTCCTAAAAGTTGTAACATTATCGAGGCACTAATGTAGGGCATGATTCCTAAAGAAAAAATAGCACAATTACTTAATGCACCTCCACTAAACAAATTAAACATCGCTGCAACACCTCCCCCAACTTTAGCATCAGCAACATTTAAAAACCACTGTCGCAATACTTGGGCATTAACTCCTGGTGTTGTAATTGCAGCACCTAAGCGCATGATAATAACCATCCCGATAGTAAAAAGCGCTCGAGAACGAAGCTCCGGAATTTTAAAGGTACTTGCAAAGGCTGAAATCATAGGACAAACTTAGTTTCGCAGTATAGCGAGAAATTATTGAGTGCTATGTTTAAAATAATAAAAGCCAGGTTAAGAGTAATAAAGTTCACTAGATTTTTGATAATAAATTTTGAGGCCTACGAATAGTTATCGTTTTGCATCAAAACATATCAGTTTGGTCATGTATAGGAACCAATATTATATATTGTTTTATACTTTTTTACTCCGAGGCACACGATCACGTTTAATACGGACTTCTCCTTTTTTAAGGCGCCTTGTCTGCTCTAATTTAGCTGGCCGAAGCAAAAGTGTACCTCCCGCCTTTTCAAATTTTTCTCTAGCAACAATACTAACAGAGTCTACTTCAAGTATCAGTGCTTTACTGATTTCTCCACGTGCTAATAATTTTATTCCATCATTTCGACCATTGATGATACCCATGGTTCGAAGTACTTGTTCATTAATCACACCCCCTTCTTCACATCGAGCTTCCAACGTATCAAGATTAATGACAGCCATTACTGTTTTAAAGTTAGTATTATTAAATCCTCTTTTAGGAAGACGGCGAATCAGAGGCATCTGACCACCTTCAAATCCATGACGAATGCTACCACCAGAACGCGCTTTTTGTCCCTTATGTCCGCGACCAGATGTTTTTCCGTGACCAGAACTTTCGCCGCAGCCTAAGCGTTTGCGACGATGTTTTGCACCTGGACGTGGAGAGAGTTCGTGAAGTCTCATAAATAATTTTTAATTTTGAAGTTTAGGAATATAAACAGAGCGATAGGAATTTTTCTTAAAAAAGTTCTAGAAGAAAAAATTATCCGAGGATTTTCTCTGAAAACACCGGAGAGGAAGATTTAATATTGTTTGATGTAAGAGAATTAGGGATTTTTTTACCACGTAAGTGATATATTTCCTCACGCGGACGAAGCTGACTCAGTGCATCTAAAGTAGCCTTAACGACATTTGCATGATTATTAGATCCAAGTGATTTAGCAAGAATATCACGAATTCCAGATGCTTCGATCACAGCTCGCACACCACCACCGGCAATAATGCCTGTACCTGGTGAAGCAGGTCGCAATAAAACACGTCCTCCACCATGAGTGCCGATGACTTCATGGGGGATAGTTTTCTCTCCAATAGAAACAGAAACCATGCCTTTATTGGCAGCTTGAGAACCTTTACGAATAGCCTCACTTACTTCATTCGCTTTGCCAAAGCCTATACCAACTTTGCCTTTCATATTACCGCAAACGATCAGAGCACTAAAGCTAAATCTGCGCCCACCTTTAACAACTTTAGCACAACGATTGATGAAAACTACCTTTTCAACAGTATCTTTTGGCAGTGCATCCACTGCAGATTCACGACGTGAAGTAGTTCTTCTATTCGATTTTTCAGCCATAATATTATCTAAAAAAATTAAAATTCTAATCCAGCAGTACGAGCTGCCTCAGCAAGTGCCTTTATTTTACCATGATAGCTAAATCCACCACGATCAAATACAACTTTCTTGATATTTTTTGACAGACCGCGAGCTGCAATAAGTTGACCCACTTTCATTGCTGTTGTTATATTAGGTCGTATTGACACATCATCTTTAAATTGTTTTTCGGTTGTATGTACGGATGCAAGAGTAACTCCAGAAGTATCATTAATAACTTGTGCAGTAATATGTTGTCCAGAAAAATAAACAGATAGCCGTGGACGTTCTATGGTTCCTGAAACCTTTTTACGAATGCGACGATGACGGATTTGACGTGATGAAAGACTAGGCATGTTAGGTAAAAGATTTAGTGATCAGAAATTATTGAAATTGATATTTAGAATTTAAATGAACAATAAGAGCGAGAATTTATATATATATAGGATTATTGTACAGTTTTTCCTTCCTTACGACGAATTTTCTCGCCAGCGTAACGAATTCCTTTGCCTTTATAGGGCTCAGGAGGATAGTAAGCTCTAATGTCAGCTGCTACTTGACCTACAAGATGTTTGTCAATTCCCTCGATGCTAATTTTAGTATTTTCAGTAACAGTAAGTTTTACCTCTTGTGGTATTTTAAAAAGCACTGGATGCGAATAGCCAATAGAAAGATCAAGATATTCTCCCTTAACTGCTGCACGAAAGCCAACTCCTTGAATTTCAAGATCACGTCTAAATCCTGAATAGACACCTTGAATCATATTATTGACTAAAGCACGTGATAAACCATGAAGGGAACGAGTGAAACGTAAATCATTACTGCATTCAAGAAGGACATGACCATCTTCTATACGAAGTGATATAACATTTGGTAATAACCAGGAGAGTTTACCTTTTGGTCCTTCTACATGAACATTACCATCATGATCAAGACTGACAGAGACAGCCTCGGGAAGCTTAATTGGGGTTTTTCCTATACGTGACATGGAATAAGGGAGTTAGAAATAAGAAATATTACCATACTGTGGCTAAAAGTTCACCACCAAGTTTTTGACGGCGCGCTTCATGACCGGTAATAACTCCGCGAGATGTTGAAATAATAGAAATACCCATATCTCCGAGAATTCGTGGGATTTCCTCACTACTAACATAACGCCGAAGTCCTGGTCGACTAATGCGACGGAGTCCTGTGACTGCAGGTTTTTTCCCAACATAGCGTGGGATAATCTTTAGGCGAGGATGAGCAATAGCTGTATCTATCTCATATTGATCGATATAACCTTCATTTTTCAGAATGACAACTATATCTTTTTTAATGTTAGAATATGGCACAAAAAACTCTTTCTTGTGAACGCGTGTTGCATTACGTACGCGTGTTAATAAATCAGCAATAGGATCAGTTAATGAACTCATGATTGAGAAGGGGTAGTAATTGCAGCATCTGTATGAGATATAGAAATTTTTTCTACTGCAATGGATTTTTTAGGGTTATTTCGGCCTGCAAAAGGCATGCCTAATTCTGTTAAAAACTCTCGTGTTTCTTCACTATTTTTGGCTGAAGTGACAATGGTAACGTCAAATCCAATATTTCGTTTAATTTTATCTAATTCAATTTCAGGAAAAATTGATTGATCGGCAATTCCTATAGTATAATTTCCTTGACCATCAAACGATTTTGTAGAAACACCACGAAAATCACGTATCCGTGGCAACGCCATTTTTAAAAAACGTTCTAAAAATTCATACATGATACGACCTCGAAGAGTAACTTTAGCACCAATTGCTTGTCCTGCTCGCAGTTTAAAGTTAGAAATACTTTTTTTTGCAATTGTTTCGATTGGTTTCTGCCCTGTAATTAATGCTAATTCTTCTTTAGCAATTTCTAATGCTTGTTTTACATCAGGCGATGATGCTACCGATGTATTAATAACGACCTTGATAAGCTTTGGTACTTGATGCTTATTCTTATACCCCCGACTTTTCTGAAGTGCAGGAATGACTCGTTCTTGATAATCTGAGAAAAATTCTGGAGCTTTTTGCATGGGAGCTTGTTCCTTATAATTTACTTTTATTGGGAGCTTTTTATAAGCTCTTTATCCGCTGATTTGTTTTTTTTAGTTGGATTCTTCTTAGGCATTGTAAGCTTGCGGGAGCCTTTAGATCTAGTTTTTTCTTCAACATGCACTTTTTCTAGCAATCTCACGTTTGAAATGTGAATTGGGCCTTCGCACTTGACAATTTCTCCTTGATTTCTGGTATTAGAAGGGCGGAGATGTTTAGTAATCATACGAACACCTTCGATAAGCACTTGATTTTTTTCAGCAATAACGCGAATAACTTTACCTTGAGATCCACGATGGTTGCCCGATATGACTTTAACGATTTCTCCTGTATGAACGTGCATTTTATTTTTGTTGATTAATATCATATTACTTCAGGGGCAAGTGAGACAATTTTCATAAAATTTTTCTCACGTAATTCACGAGCAACCGGACCAAAAATACGTGTTCCGCGAGGATTTTTATCTTTATCAATGATAACTATAGCATTTCTATCAAATCTAACACAGAAACCATTTGATCGAGTGATGACTTGGCGTGTTCGCACAATAACGGCGCGTACAACGTCCCCTTTTTTAACAGTTCCACCTGTAGAGGCTTCTTTGACATTTGCAGTAATAATATCTCCGACGCGTGCACACAAGGTCTTTTTTCCAATGACACCAATCATAGTTGCCATTCTAGCTCCAGTGTTATCAGCAACATCGAGTCGGGTACGTAAGTATATCATGATAGTAAGTAATAGTACGAATTAATGTGTCATGATTTCAACTAAGCGCCAATGTTTCAGACGACTCATAGGTCTGGTTTCCATGATAGCAACACGATCTCCTACTTGAGCTTCGTTGTTTTCATCATGAACATGAAACTTTTTAACTTGTTTAATAATTTTACCGAAGCGAGGGTGCGGCACGCGAGTGATCGTCTTCACAACTATGGTTTTATCCATTTTGTTTGAAATGACTTCACCAGAGCGTGTTTTACGTAATCCGCGAGTACAATTGTTAGTGTTTTGATCGTTCATCAGTAAGCTTTTAAAAATAGGCAAAGAATAAAATATAAAATATTGATTTTGTCGTATTAAACACTTTTTTTCTTCTGAAGAAAAGTTTGGAGACGTGCAATATTACGACGAGCAATGCGAAGAAGGTGTGGCTTTTGTAGTTCACCAGCTTGTTGCTGCAGTCTATAGTGGAATATGTCCTGACGACATTGTTGAATGTGTTGAGATATTTCCTTG
Source organism: uncultured Spartobacteria bacterium (assembly GCA_903913785.1). Taxonomy (GTDB): domain Bacteria; phylum Verrucomicrobiota; class Verrucomicrobiia; order Chthoniobacterales; family UBA6821; genus CAIWMF01. The sequence continues at coordinate 15,245 of CAIWMF010000103.1, read as the reverse complement.
GGCGCAAATTGTTGAATTTCAGCATTAGTCATAAGTTAGAAAATTAGGCAACTGCATGGTGCCGTGTTACAAATTTGGTACGAATTGGAAGTTTATTAGCAGCCAATCTTAAGGATTCACGTGCAAGAGATTCAGGAATACCGTCTAATTCAAATAAAATATTGCCTGGTCGCACTGTTGCAACCCAATATTCGGGCTGTCCCTTACCTTTACCCATTCGAGTTTCTGGAGGCCTGGCTGTAACAGACTTGTCAGGAAAAATACGAATCCACAACTTGCCTTTACGTTTCATATTACGAGTCAACGCCACACGAGCGGCTTCAATTTGAGTATTGGTAATCCAGGCACGTTCAAGTGTCTGTAATCCAAATTCACCAAAGTCGATGCTTATGTTGCGAGATGCAACGCCTGTACGGCTTCCGCGCTGCGTTTTTCGATATTTAACTCTTTTAGGTAATAAAGGCATGGTTAAAAATAATTCCGTGTTGGGTATTAATAATAAGTACTAGAAAAGAAAATTTTTTTGATATGTTCTATAATTTTTAATATCTGATCACTTATGTGGCTGGAGCAAGGGTTGGACGTACGTCAAGATTTGATTTTTCATCTTTTTTACAAACCCAACACTTAATACCAATCTTACCAGCAACTGTATCAGCTTCTGCAAAACCATAATCAATATTTTTTCGAAGCGTATGAAGCGGAATAGTCCCTGATCGTACTATTTCGGTACGTGCAATTTCACTCCCACCCAAGCGGCCTGATGCTCGTATCTTAATACCTTCCGCCCCAAGATCCATAGCAAGCTGCATTGCTTTTTTCATAGCACGTCGAAATCCAATACGCCGTTCTAGTTGAGAAGCAATACTTTCGGCAATAAGAGTAGCATCTGTTTCTGGTTGCTTAACTTCAATAATATCAACCTTAGCTTGTTTGCCGCCAGCAAGTAAAGATATTTCTTGCGTCATTGTTTCAATTTCTGAACCTTTGCGTCCGATAACTAAACCAGGACGAGCTGTTACAATAGTCACTCGGACGCTATTCCAAGCACGTTCAATAACAATGCGTGACACTGCTGCGGACTTGAGCTTTTTTTTAAGCGCTGTCCGTATTTTAGCATCAGCATGCAAGAATTCAGCAAACTCTTTTTCTCCTGCATACCAGCGCGAGGCCCAGTCTCGAGTAATAGGAAGTCTAAATCCGATCGGGTTAACTTTTTGTCCCATAGTAAATAATTTGTATAGTGATTAAAATTAAAGAGCTTCCTCTACTAACATTTCTGACATTTCCTTTGCATGCTCTGAAGAGTTAGTATCTAAGATAGATAATTTAGGAACAGTTAGAGCTTTTGTATTTTTTGGTCTCTTCGCTTTTTTAGGTGCATCAACACGACGGATTATTTGAATCTCATCGGTAAGAACTATGCGAATATGACTTGTTCTTTTGCGAATGGCGCCAGCACTTCCGCGTGCTCGCGTCATAATACGTTTCATGGTGACTGCTTCTCCAATAACAGCTTCCTTAATAACAAGAACTTCAGGACGAATATTATTATTATTCTCTGCGTTAGCAATAGCACTTTTTAACACTTTATATATTAAAGGAGCTGCCTTTTTGGGAACATGCTTTAATTGTAAAAGCGCTTCAAGTGCCGGCCTCCCCTGAATTTCGCGCGTTACCTCACGGGCCTTGAATGGGGAGATTTTTGCGTAGCGATGGATTGATAATACTTGCATGAAAATAATGTAAATTACTTAGTAACCTTTGCTGTATGAGACCCGTGTTTTTTAAAAATACGTGTTGGTGAAAATTCTCCTAGCTTATGCCCTACCATATTCTCTGTTACAAAAACAGGAATAAATGATCGTCCATTGTGTACATTAAATGTGTGACCAACAAAGTCTGGAGCAATAGTAGAACGACGAGACCATGTTTTAATTGGTTTTTTTAAGTTTTGTTCGTTTAGCTTATCAATTTTATCAAGAAGCTTCCATTCTACAAATGGACCTTTTTTAAGTGAGCGTGCCATAATAAATTATTTCTTTTTACGTCTTTGGATAATGAATTGATCAGATGCCTTGCGTTTAGCACGTGTTTTAAAACCTTTAGAAAGTTGGCCCCATGGGCTCATTGGATGATGACGCCCTCCACCGCCCTTACTCTTTCCTTGTCCACCACCCATAGGATGATCTACAGGATTCATTGCCATACCACGTGTTTGAGGGCGAATACCAAGCCAGCGATTCCGACCAGCCTTACCACTGGAAACATTCATATGCTCAACATTACTAACTTGACCTATGGTTGCATAACATTCCTCGTTAATGCGACGTAGTTCGCCAGAAGCCATTTTAATAAGCGCATATCCAGACTCTCTATTGTTCAAAATGGCTTGCGAGCCAGCGCTACGTACAATTTGCCCACCACGTCCAGGAGTTAACTCAATATTATGAAGCAAGGAACCGAGAGGGATAGATTTTAAGGGAAGTGAATTACCCAAGGTTGGATCAACGTTTTCACCAGCTGATATTTTTGTACCTACTGTAATTCCATTGGGTGCAAGGATATATGTTTTAGTACCATTAGGATATTGAACCAGACATATTCTAGCAGATCGATTGGGATCGTATTCTACTGTCAGTATTTCACCAAACATATTGCGATGAAGACGTTTGAAATCAATGATTCGATATAGCTTTTTATGACCACCTCCTCTGTGACGAGAAGTTTTACGACCCCGGTTATTACGACCTCCAGTACGTAATTTAATCTCACACAGGGATTTTTCTGGTTTGTGTGTGGTAATTTCCTCAAACGAAGGAAGCGCCATGAAGCGACGAGAGGGGGTAAGTGGTCTGAATGTCTTGAGAGCCATAATTTGTAAATTAATTTGTTAAAATTATGCAATTTCGATTTTTTCTCCTGCAGCAAGGGTCACTAGTGCTTTTTTCCAGTGCGACTTACGTCCGAAATCTGCACGACGTTCTCTTTTCTTTTTACCGGAGTATTGCATTGTACGAACAGATAGGACGGTTTTTTTAAAAAGACGTTCTATAGCTTTTCTAATTTCAATTTTATTAGCATCGGGGCTAACTCGGAATACATATTGATTGAGCTCTTGAGCAAGAAATGTGGCTTTTTCACTAATATGTATTTTATGTATAAGCTGATAATCTTCTTTCATACAATATTTATGCAATGCGCTGTGCTAATGAGACGAGGGCTTCTTCGGTTATAATAATTTTATCAAAAGCAAGGAGCTGTTCTGTATTGACTTCTTCAGCACTCATTAAGAGTGCTGTCTGAATATTTCTAGCGCTTAAAAAAGTATTCTTAGTAAATGCAGTTGATATGATAAGAAATGAAGGAATGATGCGGGGGTCATTTTCATTGAGATACAGCGTATTTATCAGCTCTAGAAAGTTTTTAGTTTTAGGAAGTTCAACAATAAAAGATTTAGCTATTAAAACATCTTGACTTAAAATACGTGAACTTAGCGCTTTTTTAAATGCAAGTTTTTTGACTCCTTTTGTTATATTTTTGGCATAAGAGCGCGGATGAGGTCCATGCGAAACACCACCTCCAACCCATACAGGAGAACTTGCGTAACCGGCGCGTGCACGACCAGTGCCTTTTTGCTTCCACGGTTTTTTACCCGAGAGGTTAACTGTGGCTTTTGTTTTTACACATGCAGTGCCACTACGACGATTGGCTCTCATGGCAACAATAACATCATGTACAGCCTGTGTGCCTTTACCAGTAGTAATGATATCAAAATTCGCTTTTTGTGCGATATCAGGAGTGAAAAGTGTTGCTGTCATATCAAATAATAAATCTAGGGTTGATTAGCTAGCACTAGAGGATGATTTTAATGTTGAATTGTAAGCTATTTTTTTCTTTGAAGAACGTACCATAACATAGCTTCCTTTTGCTCCTGGAACCGCACCGCTAATCAAGATAACACCTTCATCTGCACGAACCTGAAGAATTTTAAGATTTTGTGTGGTAATACGGTCGCAACCCATGTGTCCCGGCATGCCCATATTTTTCCATACACGCCCAGGAGTCAGACGATTTCCAATCGCTCCATTACGGCGATGCATCATAGAGCCATGAGTTTCAGGTTGACCAGCAAACTTAAAACGTCTGACAACTCCTTGAAATCCTTTTCCTTTAGAAATTCCTATAATATCTACGAATTGACCAACTATAAAATTAGAGAGCGTCCAATCACCAAGTTCAGGACTAATTTCATGAGAATCAAGGCGAAACTCTTTAAGAAATCGCTTAGGTTCGGAACATGATTTTTTAAAATGGCCAAGTTGAGCTTTCGTAACACGCTGTGTTTTTTGAGCATCAAACCCAAGCTGTACTGCTCGGTAACCTTCTTTTTGTAAGGTCTTGACTTGCAAGACGCTATTACCTTGAACTGCTATGACTGTCACAGCATGTACGTGACCTTGAGGGTCATAGATACGTGTCATTCCAATTTTTTTTCCAAGAATTGCAAGTGGCATAAAGGTTATTTCAAGTGAGTTGAGCGCACGGATAGAGCAGCCATGTTGTTAAATTTTAATCGAAATATCAACGCCTGCTGGTAAATTAAGTTTACGTAGCTCATCTACTGTTTTGGCTGTGGGCTCCAAAATATCTAACAAACGTTTGTGTGTTCTAATTTCAAACTGATCCATTGATTTTTTGTCAACATGAGGAGAACGATTGACGGTGAATTTCTCAATATGTGTTGGCAAAGGAATTGGCCCTGCAACTTTTGAGCCAGTACGTTTTGCGGTCTCAACAATTTCTAAGGCAGAAATATCAAGAAGGCGGAAATCAAATCCTTTTAGTCGAATACGAATGCGTTGTCCAGCGGCCATGTAAAATGAAGTTTAAAGTTGGTATGTACGTTAATTTAACTTTTTTGATCAAGAACTGCTGCTAAAACTTGAGCAGGAACTTGTTCGAAATGAGATGGTTCCATGGAATACGCAGCACGTCCTTTTGAGAGAGATCGTATTGCAGTCGCATAACCAAACATTTCTGCTAAAGGAACTTCAGCATTGACGCTTGTGCTGATCGTTTTTGTTTCGATGGAGATAATTTTTCCACGACGACGGTTTAAATCACCCATGATATCGCCTTGATACTCCTCAGGAGTGATTGCTTCTACCTTCATGATTGGCTCTAAAAGTATTGCTTTCGCTTTTTTCATTGCATCTTTAAGTGAAAAAATTGCCGCCATCTTGAAAGCCAGTTCGTTTGAATCCACATCATGATAAGATCCATCGACAATATCAACATGTAGATCAATTACCGGATACCCTCCCACAACACCATTAAGAGTTGCTTCGTTAAGGCCTTTGATAACTGCTGGAATATATTCTTTAGGAATAGCTCCTCCTACTACTTTATTATCAATGGTGATTCCTTTTCCTCTCTCATTAGGAGTAATTTTGACAACCACGTGACCATATTGACCACGGCCGCCAGATTGTTTTACGAGTTTTCCTTCTCCATCTGCAGGAAGCAAGACGGTTTCCTTATAGGCAATTTGCGGCTTACCAGAAGCGGCATCAACCTTAAATTCACGAAGCATGCGATCTCTAATAATTTCAAGATGCAGCTCACCCATACCGGCAATAATGGTTTGACCAGTATCTTCATTGGTAAATACACAAAATGTTGGGTCCTCTTCTGCGAGCCGCTGTAAGGCGTTTGACATTTTTTCTTGATCTGCCTTTGTCTTAGGTTCTATGGACATTGAAATCACTGGATCTGGAAATGAAGGAGGCTCCAGCAAAATAGGATGATCTTCATTACAAAGAGTATCACCTGTGGTAATATTACGAATACCGACGATTGCAGCGATATCACCCGAATAACATGTGTCAATATCCTGACGCTTATCTGCCTGAATTTGAATAAGGCGACTGATGCGTTCGCGTTTATTTGTACGAGGATTATAGACAGTGTCGCCCTTGCTTAACTTTCCAGAATAGACACGAAAGAAAACCAGTTTTCCGACAAAAGGATCGCTCCACAGCTTAAATGCAAGAGAGCAGAAGGGCGCATGATCATTAGTTGCAGCTAATTTTTCGACAGCTGTATCTGGATCTTGTCCTCTTGCAGGCGCAATATCAATGGGACTTGGAAGATAATCAATAACAGCGTCAACAAGATATTGAACCCCTTTGTTTTTAAAAGCAGATCCACCTGCTACAGGGACAAAACGATTATTAATTGTCTGTCGGCGAATAGCGCGTTTTAAGATTTCTTTTGTTACTGATTTTTCCTCGAGGAATAGGTTTCCAACTTCTTCATCAAGATCCATCATTTGATTAACAAGATCTTCGTAGGCTAATTGAGCTATTTCACGATACTCCTCAGGAATCTGATCAATACGATAAGTTGAACCCATACTACTGTCGTCATCATAAAAGACAGCCTGTTGGTTTACCACGTCGATTTGTCCACGAAGATTATCTTCGGCTCCAAGGGGAATAAGGATTGGCCAGGCATTTGCACCAAGCTTAACACGCATATCGTTGACAGCATTGGCAAAATTGGCACCAGTCCTGTCCATTTTGTTGACAAATGCAATACGAGGAACCCCGTATTTGTTGGCTTGACGCCATACCGTCTCAGACTGAGGCTGAACTCCTGCAACACCACAAAACACAGCAATAGCACCGTCTAAAACCCGCAAGGAACGTTCTACTTCTGCTGTAAAATCAACATGTCCCGGGGTATCAATAATGTTAACGCGCTGCTCTATACCAGGAAATAGTTTAACAATATTTTCCTCTATGCGTTGCTTCCAGCTGCATGTCGTAGCAGCAGAAGTGATGGTAATACCACGTTCACGCTCTTGTTCCATCCAATCTGTCACCGTAGTCCCCTCATGAACTTCTCCGATTTTGTGAATCATTCCGGTGTAAAATAAAACACGTTCCGTGAGTGTTGTTTTACCAGCATCAATATGCGCACAAATACCAATATTACGCGTTCTTTCCAGAAGGAAAGCGCGATCCGGAGAATTCGGATTTGTGGTATCGATTTTAGTGACAGCCATATTGAAAATTACAAATGAGGGTAGTGTTATTAAGTCGCAGCAGAGTAGATCGTAACAGAATATAGATGAATGTAATTACACTCTACCAACGGAAGTGAGCAAAGGCTCTGTTAGCTTGCGCCATCTTGTGCAAATCATCTCTTTTTTTAATGGCAGCTCCCTGACCCAGAGAAGCGTCTTTTAGCTCATTGGAAAGAGCCCTTGCCATTGGAATACCTTTACGTTTTTGTGCGAATCCAACAATCCAGCGCATTGCTAAGGCAAGCGACCGGTCCATAGGAACTTCCATGGGAACTTGGTAAGTTGCCCCTCCCACACGCCTGCTTTTTACCTCAAGTCGAGGACGAATATTTTCAACTGCTTTTTCTAAGACATCCAGAGGGTCTCCAACCTCACTCACGGAACGTGTTGTCTCAATCGCCGTGTAGACAATTTTTTCTGCAATAGAGCGCTTACCTGCACGCATCACGGATGTAATCAAACGCGCTACCAATGGGTTGGCATAGCGAAGATCACGTTTGACTTCTTTATGGATGACACGTTTACGGCGAGACATAGATTGGAGAGGGTTGCAGGTTACAAGCTGTAAGAATTTACAGTCCTAGTGTTGTCTGATTGTGATGATTTTGTTTTCAAAAGTAAAAAGATGTGTCAATTGGCTTGAGAGGTCTGCCTATTTTTTCTTGCCAGTAGTCTTAGCAGTCTTTGCTTCTTCACCTGCTTTAGGGCGTTTTGCGCCGTATTTAGAGCGACTACGACGTCGACCATCAACTCCAAGACTATCAAGAGTGCCTCGCACAATATGATATCTAACTCCAGGAAGATCTTTAACCCTTCCTCCGCGAACAAGAACGATAGAGTGTTCTTGCAAATTGTGACCTTCACCAGGAATATAAGCAATGACTTCCTGACCGTTGGTTAAACGGACTTTTGCAACTTTTCGCAAGGCGGAGTTTGGTTTCTTAGGCGTACGAGTCATTACTTGAACGCAAACGCCACGACGCTGTGGACAGTTTACTAATGCTGGTGACTTTGATTTTACCAGCACCTTGCGGCGTCCTTTTCGTACGAGTTGATTGATAGTCGGCATAATGTTTGTTGGGACTTCGCTTTTTTCTCATCTAACTAAGTATTTTGTGAGAATCCGAGAGACATGAAAACATGTAATTCTGGAAGCTTTTGGAAGACCGTGAGGGGTGAATTTAGTGGAAAAGAGAACAAGTGCAAGAAGAAATTCTTTTTTTTTAGAAAAATTTTAATTGTATGAAAGTAAATTGATGGGGATTGTTGAAATTTCAACGTCTATTTTTAAAAATAATGATCTTACTTGGTTCTCATATTCCCACAGTTGGAGGGGCTGCACGAGCCATCGAACGTGCAGTTGCCATAGGATGCACGGCCATGCAGATTTTTGTAAAAAATAATATCCAATGGTTTGCCAAGCCTTTTTTAGTTGAGGAAATTCATGCATTTACTCAACACCCTCTACGTAAGAACCTTGGATCAGTGCTTGCACATGCAGGATATCTGATTAATTTAGCTGCTGAAAACTCACTGAATCATGAGAAATCACTACGCTCACTAGCCGAAGAATTACTGCGTTGCGATCAGTTAGAAATTCCGTTTTTGATCCTTCATCCCGGATCTCATCTCGGGAAGGGAAAGATTTATGGTCTTCGCTGTATTGTTCACAGTCTTAATCAAATTCACGCAGAGCACCCCAAACTCAAGGTTCGCATTGCCCTAGAAACAACGGCAGGCCAAGGTAGCTGCCTTGGCTCTCATTTTGAGGAACTGGCTGACATACTCGCGCATGTTGACGATCCAGAGCGCCTGCGTTTTGTCCTTGACACGGCACATGTCTTTGCCGGCGGCTATGATCTTTCTGCTCTTCATGGAGCACAAAATGTTTTTGATCAATTCGATCGTATCATTGGATTAAAAAAACTCTGCGCTCTGCATATCAACGAATCAAAGGCGGCACTTGGTTCTCGGGTCGATCGTCATGCCAATCTTGGAGATCCAAAAAATGGAAAAATAGGTTTAGAGGCCTTTCGCTGGATTATGCAAGCAGAGGAATTAGCCCTGATCCCTAAAATTTTAGAAACACCAAAAGGTAAAGATTTAGCAGAAGATGTGGCAGCAATGAAATTGCTACGTAGTTTTGTTTAACCCGGATATTTCATACTGATCGTGACGAGGAGACCGCGAAGCTTGACAGGGCACCACTGGCGTCCCAAGAGAGAGCGAGGGGAAATTTGCCCAGAGGTTCTTGAGGTAGTGCTGTAAAGGGCGAGACGAGCAGGAGCGAGAACAAAGCTCGCCAAGCGACCGCTCGCGTAGACTTACGAAAAGTAAGCCACCCCTTAGCAAAAGGAGTCCCTATTAGGTGCGGAGCCGAACTTCGCCAAACGCATCAACCACAGACTTGGCACTCCACCCTGCCATAACTTTTTTAAAACGCTCTGGTCAAATTACTAAATCATTTTTCTTCGGCCAGGGCTGTCTTAACGGCACTCTCAATTTCGGCATAAAGGGCCGGATCGTTTTTGAGTGCTTCTTTGCCTGCATCCCGTCCTTGGGCAAGTTGATTGCCTTTATAACTAAGCCAAGAACCACGCTTCTCAATGATGTTTTTTTCGAGTGCAAGATCCAGCAATGACCCAGTGTTAGAAATACCCTCGTTATACATGATGTCAAACTCTGCTTCGGTAAAGGGAGGGGCGACTTTATTTTTGACTACTTTGATACGTGTTCGATTGCCAGTCACAGTGCCATCAGTGATTTTGATAGCACCTATTCGGCGAATATCGATACGGACGCTTGAATAAAATTTCAAAGCCTTACCTCCGGGTGTGGTTTCTGGATTACCAAACATCACACCAATTTTTTCACGAATTTGATTCGTAAAAATCACGCACGTATCCGCTTTGGAAATGAAGGCAGTCAGTTTCCTCATAGCAGCACTCATGAGCCTAGCTTGTGCTCCTACAACAGAATCTCCAATCTCTCCCTCTAGCTCGGTCTTAGTCACTAGGGCAGCAACAGAGTCAAGAACAACAACATCCAGAGCATTAGAACGAACGAGTGTTTCACAAATACGAAGTGCCTCTTCGCCTGAGCTTGGCTGTGAGACAAGTAGATCTTCTAAGTTCACTCCGAGCTTACGCGAGTAGATAGGGTCTAAAGCATGTTCCACATCAATAAAGGCAGCAAGACCACCACTTTTTTGAGCTTGGGCAATCACACTAAGAGTCAGGGTGGTTTTTCCAGAGGACTCTGGTCCATAAACTTCAATAATTCTTCCACGCGGAAAACCTCCCACGCCAAGAGCGCGATCAATTAAAAGATTGCCAGTAGGAATCACGGAAATTCCCTTAGAGCCTTCTGCTCCAAGCCTCATAATAGCACCATCTCCGTAATCCTTTGCAATTTGCTGAATAGCAAGATCTAGATTCTTAGCGCGCGCGGCAGCGGCTTTTTCACTTAGCCCGGAATTTTTCAGAACAGCAGCGGCAATATTTTCTTCAGTTTTGGCCATAGTATATTTTGTTAGCAGTGTGTTTTAGAAATGATAGCAAGAAGTAATTTTCAAGTAGAAAAGCTTAAACTTAAGAATGCAAATGAGAAAGCTATATATTTTACAAAATAATTTTTTTCTTCCAGGTTCTAGCCTGAGCTCGGATATTTCATACTGAATCGTAATGAGGCACTGTGCAAAGCTTGTTAATACAAGGCGAGCGAATGATTGTGATGCAAGGCTGTATGTGTACAGCCATCTCCAAATCACAATTGGAGACCAACGTAGTAGCCATAGAGCTTTGCACAAGCCGTAATAGATTTAGTGTGAAATATCCAGGTCAACATAAATGTGATAAAGAATGTGCAAGCAGAATCAACCCATGCTCTCGAAATACAGGTCAAAATAAATTCCCTTTTCGACATATTCTTACTAGAGTTGATAACTTCATGAAGCCTATCCCTACCTCTTTGGTCCCTCGCTTGCTTAGCACCCTGACGCTTTGGACCCTCATTGTTACGACGGTTGTTTTTCAATCAGAAAATGGCTACTGCTTGCTCATTGCTGCTGCGGCACTCGGCTCTCTGTGGGAATATTTCTGGCTGCTAAAGGTTGCCTCGATTCCACGTCATTGGCGCCTTGGTTATTGTGCAGGCATCATTCTGCTTTGCGGTAATTTTTATCTACTACGCAATCCACGTTTTGGAAGTCCTTTTTCGGAGAACGGAGGAGGAATTTTTATTTTTGAGGCTATGCTTTTAGCTCTCCTAGTACTGATACTTTTCTCTAAGACATTATTATCTTTTAAGCTAAAACGTGAAATGGCCGATGCCATCGCTTTCACGCTTCTTGGCATTATTTATATCCCGTGGCTTTTTTCTTTTGTCTCAAAAATTATTTATCTTACACCGCGTGATATTCATGGAATCTTAACAGGGCAATATTATGTCCTTTTTCTTTTAGTCGTGACGAAATTCACAGATGTCGGTGCTTTTGTCTGTGGTAGTCTTTTTGGACGTCATGGTTTTTTTCCTCATGTGAGTTCTACAAAAACCAAGGAAGGGTGTATTGGAGCTCTTCTTTTTGCACTGTTGAGCGGTTCACTTTTTTTTATTTTTTTTCAACACAAGGTGCCACTCTTACATTTTACAAGCGTCTTTATCATTTCTTTAATCCTCGGTATTGCGGCCATGGCAGGTGATCTGGCAGAATCCCTCCTCAAGCGCACCTTGCAAACGAAGGATTCTAGTAATACTTTACCAGGCATTGGTGGAGGGCTTGATTTAATAGACAGCATCCTTTTTACTGCTCCAATTTTTTATTTTATACTTCAGGTGATGATTTGGGAGAAGTAACGTAACGCGTGCAAATAAGCAGCTTACTATTTGTGAAGTTCTTTTTTAACTTAATAACATGCATAGAAGCAGAAAGCCTCACGCAATCTACTCGGCGTGAGTTTATTTTTGTAGCTAATGTTTTTTGAGCTTGAAAGACTCTATATACTCTAATCTTCGCTCTTTATAGCTTGCTATGCGTGACTATTCTCTTCCTCGTCGTGTTGTTATTTTAGGAGCAACTGGCTCGATTGGAAGAAGTGCTGCCAAAGTCGCTCGAGCTCTGCCTGAGCGCATGAACATCGTTGGTCTTTCTGGCTATAACAACCATCATGCTCTGGCCAATCTTGCAGAAGAATTTCACGCTCTAGCCCGGATATTTCATACTGATCGTGACGAGGAGACTGCGAAGGCAGATGGGGTAAGGCGAGTGATGAAGTCTGACAACGGCTTTATGTTTCGTACTGCACGAGGAAGATTTCGAGCTTGGGCGCAGCATCCATCAGGCTTCCCGGTTTCCGCAGTAGATGAGTATGAAATATCCGGGCTAGCCCTCTGCACAAAAGACAAAGCACAGGCACAACTTTTACAGGAAACCCTTCATTCCCTATCCCCTACCCCTAATATTTACTACGGAGAGGAAGGCCTCATTAAACTCGCAACCTTGAGCGAAGCTGAATTAATATTAATCGCCATCGTAGGCACTGCGGGTTTACAACCTGCTCTTGCTGCCTTACAAGCAGGTAAAAATATTGCTGTTGCGAGTAAAGAAATTTTAGTGATGGCGGGACATCAAGTCATGAAAACTGCTCGGGAAAACAAACGCCATGTTCTTCCCATTGATAGCGAGCACAACGCTCTTTTTCAATGTCTCGAAGGACGCGACCCCGCAACCGTTCGCAGGCTGATTCTCACCTGTTCTGGCGGCCCTTTCCGCACAACAACAGCCAAGCAATTAGAGAAGGTCACCCCATCGATGGCGTTGTGTCATCCGACTTGGGAGATGGGGCCTAAAATTACTATTGATTCTGCCACTCTCTTTAATAAAGGTCTTGAGATGATCGAAGCGCACCACCTTTTTGGTATTGCGATGGAAAAAATCGATGTTGTGATTCATCCTGAAAGCATTGTTCATTCGATGGTGGAATTTGTGGATGGCTCTATCTTAGCCCAAATGAGTGATAATAATATGATGTTTCCCATTCAGTGTGCGGTTACTTATCCTGAGCGCATTGCAGGTCCATGTGATTTTCTTGATTTGCCAAGAATTGGAGCACTTCATTTTGAGGAACCGCGTCATGATGTCTTCCCAGCACTTCGTTTAGCAAGAGAAGCCGGAAGTATCGGAGGCACTTTGCCTGCGGTACTCAATGCTGCTAATGAACAAGCTGTTCAACTTTTTCTTGAAGGCAAAATTTCCCTGCCAACTATTTGGATGTACGTCGCCTCAACAATGCAAGAAATTCCAGTTATTGCGGAACCGACGCTAGAGGAAATTATGGACGCTGACAACCTCGCTAGAAATGCTGTTTTACGTCTTTACAAAAGGCAAGCACTCGTAGAATAATCCCCGAACTATGTGGCTCTTGCTTCCTTTTCTTACTACCTGTCTTGTTATTGTTTCTTTTCTGATGATTGTTGTTGTTTTAATGCAACGTCCCAAGAGCGAGGGACTCGGAGCTGCTTTTGGGAGCAGCATGACCGATAATCTCTTTGGCACACAGACAAGTACCATTCTCAATAAATTCACGGTCTGGCTGGGTGGTTTATTTTTTCTCCTCACACTTATTATTTCTATAGTCTACGTGAAATCAACGAGTGGCCCGACAAAAATTCAGGAACAGCTACTCAAACAAAAAGCACCCGCAGCACAGAAAGCATCAGCGTTACCATCCCCACAAAAATCGTAATAATATTTTTACGGATGAATTGCAGGTTGTTTTTATGCTAGAATTTTGAGCTCGTCTAAACTTTCTAGCCACCCCAAACAAGCAGATACCAATGCATGTTCAATGAACAAGAATGTTCAAAAGTCATTGCAAGATTCCAAGCTTCATAGGGCCTCTTTTTAGCCCCAAAAACTCCTAACGCAAAAAATCCTAACATTCATTTAGGCAAAAATATATATGCGTACACTTGAGGACATCTCTCTTATGCAGCAAGCATGTTCAAGTGCTCCCAAGCCTTTGATCTTTGTGCCAACGATGGGAGCCCTGCATCAAGGACATGCATCCCTCATTAGTCATGCACGCAAACGAGCAGGAGAAAATGGCACCGTTGTTGTTTCAATTTTTCTTAATCCAAAACAATTTCATGTGGCAAAGGATTTTGACTTGTACCCACGGACTCTGCAGGCTGATCAAGTGCTTTGCAAAAAATCAGGAGCTGATGTTGTATTCTCTCCTTGTGTTAAGGAGATATATCCCTTGGATAGCTCGATTAAGGTTGTTGAAGGTGAACTTTCAGGCAACCTATGTGGGGCTTCACGTCCCGGTCACTTTAGTGGCGTCGTGACGATACTCACGAAGCTCTTTAATATCATTGCTCCAACCCACGCTGTCTTTGGAGAAAAAGATTGGCAACAACTCATCATTATAAGGCGTCTTGTGCGAGACTTACACTTTCCCATTGAAGTAATATCGCATCCTACTGTACGCGAAGAGGATGGCCTTGCTATGAGCTCTCGCAACAAAAGGCTTTCCAAAACGGAGCGCAAAGTGGCTTGCAAAATTTATGAAACCCTCAGAGAGGTGAGAGCCCGCGCGCTCAATGGTGAATCTGATACTTCAGTACTTCTTGATTTTGCGCGAAAAGGACTCATGACTATTCCAGAAGCTACCATAGATTACGTCGAAATTCTCGATGAGCAGAGGCTTCAACCACTGAAAAAACTTGCCCCCGGCACGACTGTAGCTCGTCTACTTGTGGCGCTCAACATTGGAGAAACTAGGCTCATTGATAATATAGCCTTACCCCCTCAGCCCTCGCCGCCACCTCCTCACGACCAACATGAAACATCCGGTTTAAGAAATGAATATTAGAAAGTATGATGTTTCTCTTCATGTGGAACGAGGTTCTCTAATCACATGAAACCGTTTCATTATGTCATCATTGGCAGTGGTATTGCCGGGCTGAGTTTTGCACTCAAGGCTGCAGAACATGGCTTGGTCACAATCATCACAAAACGCTCTAAAGCTGATTCAAATACCGCATGGGCCCAAGGTGGCATTGCCTGTGTGACCAGCGACGAGGATTCTACTGCACTTCATGTGCGTGATACCATTATTGCAGGTGATGGATTATGTAACGAGCAAGTCGT
>CAIWMF010000102.1 GCA_903913785.1 uncultured Spartobacteria bacterium | reverse complement strand
TTGCAACACGGGAAGATGAAACAGAATTAAAGGTGCATTTTAGAATTATTGAAGCCAGCGAAGGTGAGCACGGTAATATTAAAGCGGCAAGTGATCAAAAACGCTTTTTTCATATACATAAACAAGCGCCGATTCTGTTAGAAAATGGTGAGTTAGTCATTCAATTTCATTACCGCTCTGACGCTGAAAAAACCGGGCAAGATAATAAGTGGCAAGAAAAGTTATTAGAACAAGCCGAAATTGCTATTTTAAATGCACTTAAAGAAGAAGCGTCTGCCAACGATTTTTTACAAGGCTTACAACGTCTTGCACCTACCGATAGTAAAGCTAAACGCACGTTATTAGGTAAATATCTCTATCAATACAGCACCCGTAATACGATGGATTATTTTATCCATAAAGACTTGGGCGGTTTTATGCGCCGCGAGTTGGATTTTTATATCAAGAACGAGATCATGCGCCTTGATGATATAGAAAATGCTGATGCACCAAAAGTGGAACAGTATTTGGCGCAAATTCGTGTTTTACGTCGCATTGCCCAGCAATTGATTGCCTTTCTGTCACAACTCGAAGACTTTCAACTTAAGTTGTGGCTCAAGAAGAAATTTGTTACTGAAACAAATTACTGCATCACGCTCGATAGAGTACCGGAAAAATTCTATGCCGAGATTGCTGCCAATGACAAACAGCGAGAGGAATGGGTAAAGCTGTTTATCATTGATGAAATCAAAG
The DNA here is from genome assembly GCA_903913785.1 of uncultured Spartobacteria bacterium. GTDB lineage: Bacteria > Verrucomicrobiota > Verrucomicrobiia > Chthoniobacterales > UBA6821 > CAIWMF01. The sequence continues at coordinate 1,822 of CAIWMF010000102.1, read as the reverse complement.
AAGACTTGGTTAATCCCGTCTATAGCGATCCGCTGACATTCGAATTTCTCAAAGCCAATCCCTATCTGCTGGTGGATACGGCCCTATTTGATGAAGATTTCAAACAAAAACTACTGGCTGAAATACCCGATTTGGACGCGCAATGCGATGGTGTGTTGATTCATTCGGAGAACTTTCAGGCCTTAGGTTTGATGCAAAAAAAGTATCGGGAACAGGTGAAGTGTATTTATATTGATCCGCCTTACAACACGGGTGGGGATGGCTTTGCTTATAAAGATAGTTATCAGCATGCATCATGGTTAACCATGATATCGGAGAGATTGTCCGCATCATATAGTTTACTTGCTCGAAAAAGCGTGCTTTTCACAAGCATAGATGCTATTGAGAGAACTCATCTTGAAAAAGCCTTGGATATGGTATTTGGCAGGGAAAATCGAGTTGAAGAAGTTATATGGGTACAAAACACTACAAAGAATCAGTCGCCTACCTATTCGACTAACCATGAGTATGTAGAGGTTTACTCCAAGGAAATTAGAGAAGTTAAGTCCGATTTTTCTATGTTTCGTGAGTCAAAGCAAGGCTTTGCCGAGATAATGGCTGTAGTTGAAGAATTAAACCCCAAATATCCGCCATTACTTGATATTGAGACCGCACTAAAAAACCTGTACCGAGCGCATAAGGCGGAAATAGCTTCGGAGGGGAGTGACAGTATTGACGAATGGAAGGGTATATATAATTACAATCGTGCAGAATATCGCAGTCTCTCTGGTGAATATGTGCCAGAAACTGATGCCAGAAAACGCGCCGCAAAGATCTGGATTTGGAGAGAAGTTGATACATCAATGCCCCAAGTAAAAGAAGACTCTCAGAAGACTGAATTTCGTGATCCAGAAAATCCGGCATTCAGATTTTATACACCACTTCATCCAATCGCAGAAAAACCTTGTCCTGCTCCAAAGAGAGGATGGGCATGGCCGTTCGATCCGCATGAAAAACAACAAAACTGCTTTTCCAAGTTGGCTAAGGATAAGCGCATTGCATGGGGTGAAGATGAAAACAAAATCCCACAAAGGAAAAGTTTTCTTCACGAGGTTGAGACGAACGTCTCTAAATCAGTTATCAATGATTACACCGATGGCGAGAAAGAACTCACTAACCTGTTTGGTAAAACCAGAATTTTTGGCGGACCAAAACCTACCACGTTAATTAGTCGATTTTTTCAACAAGCCTCTGTGTCAAATGAGCTCGTTTGTGATTTTTTTGCAGGATCTGGAACAACTGGCGAAGCTCTCATTAAATTGAATCATAATGATAAAGTTAGGCGGAAGTTTATTCTCATCGAAATGGGAGATCATTTTAAAACAATACTTAAACCCCGCATCCAAAAAGTCGTTTACTCCAAAGACTGGAAAGACGGTAAACCGGTTTCCCGCGAGGGCCTCAGCCACTGCTTTAAAACCCTGCGCCTTGAAAGCTATGAAGACACCCTGAATAATCTGATACTGAAAGCCGACAGCAGCCGTGATACCGCGTTAGCCAATAACGCTGACCTACAACGAGACTACCTGCTTAATTATTTCCTGGATGTGGAAACCCAGGCCAGCCAAAGTTTGCTGAATATCGCTAATTTCCGAGATCCGACGGCTTATAAGATGAATATCAAAAAGCCGGGTAGTGAAGAGCAAAGCCTACAAGCCATCGATTTAATTGAAACCTTTAATTGGTTAATCGGTTTGTGGGTGTCTAACATGGCGGCACCGCATAGCTTTAGCGCAGAATTTGAGCGTGAACAAGATCCTGATTTACCTAATGACCAAAAGAC
>CAIWMF010000101.1 GCA_903913785.1 uncultured Spartobacteria bacterium | reverse complement strand
GTCTATTGCTCCACTCCTTGGTGGCAAAGGAGGCGGCACTCCGTATATCGCACGAGGTGCAGGACCAGGTATTGCTGAGCTCCCCAAGGCATTGCATCATGCCCAAGAGTCTATCGCTGCCATGAGCATGAGTCAGTAAAGCTTAATATCATTAGTATGGGTACACACGCTTCGATTACAGCTTCAACAAAAACAACTCATAGTGCTGCTATCAGAGACTACAGGTATTTTGAGTACACGACTCCGCCTAACCAGACTCCGATTACAGAAGTTAATAGTGATCCTCAATTACAACGTCTCGTTATTAGTATTAAAAAAAAGAACGCGAGTCCTTCGAGCAAACAGACTTCGCAGGGTGTCTTAGGTAGCGTGATCGAATGGATATTCGGGAAGCCTCAGACACCTACTCAAAGAACAAGCAGTGTTCCTGGAGCAACCAAAAATAGCAAAGGCGCTTCTTCAAGTTCAATACATGGAGTCGTACAGGTGCCCGCTTCCCCTACAAGATCAGGAGTATCAAGCACAACAAGAGCAATCCCAACGAGCGCTAGTAGTGCTCCTCTTCAAGAAAATGATCATGAAATCATTTTTTTAACTGCTCCTAACTCGTGGTATGGAAAATTCATATCCTGGATTTTTGGGAGCTATAAGGATATTGCCGACGAGTTAGAGAGTGAGCTTGGTAAAAATATCATTACAAAAAAACTACACGCCAAGATCTGCAAAGAGGGTATTACTGTAGCAGAGTTAAAAAAACTTTATGAAAACAATAAGCCAGACGATACTGCTACACCAGCTATTGATCCGAGCGGTAGTATCTCTTCTATGACAAGCCCTAAGAGCCTGCTGCCTGGCACTTCTAGCGCCTTGTTGAGCACGGATAGCAGCGACGTAACTCCTCCTTCAGCTCCTCCTTCAGCTCCTCCTTCAGCTCCTCCTTCAGCTCCTCCTTCAGCTCCTCTTTCACGGTCTCGGAGCAGCAGTATTTCTTCAGCTACCGGTCTTTCCGATGAGAGTATTCCACCGAGCGCAACAGCCATCAACACATATATGGAAAAGAAAGCCTCCATGGAGGTTCCAAAAACCATAATCCCCGACGAGCCAGAAGATATAGTAGCGAATAATGGTCATCAAAAGGATCCAACTGGTGCAGCTCTTATGCATTTTGATACGTTTGCGCCTGTTGCTAACAACACAAATCCAGCCCCCTATTCTCCGAATGAAGAAAATAAGGACAACTCTCGATTGTCGGAGCAGGGAGCACTCTTGAGTGCATTAAATAATGTTATCACCACTGCTGATCCTTCAACTCAAGTAAAGTTAAATTCGCTCGAGGATCTCAATGAATTTTATCAAGAAAGAATACAGGCATTAAAAAGCCTAACGAAAAATCAAGAAAATAGAGCAAATGCTACCAATCCATATTTCTCTGAAGAGGTCTTGAATCAAATCACTACAATCATGGCTGAAAAAGGCTATGAGCTTTTACCTAGGGATGGTCAATTCAAATTTACACTTAGAACATAATACGTTAGACACACCTGTCACTTAGCACAAACAGGGGAAGAGCTGAGGTTGCGGTTTTCTCTACGTTCACCCTTTCTTAACATTACGAGCAGCTTGATGATTGTCTTGCCTCCTTTAAAACTAGGCTGAGTGGCTTTGCGGTAATATTTTTGCCTAATGAAAACATCTCCTCTCCAGGATAGATCACATCGAGCTGATCAAGTTTTAAGGATTCCATCGCCATCTGCATCGATTTGGTGAGTTGAGGTGTCTCTGTGTATTTGACTTCAAATCCATAGCGCTTGCCTTCCTTGACAAGGAGCAGATCAAGCTCAGCCTCACTGTGCGTGGCCCAAAAATAAGCATTCCGCTCTCCTGTGATACTCAACAATTGCTCGATGCAAAAACCTTCCCAGGAGGCACCACACTTCGGATGGCCTCTTAAGATTGTCGAGGTAGCAATATCGAGTAATCCGTGAAGAAGGCCAGTATCTCGGATGTAGACCTTGGGATGGCGAACGATACGTTTCCCAAGATTTTCGAACCAAGGTGGCAGAACACGCACCATAAAAAGACCACTCAAAATATCGAGATGACGTCGTGTTGTTTTGTAGGACTCTCCAAGCGAACGTCCAAACTCCGATGCATTCCAGACCCCTCCATGATAGTGAGCGAGCATTTGCCAAAGACGCCTCAAGGCTTCAGGGGAGGTTTCCAGTCCAAAGGTGCGAATATCTCGTTCTAAAAAAGTCCTAATAAATCCAAGACGCCAAGCCATACTATCACTATCATTCTTTGCTAACCAAGAGAGCGGAAATCCCCCTCGCAACCATAAGCGTGACTGATGCTCTAATCCGACTTCAGAAAGTTGAAAACCACTCACATCAATAAACTCAATTCTCCCGGCAAGACTTTCAGAAGCATTACGAATCAAATTGGGAGATGCACTTCCTAAAATCAGAAATCGAGCGGGAGTACTAGGCCTATCGGCTAACACTCGCAAAATCGGCAAGAGATCAGGACGGAGTTGAATTTCATCTAAGACGATGAGTCCTTGCAGCGCTTCGAGTGTTTGCTTAGGCAATGAAAGTCGAGCTTGATGCACGGGATCTTCGAGATCAAAAATAACCCCCTTTTTTTTCATAGCAATCTCTCGTGCCAAGGTTGTCTTTCCAACCTGGCGTGGTCCTAACAAGGCAACAATACGACTCCGCTTGAGCGCTATTTCTACTGACTTTAAGAAATGGGAACGAAGAAGCATCCTTGAAATATAGACACTAAGAGTCTATATTTCAAGGAAAGATGAACCAGAATATTTCATACCGATCACCTGCGCAGACCAGGAAGGGAGGGTAGATCCTACGCTCAAACTCACATGGTGACTTGGGTGGTATGTACAACATATAGCTTGGCGTCAAAATGCTGGGTCTGCCTAACCCCACCCCAGCTTCGCTGCCTCCTCGTCACGATCAGTATGAAATATGCGGGTTAACCTCACTCACATCGCAGTGCCTTGACCGGATCGAGTCTAGAGGCGAGCCATGCGGGGACAAGAGCTGCTAGAGAGCAGATCGCAAAGGCACTCAGGCAGATCACTAAGACGTCGCTTGGGACGACTTCGGCAGGAATTTCGGAAAATTGATAAATCGTGCGCGAGAAGATTTCTACACCTAGGAGGGAGGAGAGGCCTTGGCTCACTTCATTACGAAAGCGAATGAGCGTCATCCCAAGAGCCAGACCAGAGGCCACACCAATGATTCCCACAATCATTCCTTGGACTAAAAAGATCATGATGATTTGTCCCGTGCGTGCTCCCAGGGCTTTGAGAATACCAATTTCCCGTGTTTTTTGAACGGTCACCGTAATGAGCGTATTCATGATTCCAAAAGCAGCAACAAGCACAATAAACATGAGCAAGAAAAACATGACATGGCGTTCCATCGCAATGGCATCAAAGAGTTGCCTGTTAGCATCCATCCAAGTAGCGACCACAAGATCACCAGGAAACTGCTTGCGGATGATTTTTTGAACGACATCGGCCCCTTCAGCATTATCAATAAAGAGGGCAAGACCATGCACACTATTGCCCAGTCCATAGAGCTCCTGTCCGATGTGCAAAGGGACAAGCAAAAATTCACTATCGTAATAATAGCGTCCTGTTTCAAAAATACCGCTCACGGTCAGCTCCGTAGGTAGGACCAATTGCCGTAACTCATTAACACTTACTTTCCCCTCTTTTTCTTGCATTCTACTGAGCTCTTCTAAAATTTGATTCAAGTTATGCGACGAATAGACGGTGATCTTATCCCCCACCCGCAGGCCAAGCAAAGAAGCCATTTCCGAGCCAATGATTGCATTCTCTCCGCTCAGGTCAAAGGAACCCTCTTTGATGAATTTTTTTAGTTCGGCTTCTTTATTAGGATCAATACCGCGGATATTGGGTGTGAGACGTCTGTGTTGAAACTCAACAATCACCGGGCCCTGAACAAAAGGAGCGATGCTACGGACTTGCGGGAGATCAGAAATTTTTTTAGAAAGCTCCTGCCAATGATCTAAGATCCCTTCTTTAGAAATAACGAGATGAGCATCAAAGCCAATGACCTTGCGTTGTAATTCACGCTGAAATCCAGTCATCACCGAGATTACTAAAATGAGAACCGTAATTCCCAGTGTGACACCTAAGACGGAAATGAGCGTGATGACGGAGAGAAAAGTACGCTTAGGTTTCAAATAGCGACGGGCTAAAAAAAGAGAGGCAGATAAAAAATTCACAGTGATGGATAATAATAAAAAACAAGGTATATCTCTTATTGGATTTTTTCTCTGCCATTTTTTTGAATTTTTTTTAAACTCTATCCTTCACACATGAATTTTAGGATTCATCGGAAAAAGGTACACACGAACTCATTTTTTTGTCCTCACATCTTGACCATTCTATTTTTGCCGATCCTCGTGGACGGCGCCGGCGCTTACTGCACATTGCCATTGCCCTCATTGCACTGTTTGTACTCAGTGCATCAGCATACTTTATTGCAAGCCTACTCGTAGCCCCAGAGTTACGCCTCCCTCAAGAAGTACGCGGCTTTCGCACACCACTCAAAGCATTCAAAGATCCAGGATTGCTCGAGAGTACGGATGATTGGCGTCATTTCTTAGTGACTACGGATCCTCTCCCCTTCCCAAAAAATAATACTCATGAAAATCTCAACACTGCGGTAACCACCCCTACACAGCCTTGCGAGATACCTCTTAAGAAGAGTCCCTTTCCTATTCGTCTTGGCTACGCGGTGGATTGGGATCCTCAAAGTATTTTTTCTCTTACACATCATGCTGATCTTTTAACTCATGTGGCTGCAGATTGGTTTCATATGGTGGGGGTGGAAAGCAATCTTGTGGAGTTACCCAATGATGAGGTTTATTCTTGTGCACTTCATAAAAATCTTGGACTCCTTCCTATCTTACGAAACATCGATGGAAAGGTGTGGCAGCCAGAGGCGATCGAAGGTCTTTTTAAATCATCCCCCGAAGAACAAAATGACTTTTTTAATACGCTCCTTAAGCGTCTGCCAAAAGGATCCATCGGCCTCTTAATTGATTGGAACGAATTAGATCCCTCGTATCGCAGCGAGTTAAATCATTTGCTCCTTGAATTAGGCAATAAGCTTCATGAATCTCATTATGAGTTTTGGATGACGATCTCCAGTGAGAAAGCCGAAACCATTTATGACCTGGAGGCCCTCAGTGCTGTGGTAGATCATTTTGTGCTCACCTTGTATGATGAAAACTCAGAGCCGGGTGAACCTGGCCCTCTTGCAGAACAAGATTGGGTCGAGGAAGAGCTCCAAGAAATGATGCATTATGGACGACCCGAACAATGGGTCGCAGCCTTAGGTGCTTATGGTCTCGATTGGAATGAGACCAAGGAGAAAGTGGAGACCTTGAGCTTTGTCGATGTGATGGCAAGGGCTAATTTATCAATTGCAGAAAATGTGACACTTGAAGCGCCTCATTTCTCACCCTCCTTCCATTACCTTTCGGGATTCGATGAAAAAGAGGAACATGAAATTTGGTTTTTAGATGCCATTACCTTCTTTAATCAATTGAAAATCATCGCCCCGCACGCTCTTGGAGGCATTGCACTCGATCGTCTTGGGGAAGAGGATCCGGGGGTATGGAAAGCATTGAAATTAATTTCAAAAATGACTGTCGAGGGTCGAGATGAGCCTTCCATACAGGAGTTAGACGGACTAGAAATCTTAAGTCTTAAAAATGAAGTTGCTTCCATCGGTACAGGAGACTTTCTCTCTCTAGGAGATGAACCGAGCCAAGGCTGCCGTTCTATGCATCTGGAATCTACCGGATTGATGAGTTCTTGTTATGAAGATTTCCCTCGTCCTGCCTGTGTCTATCATCAAGGAGCCGCCCAACCCCATCAAGTGGCCCTCACCTTTGATGATGGACCAGATCCTACATGGACGCCACGCATCCTGCGTATTTTGAAAGAAAAAAAAGCCCCAGCAGCGTTTTTTATCGTTGGTTCTCAAGCACAGCAATTTCCTGACCTTGTCGTCAAAATTTTAGATCAAGGACACGAATTAGGAAACCATACGTACACGCATCAAAATCTTGCCACCGCAAGTGATGAACAAATTTCCCTCGAGCTCAATGCTACGACTCGACTCATCGAAAGCATCACAGGACATTCTAGCTCTCTCTTTCGTCCTCCCTACAATAGCGATGCCAATCCCTCCACCCCAGGGGAACTCCGTGCACTCAAAATCGCCTCAGATCATGGCTACCTAACTGTGGGAGAATCCATTGATACAACTGATTGGGAGTGCCCAGGAGTCGAGATAATTTTAAACAAAGTGAAAGAAGAACGCTCTCAAGGAGGGAGTGTCATTCTCATGCATGATGCCGGTGGCAACCGTTCACAAACTGTTGCTGCACTACCCTTGATCATTGATTACCTTCGTGCTCGAGGTGATGAAATCGTTCCGCTCGGTCAATTTATTGGCTTATCACGTGATGTGCTCATGCCCCCACTACGCCATGGCGATGTGACGGTCGCAATGCATTACATTTATGGAAGTTTTGCAACACTCCGGTTTATCGAGATCACTGCCTGGACGGTTTTAATCATCACCACAGTCCTCTCTCTACTCTTTATCCTATTTTTTATTTCCTGTGCATTACGTCATCGCTACTTAGAAAAAAGAAGATTGAAAAGTTCATGCTCTTTCCAGGTGCAAGATTCCATATCGATCGCTTCCAGAGAGCCTCAAGGAATAAAATTTCACGAAGCCTTGATGGCCGTAACATCACCATTCCCTCCACTCAGCGTCATTATTGCTGCCTACAACGAAGAACGTGTTATTGATTCGACCATCGAACATCTTTTAGCAAGTCAATACGAGGGTCCCCTAGAACTCATCATTGTCGATGATGGTTCCCATGATTCAACAGCGAAGAAAGTCATGGAATGGGTCAACAACACGTCATCCACGGAGCGCACCGTTATTTTACACAAGCAGGCTAATACCGGAAAAGCTGCGGCACTCAATCATGCCATTGCAGCTTCCTCCCATGATTATATTGTAACCCTTGATGCTGATACCATGGTCTCCACGCAAGCATTACGTTTCTTGATCGAGCCTCTTTACGATCCTAAGGTCGGAGCGGTCTCGGGGCATATACGTGTTGGAAATTTTCGTCATTGGTTAGGACGCTTTCAACAAATCGAATATGAATTTGCCTTTGAAATTAATCGACGTGCACAAGATCTCTTAAACTGCATCACTGTTGTGCCCGGTGCCTTGAGTGCGTTTCGACGCTCCGCACTACTAGCAGCAGGTCCACTCAACAAGGAAACGCTCGCAGAAGATACCGACTTAACCCTACAACTCCATCGCTTAGGCTGGAAGGTAAGTTACGCGCCATCTGCGATTGCTGACACAGAAGCCCCTCAAAATATCAAAGCACTTTTTTCCCAACGTTTTCGTTGGGCCTTTGGAACTTTGCAGTGTGTTTGGAAACATCGCTCTTTAATGATGAGTCCTGGCTCCGGGTGGCTGGGATGGTTGGCACTCCCTTCAGTTTGGGTGTTTCAACTTGGT
>CAIWMF010000100.1 GCA_903913785.1 uncultured Spartobacteria bacterium | reverse complement strand
GATTGCCTTTGGACTTGGTGTTGTCACACTCCGCAGTCCTATTTCTTGTGCTATGTGTTTGGTAAGTTCTTTTATTTGCTTAGCTGCAGTTTTTGTGACTTTAGATGCATTTTTTATAGCTATTGTTCAAGTTCTAGTTGCCGCAGGAGCCGTGATGGTGCTTTTTCTTTTTATTATTATGCTTCTTAATTTACAAGCCGAGGAATGTCGTCGTGTAAAATTCAGTCCGATGCTTGGGGGGCTAGTTGTTGTTTTCTCTTTTATTGGGCTTCTCTCTGAAATACTTGCATCAAGTTCGCAATTTGCTCTACCCATGCCAGAATTAACGACCGCATCTTATGATGTCCAACTCATTGGCATGACGATTTTTAACTCTTTTAATTTACCATTTCAAATTATTGGGGTCATACTCTTAGTTTCAACGGTAGGTGTTGTTCTTTTGAGTCGCCGGACTCTACGATAGAAAATAACTCATATTAATTTTAATTTACCTTTATAAAAAAAATGAGTTCTAGCCTAAAAATAAAATTTAAAAGAGCATGAACTACCATTTCTCTTCAATAATCTCTTTTACATTACTTACTTGAATTTATTTTTTTAAGTCACCTTTTTATTATATGATAACTACTCTCTCTCACTATCTTATGGCTAGTGGACTACTTTTTTCCTTGGGGCTTGCTGGGGTAATGCTTAGGCGTAATATCATTATCATTTTTATGTGTCTTGAAATGATGCTTAGCGCAGTCAATCTCTCCCTTGTTGCATTTTCACGCTATGGAATTCTTAACGGTCATCAAAACTATGATGTCCAAGTTTTAGTTTTTTTTATTATCACAGTGGCTGCTGCAGAAGTTGCTGTGGGACTCGCAATTATTGTTGCTCTTTTTCGTGCTCGTCAAACAACACACAGTGAGGACCTCAATAGCATGAAGTTTTAGTCAAAATAATCGCATTCATGAACAGGACAAATCATGCACGCACTTTGCTATTGAAAAACAATATGACGTTATCACAATGCCTGATTCAGTTTCTCTCATTGCTCATCTTTTTTCATTAAAATGACTCTCTAGACTATGATACCTTCATTTTTTAATACTATTTCTTGCACTTCAACCTCAAGCCTTGTTTGGGTTATTTACCTAGCACCGTTAGTAGCTGCCGCATCTATTCTACTCATCACACGACGCAATAAACCTGCGGCAGGTACTTTAGCAATTACAGCAGCTTTAATTTCATGCTTAGGAAGTTGGATTCTTTTTTTTCAAAACACTGATCATATCGTTCCTGGAATAAAATGGATCGATTTTGGCGAAGCCTTAACCATTCCTATTGGAATGATCGTCGATCCCTTAACGCGCACCATGCTCGTTGTAGTAACAACTATTGCAACGATCGTCTTTACGTATTCTCTTGGCTATATGCGGGAAGAAAGTGGATATGCTCGTTTTTTTGCAGGGCTTGCATTTTTCCTTTTTTCTATGCTTGGAATTGTCCTAGCTGATAATTTTATCATGCTCTTTATGAGCTGGGAACTCGTTGGATTTAGCTCCTACTTATTAATTATGCACTACTTTGAAAAAGCAAGTGCTGCGGATGCTGGAAAACAAGCTTTTATCGTTAATCGGATTGGTGATTTTGGTTTTCTTTTAGGAATATTACTTTTATGGGTGCTTACGGGTAGTATTTCCTTTACCACAATGAATCACTCGCCTTTCCTCTATGCAGGTCATCCAATATTACTTGCAATCTCTTTATTGCTTATCTTTTGTGGCACCATTGGAAAGTCTGCACAATTTCCATTGCATGTTTGGCTCCCTAATTCCATGGAAGGTCCAACACCTGTTTCTTCCCTGCTCCATGCAGCAACGATGGTGGCTGCCGGCGTTTACATGCTTGCTCGTATTTTTCCACTGATATCGTGCTCTCCTAGCGCACGTGAAGTGATTCTATGGATTGGCGCTATCACCACGCTTGGTGCTGCTTGCCTTGGAATACAACAAAATGATTTCAAACGTGTTTTAGCTTACTCTACAATTTCTCAACTTGGTTATATGGTCACTGCTGTTGGAGTTGCACATTCGCCAGCTATTCCGATGTTTCATCTTTTTACACACGCATTTTTTAAATGCCTCCTTTTTTTAACTTCTGGTTCAGTCATGGTAAGCATGCATCACGAACTCGATATTTGGCAAATGGGAGGGCTTAGAAAACGTATGCCAATAACTTTTGTTACTTTTTTATGTGGTATGTTAGCACTAGCTGGATGTCCATTTTTTAGCGGTAGTTTTAGTAAGGACCTCATTATGAAATCCGCTTTCGAACAAAATCAGATTGTTTTTTGGATGCTTGTTACTGCTGCAGGACTCACCGCTTTTTATATTACACGTGTTTGTATTGTTGCTTTTTTTGGAATTCCCCGTACAGAAAAGGCCCGCACTGCTATAGAATCACCCCTAGTCATGACAATCCCATTAATACTTTTATCTATACCAGCAATTTTCTCAGGATATGGTTTTTTCAGACATTATTTTATTACTCCCATTGGAAGCCTAGCACTTTCATCAGAAACGCCTTTTTATGTAGAAGCTATCTTTATACTTTTTTTCTTAATTGGTACGCTTGCCGCCGCTGCTATTTACCGCAATGCCTCACAAGACCCTATTGTTATCCCCCTTCTTATCAATCGTTTTTATATTGATCATTGCTATAATTGGTGCGTGCAGCATGTTCAAGGAGGGTTTGCTAATGTGATGGCTTTCATTGATCGCTGGTTGATCGATGGAATTCTTGTTCAAGGAACCTCCTCGTTGATTTGGTCTATTGGATTTGTTGTGCGTTTTTTTCAAGTTGGTAATCTCCAAGCCTACACGCTTTTTCTTGGTGGAGGTGTGATTGCGATGCTTGTCATCCTACTGCGCATGCACTAATCGTAAAAACAATTGATGAAAGGCATGCAACTCTGTCTCTCTATTATCATTGATCCTTCATTTTTCACTTCCTTCATTATGAGTCCTCTGCTTTTCCTCATTCTCGTGCCACTGATTGCTATTCTTTTGATCATGTGCGGCGCTCCGAGTCGTTTTATGTCACTTGCCGCAACGGGACTTAATGTTGCATTAGGACTGTTTCTATTTTTTCATTTTGATACCAGGGCAGGAGAATGGCAATATCTTCAAAAAATAAGCATTGTTCCGCAATTGGGACTTAATTTTACGCTCGGAGCAGATGGCTTGAGCCTTATCATGTTGGTGCTCACAACACTTGTTTCATTTGCCGCTATTTGGAGTACTCCAAAAATAGAACATTCCCCTGCTCTTTTTTATATTTGTTTGCTTTTTATTTCAACGGGATTAGTTGGCGCTTTTTCTTCCTTGGATACATTTTTCTTATACAGTTTTCATGAAATTGCACTTATCCCTGTCTTCATCATGATTGGTATATGGGGTTCTGGAGATCGCCAGAAAGCTGCTTGGAAGGCCACACTCTATCTTGGAGCCGGAAGTTTTATTGTACTGCTTGGAATTATAGCACTTTATCTAGCAGCACCGATTAATTTACGTTCTTTTGATTTTCGAGTTATGAAGGAATTAAGTCAAAGTAATATAAGTCATCCTGCTTCTTGGATTTATTTGCTTTTAGTCGTTGGATTAGGAACATTGGTTTCTCTTTTTCCTTTCCATTCCTGGGCACCAAGTACGTATTCCAGTGCTCCAGCACCAACAGCGATGCTTCATGCTGGAGTTCTCAAAAAATTCGGACTCTATGCATTCATTCGTTTAGCACTTCCTATTTTTCCATCGGCAATTGCTAAATTTTCCACCCTTCTATTGCTCTTACTTATTTGTAACATTCTCTATATTGGTTATGTGACTATGGCACAAAAGCGTCTTGATTTCACAATTGCTTATTCAAGCGTTATGCATATGGGAACAATTTTTCTCGGCCTTATAGCTTTTAATAGGCTTAGTATTAGTGGTGCTGTCCTGCTTATGTTTGGGCATGGACTTTCCGTAGCCGCTCTATTTTGTCTTTGCGCAGCACTGTATCGTCGAACTAACACACTCGATTATAAGGATCTAGGAGGCTTAGCTAGGCTTATACCAAAAATTTCACTTCTATTTGGTTTTGGCACAATGGCTTCGATTGGCTTACCAGGATTTACAAATTTCGCAGGTGAAATGCTTATCTTTTTCGGAACTACAGCTGCCGTTATTATTAATAAGGGATCGTTGAGTTTTATTATTGCAATGATTGCGGCACTCTGGGGCGTAGTTATTTCAGCAATTTATATGTTGCGTGCTTACCGTAATGTTTTTTTTGGTCCCCTATCTAATATCCAACGATGGGAAAGCATCAAAGATCTCACATTTTTTGAATATGCACCTGCAAGCATGCTCTTTCTGTTTCTCTTAATAACCGGTATTTTCCCAAGATTAATCGTCAATTTAATTCACACTGCTTTACCTTGAGCCCGCAGAAATTCAGCTAAGAAAAGTCATTCATATTGCAAATGAAAATGAAAGTAACTTGACTAGCAAAATCATTTCCGAACAGACTGCTATACAACTAATACAAGAATAGAAGACCGCTCAAAACTGCCTGATGCGAGAATAGCTAAAAACTGAAATTCTTTTCGCTTAACTTTCATTACTTATTAACTATTACTAGTTTAATTAAATAACGTTTTGCTAGTTTAACCTTTATTACTTCCATTACCTGAATGAATCCACTGTTTCTTGAGTTCACCCTCGTCTTATTTGGTATAGCATTACTTATGGTTGAGGCTTTTTTTCCCAAACTCAACAAAAAGATCATTTTTTTGATGAGCATGGCTGCTCTTGTTTGTGTGCTTCTCTTAACATGGCTTCCCATGCTTCCGCTATCTATGGCGAGTGCCTCGTTTTACGCAACTGACCCATTAGCACTTTTTTTTAAGCGCTTCATGCTCGTAATGACGATGATGACACTTCTCATGTCGGTCTATTTTATTCCTAATATCCAACGAGGCATTCCAGGTGAACGACCAGGAGCAGGTGTTGGTGAATTTTTTATTCTCCCAATTTTTGCGTGCGCAAGCCTCATGTGGCTTGTTTCATCAATAAATTTTATCATGCTCTTTGTATCCTTGGAATGTATGACAATAGTTTTGTACATTGCCATTTCTTATTTACGCAATGACCCCAGATGTCTTGAAGCAGGCACCAAATATCTGATTTTAAGTGCACTCACAACAGGATTTCTTGTTTATGGTATTAGTTGGATTTTTGGCGTAACTGCCACCAGCAGCATTGCTCATCTTGGTAAAGCTATTGCAATGATGCCTGCCGAGTCGATGCCACCCCTTCTTTTTGGTGTTGGCCTAGTGCTTGTTGCCTTCTGTTTTAAAGTCGCAGCGTTTCCATTTCAGTTTTGGCTTCCAGATGTTTATCAAGGAGCTCCAACTCCTGTAACTGCATTTCTTTCTGTTGCCTCAAAATCGGCAGGTGTTGTTGTGCTCTTTCGTTTATTAGAACAGCTCTATACAGTTCCCATTTTAGGCGGGAAAATTTTAACACTTATAACCCTGTTGGCCATCATGACCTTACTCTTTGGAAATCTTGCTGCCATAGCTCAAACCAACATGAAGCGTTTGCTTGCATATTCGAGCATTGCTCATACGGGTTATGTTCTAATGAGTTTAGCCAGCATAGGAGCTGCTCTTGCACTTCCTGCTATTGGATTCTACCTGGTTGCTTATCTGGTAATGACCTCGCTTGCCTTTATCGTCTTAATCATTGTGACAAATGCCTCTGGAGGTGATGATATATATCATTTTCAGGGTCTTCATACACGCTCCCCCTTCCTTGCAGCAGCAATGGCAATTGCATGTATTTCGCTAGCAGGACTTCCCTTATCTGCAGGATTTGTGGGTAAGTTTCTTATTTTTCAAGTGACTTTTCAACAAGGTCATTATGGTTTGCTCGGAGTTGGTACTCTTTCTGTTGTCATAGGGATATATTATTATCTCAAAGTAATAAAAGTCATGTACTGGCAGGATCCTACTCCAGAAGCACTTCCTATCAATATCTCTAGCTTTACGACATTGCTCATGACCTTATTGATGATTACTATAGTGATCTTGGGAATTTACCCAACCCCCATATTAATGTCATTAAAGTAATGGGCTTCCTTGTGCTTAGCTTTACGAGATGAATTTTAAGAAGTCATTGTGAATATTTCGTCTTTCTTAAAATCTTTTTTTCGCTCAATCTCGTTTTTTAAGGTGAATGCTAGTGAAGCAACTCCCTCTGAATATGAGAGAGAATTTATTAATGCTTGTTTGATACCTGTCCATGAGGCCCTAAAAACACTTCAATCATCTGAGCATGGGCTTACTACGGAACAAGCAGAACGTCTTTTAGATCAGCATGGCCCTAATGATCTTGGCAAAAAAGAGAAAGAGAGTTTTTTTCATGAAATACTCACACGTTGTAAGAACCCTCTCGTCATTCAACTTCTTATTATTTGCATTGTCTCGATTTTAATGAGCGATCCTGAATCCGCAACAGTAGTCGGATTTATGGTTGTCTTGAGTATTAGTTTCGCTTATTTTCAAGAACATCGCACAAGCAAGGCTGTCGAAAAATTACGTGCGATGGTACAAACCAGTTGCCATGTCGTGCGCAATGGTCAAGAGATCGAAATTGCTATGACTCAAATTGTCCCCGGTGATATCATTTCTCTTCAAGCTGGCTCGCTTATTGCAGCAGACATGCGTTTGATTAGTGTTAAGGATTTTTTTGTTAGCCAATCTTCTCTAACAGGTGAGGCAATGCCTGTTGAAAAAGGAGTTAGCTCTCTGATCTCTCATCAGGGAGAAAGGCGATCAGCATTAGAACTCTCAAATGCGATTTTCCAGGGCAGCAATGTGATCAGCGGCAGTGCAAAAGCACTTGTAATTAATACAGGTATTCAAACCTATTTTGGAGCTATCAGCCAAAAACTTGCAAGCGCTCCTGTGCTCACAAGTTTTGACCGCGGGATCGCAGGATTCACCTGGTTGATGATTCGTTTCATGATCATCATGGTGAGTGTTGTCTGTCTCATCATTGGCGTAAGAAGTCACAATTGGGCAGAAGCGTTACTTTTTGGACTCTCTATTGCAGTAGGACTAACACCCGAAATGCTGCCCATGATTGTAACGGTCAATCTTGCTAAAGGAGCAATGGCAATGTCCAAGAAAAAGGTCATCGTTAAGCGTCTTAATGCCATTCAGAATTTTGGAGCTATCAATATTCTTTGCACGGATAAAACTGGTACACTCACTCAGGACCGCGTCATTCTTGAAAAAAGCGTTGATGTGACTAATCGTGATAGTGATGATGTTCTGCGTTATGCCTACATGAACAGCTATTACCAGACTGGAATGCGTAATTTACTGGACGCATCTGTCCTCTCACATACAGATCTAGATGTTGATCGTGATTGCAAGAAGGTTGATGAGATTCCCTTTGATTTCCAACGCAAACGGATGTCCGTGGTTGTTGATTATGAAGGTGATCACGTCTTAGTTTGTAAAGGATCTGTAGAAGATATTTATAAAGTTTGTACTCATTATCAGGTTGACGATGAAATTTATATGATGATTGATCTGATTAAAAATGATCTCTTGGAAGAGTATGAAAAACTAAGTCGTGATGGATATCGCGTGCTTGGAATTGCCTATCGTGAATTTCCACAAAATAAAACAACCTTTTCCGTAGCTGACGAGACAGAATTGACATTACTAGGTTACATTGCCTTTCTAGATCCTCCTAAAGAATCTGCTTTTAAAGCAATCGCATCACTTAAATCCTATGGAGTCTCGACTAAAATTTTAACTGGCGATAATGCAATTGTGACACGTAAAATTTGTAAAGATGTTGGCCTGGAAGTACATGAGGTAATTACCGGCGATCAGATTCTCTGCCTGAGTGAAGAAGATCTTGGAGTCATTGCTGAACAAAATAATGTCTTTGCTCGCCTCTCCCCATCTCAAAAAGAGCGGATTATTCTTGCTCTACAAAAAAAAGGACACGTTGTTGGTTACATGGGTGATGGCATTAATGATGCTCTCTCTATGCGTGTTGCAGATGTCGGTATTTCTGTAGATACAGCTGTCGATGTCGCCAAGGAATCAGCTGATATTATATTACTCGAGAAGAGTCTCATGGTCCTAGAAGATGGAATTTTAGAAGGACGCAAAGTCTTTGGAAATATCTTAAAATATATTCGCATGGGTGCCAGCTCGAATTTTGGAAATATGTTTAGCATGGTTGGAAGCGCTTGTTTTTTACCCTTTCTTCCAATGGCTCCGATTCAGGTCCTGGTCAATAATTTGTTATATGATACTTCACAAATTGGTATTCCATCAGATCATGTTGATCCTGAGTATTTATTAAAACCACGCAAATGGAATATTGGCAATATTGGGCGCTACATGATTTTCATTGGACCACTCAGTTCAATTTTTGATTACACAACTTTTTTTCTGATGCTTTATTTTTTTCATTGCAATCTCTTTAGTCATTCAGGGACAACTCCTGAAATGAAATCCTATTATGAAAAACTTTTTCACACGGGATGGTTTGTAGAATCCATTTTAACTCAGACCTTAATTGTTCATATTATTCGCACAGCTAAGATTCCTTTTATGCAAAGTATTGCGAGTCCATTTCTCTTGCTCATGACTTTGCTTATTATGCTCATAGGAAGCGTGCTCCCGTACACATCTATGGGAGCATATTTTGAAATGGTGCCTCTTCCTCCGATTTACTGGGCTTGGATTACAGGATTTGTGATTTGCTATGCTACCGTTACGCATAAAGTGAATGTCTGGTGCTTGAATCGTTTCGGCATTAATTAAGGTCCCAAAGCACAAATATTCCCTTTTCATGAAACCTTATTTCATCTCTACTGCCATCGACTACACCAATGCATTACCGCACATTGGGCATACCTATGAAAAAATTTTAGCGGATGTACTAGCCCGCTACCACAGACTACGAGGCAGAGAGGTTTTTTTTCTTACAGGCGTTGATCAGCATGGACAAAAAGTTCAACAAGCAGCAGAAAAGCAAAACATCTCTCCCTTAGCCTTTACCAATACTATTTCTGAGGCCTTTGTCACACTATGGAAAAAGCTAGGCATTTCTTATGATGCTTGGGCATCTACTACGAATCCAGTACATAAGAGCGTTGTTCAACAGGTTTTAAGTAATCTTTTAAAAAACGGTTGGCTCTATAAAGCATCCTATAAAGGTTATTATAGTGTTCGACAAGAGCAGTTCCTAACGGATAAAGAGCGTGGCGAGGATGGTGAATTTGGAGCAGAATGGGGTGAGGTAGTCTTTTTAGAAGAAGAAAATTGGTATTTTCGTTTGTCGGACTGTCGTGCTTGGTTAGTTTCCTTTTTAGAAAAACATCCTAATTTTATTACGCCTTCCTTTCGTCACCGAGAACTGAAAAATGCAGCAACTAAAGTCAATACAGATCTTTGTATTTCACGTCCTAAGAGCCGACTCTCTTGGGGCATTGAATTTCCCTTTGACTCTGAATTTGTTGTTTACGTTTGGTTTGATGCGCTTATCAACTACATTAGCTTTGCTGGTTATCTGAGCACGAATAAAGAGAATAGTTTTTCAACCCTCTGGCCATGTAATGCTCACGTGATTGGTAAAGATATTCTCATTCCCGCTCATGGCATCTATTGGCCTTGTATGCTTCACGCTATGGGATTTTCAGATGAGGAGATGCCACATTTATTAGTACATGGTTTTTGGACACTTCATGGAGAAAAAATTAGTAAGACTACTGGTAATGTGTTTGATGTGACCGAAGCAATCAATCGTTTTGGTGTTTCCGCATTACGTTACTACCTAATGCGTGATGCAGTTATGGGACGCGATGCTGATTTTTGTGAAGAGCGTCTTATAAGTCGGTATCATTCTGAACTAAGCAACGGGCTTGGGAACCTTCTTAATCGAACTCTTGGCATGATTTGCCGGTATCGTCCAGAAGGACTTTTATCTATTATTCTCTCAGAAGAGTGCAGTACGCTCCTAAGAGATCACATGACTTTGGTAGAAGATTATTGCAAGCAGATGGAGGCATCAAATATCCAAGCAGCAATAGAAAGCATGATAGAAATTATTACTCGAACCAATATATTTATTGACGCCACGGCTCCGTGGCAAATCGCTAAACATGCTGATCAAGCAAGTCGTCTTTCTTCCATTCTAATAAGCCTTCTTCAATCAACTCGTATTGCCGCGACCCTCTTAATGCCAATAGCACCAGATGCTGCTCATGAAATTTTTCAGCAGCTAGCACTTGATCCAATCTCACTAGAGAATCACGTGAGCATACCATCATTTCCGGAAAAATATAACGCAAAAACAGCAATCCCTGTGTTCCCGCGTTTTGTGGAAGAAAAAATAATTGATCCTACAGAATCAAGATAAGCCTCTACCTTCTTCATTCAGTCGAAGATAGAATAATAAATTACAAAAAAACTCGTCATGAAGACAGATAGAGAACTTGGAAACTGCTTTATTACGAGATAAAAAATCACTTTTTAATTTTCAGCTAAATTGACCCATAAGTGATGACACCGGCAAGCAAGAAGGAGATGAATAGGGCAATCCACAAACATGAGTCCGCATATCATGCATAAAAATTCTCATATTCATTGAAGCAGAACGATAGCATGAGTATCCTTTATCTCTGTGAGTCATTTTAAAAACTATCGTTATCATCTCGAGTATCATGCTCTGCGTTTAGCAGCATTAATGGTACAGTGCTTACCGTGGCGTTGGTTGCGGCCACTGGGAAAAGCAATAGGATTTTTCTTTTTTGTGTTAGATAGAAATCGACGTCATGTTGCCTTAGCTAATATTAAAGCAGCTTTTGGCGATGAGTATGATGAGAAAGGACGTCGAAGGATTGCATTAAAATCATATACTATTTTTGCGGCAACATTTTTAGAACTGCTATGGTCGCCTCGTTTAACTCCTAAAATCATTGATAAGCTTGCAACAATCGAATTAATTGATCCCATCAGTTCACCAAAACAACAAGGAGTTGCAGTCATTTATTGTTGTTTACATGCTGCTAATTTTGAATGGACTGGACAAATTACGGCACGTTATGCAGAAAAATTTCCTGTCATTGCTCAAAAATTTAAAAACCCACTCCTTGAAAAACTCTTTAGTCAATGGCGTTCGAGCTTAGGACAAGAAATTTTGCATCAGGAACAAGCCATGTTAAAATTATTTCGTTATCTTAAAAAAGGGGGCAAATTTGGTATCTTAGTCGATCTTAATCTCAAACCAAAAGAGGGACCTGTCATTGTAAGAGCTTTCGATGACCTTTTAGTACCACTCACGCGTCTGCCTGCCGAGCTTGCAATGCGAACAGGAGCACTATTAGTCCCTGTCGAGTGCTTAATTCGAGGACAAGGAGGTTATACACTCCGTTTTCACGCACCAATTCCTATGACAAAGGAGAGCACCGTTGAATCGCTCACACAAGACTACTGGAATGTTTTAGAGTCTGGGATTCGACGTCATCCTGAATGTTGGCTTTGGTCTTATAAGCATTGGCGTTATCGCCCCTCTTGTGCACAAAAAGATGTTTACCCTTTTTACGCTCAGTGTTTTGATGAATTTGATTTGCTTCTTGATCAATGGCACAAAAAATCTTGTGATAGGCACTCGCATTCTTAAGAATGAGGAATTATTATCAGTAATGATCTGTATAGCTTTGCCTAAATGAATTTTAGGATTTTTTTACGCTGAAATTTTGGAGGCTAACAAGGCGAAATACCCTATTGGTAGCAAGCCAAGAGGAGCAATCATCACGAGATTAATACGAAAACAAACGAGTGAAATTTCCCAAGATACATTCCAACTCACACCACTACTATGAAAACATGTTCCTTTATTAGATTTTTTTTGTTTGCAGGGCTCTCCTGCACTATGATTGGTTGTAATACTATTCGAGGTGTCGGAGAAGATATTAGTGGCTCTGCTAACTTTGTTGAAAAAAAAATGACAGGAGAGGATGTTCCTAATTCTAATCCACCACAGTGGCCAAAATAAAATTCAATAGGAGATACGTTCCTCAGAGTATTCCCGCAATGTTAGCGTGAGCTTCGAATTTTTCATACGCCAGCACAAGAGATTCATGACTTTTATTAATCGTTTAGAATTACGTTATCCCTGGCTTGCCGTGCCTGGTTTAATTCGCTTTGTCGCATGTTTTAATGCACTAGTTTTTCTCTTGCATCTTATCGCACCGGGATATGAGTCAGTTTTAACGTTGAATCGTGAAGCAATCCTACAAGGAGAAATTTGGCGTTTAATAACATGGATTTTTATTCCTGAAACTTTTCAACCATTTTGGATTTTATTTGCACTTCTTTTCCTCTGGTTTTTAGGAGATGGCTTAGA
The DNA here is from genome assembly GCA_903913785.1 of uncultured Spartobacteria bacterium. GTDB lineage: Bacteria > Verrucomicrobiota > Verrucomicrobiia > Chthoniobacterales > UBA6821 > CAIWMF01. The sequence continues at coordinate 3,933 of CAIWMF010000100.1, read as the reverse complement.
AGAAGGCCTAGGGGCTTTTCGTACGACTCTATTTTATATGATAGGTATGATAAGCTGTACGATTGTTGCACTGATTTTTGGAAGTTACGGCGCAAATACTTTTCTCAATCTTTCGCTTTTGTATGCCTTTGCAACGGTACATCCAGATTATCAAGTATTCCTCTTTTTCATTATTCCTATTCGTATGAAGTGGCTTGCACTTTGTAGCTGTTTATTAACTGCAATGGGAACAGTCGGGCAATCCCAGGCAGCTAAGGCAGCCTTAATAGTTACACTCATTAATTATGGTCTCTTTTTTTGGCCAATACTCTTGTTGCATTACAAAAATTTTTTAACAAAATGTCTTCAAAAAAAGCAGGCTCCTCTTTTCATGAGAAAAAAGAATCTACCAGCAGAAGAAACATTTCATTGTTGTGTCATTTGCAAGTGCACAGAAAAAACAGGACCTCATTTAGAGTTTCGAGTTGCTGATAATGGAGAAGAATATTGCATGGAGCATTTATAATCAATGCAAGCAGATTAGATGACTGGTTTAGCCCGCATATTTCATACTGATTCGTTGCGAGGCGCCGCGAATCATGGTGTAGACACCACCAGTGCTCGGGAGAGCAATTCGAAGCTGACGCAGTATCCATCAGGTGTTCGCAAGCCGCAGCAGAATCGGTATAAAATATGCGGGCTAGCCCGGATATTTCACACTGATCACCTGCGGAGACTGGGAAAGCAGATGGATCCTGCGTTAGACTCACATTATGACTTGGGCGGTATGTACCCATACAGCCCGGCGTCAAAATGCTCGTCTGCCTTACCCCATCCGCCTTCGCAGTCTCCTCGCCACGAGCAGTATGAAATATCCGGGCTAGTCCCTAAAATTTTTGAACCCTAGGGCGATTTCAAAATTCTTCTCTTTTAAATAGGAAATAACCTGTTGAAGTTCGTCTCGTTTTGTCCCAGTAACGCGGACATGACGATCTTGGAGAGTACATTGGACTTTGAATTTTTCTGCTTTAATGGCAGTAGTGATTTCTTTAGCCTTTGGACCATCGAGACCTTGCTTAATGAGAAGCTCTTGACGAGCATGTCCGAGCGGAGAAATATCTGGTGTTTTTTGCTCTACATTACGTAGATCAACATTCCGTTTAGCCAATTTTGAGATCATGATTTCACGCAGCCCTTGAAGCTTTTTGCTATCTTCTGCAATTAATACGATGGTTTCTGGTTTTGGTTGCTCAATTAAAACATGACTTCCTTTAAAATCAAATCGTGTGAGAAGTTCCTTGCGGGCTTGATTAACAGCGTTCTCAATTTCCATACGCTCTATTTCAGAAACAATATCAAAAGATGGCATAGGGCGATCTTGCCATGAAATTTTAAAAATTCTAGTCTAGAATACATGTCTTCTCGTTCTCATCTATTTCCAACAGTTGATAACATCGGTATTGATAGCATTACGCGTCTCCTTTCACCTAATCTGATTAAAAAAAGATCCCCTGCATCAATAGCACTCCTTAATCAAATTGTTGCCTTTCGTACTACTGCTGGACGTATTCTTAGAGGAGAAGACCCTCGCCTACTTGTGGTTGTTGGACCTTGTTCTATTCATGAACCAAGTGCTGCTATAGAATATGCTAAACGGCTGGTAGATCTTTCAGATAAACTAAGCGATCGTCTTTTCATTATCATGCGAGTTTATTTTGAAAAACCTCGCACCGCATTTGGCTGGAAAGGTCTCATTAGTGACCCCTACCTTAACGATTCTGGAAAAATAGAAGAGGGTATTATCATTGCTCGTCGTCTTCTTTTAGAAATCGCAGAGCTTGGTCTTCCAGCTGGGACAGAATTTCTTGATCCGATCATTCCTCAATATACTGCTGATCTCATTAGTTGGTCTGCCATTGGAGCGCGCACAACGGAATCACAAACACATCGAGAAATGGCAAGCGGTCTATCTATGCCTGTAGGATTTAAAAATAGTACTGAAGGAAGTATTGAAACAGCCATTAATGCCATGCGTTTCGCCGGTATGCCTCATAGTTTTCTTGGCATTGATCAGGAAGGCATGACGAGTATTGTAACCACTCGAGGAAATCAGGAAAGTCATCTCGTATTGCGTGGCGGACGTCATGGAGCAAATTACTTTCCTCATCAAATAACCCAAGCTGTTGAGCAATTAAAAGCCGCGCAGGTTCCTCCTGTCATTATGATCGATTGCAGTCATGCTAATAGTGGCAAAGATCCACGGAGACAAAAAGATGTTTGGAACAATATTATCGAACAACGTCACAATGGAAGAAGAGAAATTGTAGGAGCAATGCTTGAAAGCTTTCTTAAAACAGGCAATCAGCCCCTAACAGAGGATATTTCTACCTTGCAATACGGAGTATCTATTACGGATCCTTGTCTGGATTGGGAAACAACAGAGACCATCCTGAGCACCACGTAAAATATTTTATCATTTTTCCATGCTCCCCTTGTTCTCTACTTTATGCGCAATTACTAGCATCTGTTCTATCCTGGGAGTCTCTATACCGAAATCTGCTAGCCCGTTATTACACCAACCATCAGTTTCCCACTGTTTGCTTTCTCTAGGAGGGAGAGATCTTGACGTTGAAGTCGCTATAGATGAACCTTCACGAGAAGCCGGGCTCATGAAACGCAGATCGCTTGACCCCTATCAAGGCATGCTTTTTGTGTTCCCAAGACCCAAACAAGTTTCTTTTTGGATGAAGGAGACAGCGTTTCCATTAAGTGCCGCCTACATTAACCCTGCTGGGCGTATTTTAGAAATTCATGATTTAAAACCATTCGACGAACAGCCAGTTTCAAGCAACTCCTCAAATATTATTTATGTATTAGAAGTCGCATGTGGATGGTTTAGTGAAAACAAGATACTTGCCGGAGATTTAGTGATAGGGCTTCCATCACCTTCGTTAGCCAAGTAAAGAAGTATAGCTCCTGGGCATGTATAAATTTTTGCAAACAATTTTCCTCTCATGACGCTTTCCATTTGACCAAAGCTTGATTTTATACTTACCTATAGATCCTTTGAATAAATACTAGGATTGATTGTACGTTTTTAGGTCCCATTTACATTCCATTTATTAAAGCTTCTTGCGGCCGTAGCTCAATTGGATAGAGCATCTGACTACGGATCAGAAGGTTCGGGGTTCGAATCCCTGCGGCCGCACATTTTTCTCATCTTAGAAAAATGCTACTTGAAGAGCAGCGGCTCAATAGTTGCGCTTTTTCTTTTCTTCAGTTTCTCTTCTCTTATTCATCTAGCCCGAATATTTCATACCAATCTACTGCGTAGACCGGGAAGGGAGGGTAGATGCTGCGCTCAAACTCACATTATGACTTGGGGAGGGCTGTACACATAAAGCCCGGCGGTTAACATGCTGGGTCTGCCTGATCCCATCAGTCTTCGCAAGCCGCAGCAGAATCGGTATGAAATATGCGGGTTAATTGGAAGTATCATTACAGGCTTTCTCTATGAGTACTCCATCCTAGCAGTTGTGATTTTTGCAATGACCATACAATTCATTTCTATTCCCTTGTTTCTTATTGCTCATCGAAAAAATATATATATTCCTTAGCAATAGATATTGTTTCAACGCATTGGATTCTCATAGCTACTTTTCTCAATTATGTGTGGCATTGCTGGTATCATTTCCAAAGAATTTTCTCACCCTGATCAAATCGATCAGGCAGTAAGGTCACTTGCGTCGCGTGGACCTGATGGATGGGACTCGCAGCATTTTTCTTTTTCACAAGAAAAAGGCTGGCATCACGCAGCAAGAGGTCAGGCAAGCTTAATACACACGCGCTTGAGCATTCGTGATCTTTCGCCTACGGCTTCTCAGCCGATGTCGAATGAAGATGGGTCTCTTTGGATCACGTATAATGGGGAAATTTATGGGTGGGAAGAGAAGG
>CAIWMF010000099.1 GCA_903913785.1 uncultured Spartobacteria bacterium | reverse complement strand
CACCTCAATAAACTTGAAGAAACAGAACAGCTCTTACGCACATCGATTCAAAAAAAATTAGACAATCCCAATGCCTGGCTTTTGCTAGGCATGACCTACCTGCAAGAACAACGCATTGATGAGGCCTTCGCAGCTCTTATTCAAGCAACGCTCTATGATAGTAAAAATGCACGTGCTCACCATTATTTAGGAATAGTGGCAGGACATAAAAAATGGCGAGAAATTTCAGAGCTCTCTCTACGAAAGGCCATTGAATTAGATCCTAACTATGCTGATGCTCACTTCAATTTGGCTATTTATTATATGCAACATAACCCGCCTATGATCGAAGTAGCACGGCGCCACTATCAGCGAGCACTTGATCTTGGCATACCTCATGATCCAACCATGGACACTATCATGAACAAATCCACGCTGTAGAGATAATCACCATGTTTTCGGAACCAGTCTCTCATGAGCTAATTCATTTCTGTAAACGATATATAGTAAAACTACTTGGAAATCACACGAATTAACGTTGTTATTTTTAGAAAAAAAACTTCGTTTGCATCCCATCACGTTATCTTGAGATAGCGCTCGTTCTTCAGACTTGCCCTTTCTAAAAATCCTTGCGTTCTTTCATATCATTTAAAAGTCATTTGACTATATTTGAGAACATTGAATTTTTTACTTGGTATTAATTAAAAAATTTTGATGTCAGCCCGTGGGATGCCCCGAGAAATGGGAATGTAAAAAATTCTAAAATTAATCCGACACAGGTATCAGTCAAAAAAGAATTCATTTTTATTCAAAATGGATCTTGCAAAATTCAGTTCATGACCTTAGTATACCACGCTCAAACTTTTTCAGGAATGATTCCTATTATTTGTATTTTATAGTTCCCACATGTTATTTGGACCTCATGCATTTCCTGTAGCTATTGTTCCTATTGAAGCGGAACCAATTTTTGCTAAGGCGATCCAAGAATGGACAACCCAATCTTGGTTGACTAATTCCATTCTTGTATCCTTATTACTTGTGGTTGCTATCGTCTTTTGGGCTCAACGATCGACCCGGCGCATGCAATTAATACCTGTAGGATTACAAAACTTTTTTGAGTTTATTGTCTCTAGTCTGTATGACTTTTTTGAAGGAATTGTAGGAAAACATATGATTGCAAAATCATTTAGTCTTCTAGCAGCTCTTTTTCTGTACATTTTAGCAGCAAATTGGTTTGGCCTACTCCCTGGTGTTGGCTCCATTGGTTGGAAAGAACCTAACGGTGTACTCTTGCCGCTCTTACGCCCAACTACTGCTGATATGAATACAACAATTGGTTTAGCCATTGTATTCATGATTTTTTGGTTCATCTGGACATTGCAAGAAATTGGTGCTGCATCATTCTTAAAACATATCTTTGGAGTAAAAGGTGGAGTAAAGGGTGCTCTGGCCTATTCCTTGATGCCAATCTTTTTTTTCGTAGGACTCATTGAAGTCATTTCCATTCTCATACGTCCTGTATCTCTGTCGCTACGACTTTTTGGAAATGTGTTTGCTGGTGAGAACTTGATTAACACAATGATCTCTATGGGACACACATTGCACTTTCCGTTGTGGCTTGCAAAGATTACAAGCGTTGTTTTACCTATCCCTTTTTACTTTTTGGAGCTTCTTATTGGAGCGCTTCAAGCTTTTGTGTTTTCTCTTCTTTGTGCTGTTTATTTAAATCTCTCTACGAGCCACGATGAAGAAGAAGCAGAAAATCATTAGTAATTTTTCCAATATTTCCAGAAGCCACATCAGAATGCGTAATAAATTGTCTTTATCACTGAGATTCAAATGATAAGACGATATTATGAGATCTCACTACTACATCTGTTTTTACTCATTCGGATTAGCAGCAGACTAACAAGCAATACTTTTCATTAATCTTATTGATATTGATTTTTTAGTTTAAAAACAATTTTGTTCTCGGGTTCGTACATCAATGTACGAACGAGAGCGAACACACAATCCACATACATCTCAAAATATCTATGACTATTCCTACATTATTAGCTGATGGCATCACTGGTAGCTTCACTCTTGGTGTTGCTGGCACAGGTGCTGCATTAAGTATCGGTTTTATTGGTGCTAAAGCTGTTGAAGCAATTGGCCGTAATCCTGGATCCTTTGGTCGCGTACTAACACTTGCAATTATCGGCATGGCACTTGCAGAATCGATTGCAATTTATGCACTCATTCGTGCCTTTAGCGGCCAATAAGAGCGGTCAATAAAACGTATGGAGATTTAGGTGTTTAGGGGGGCTTGAAAGAGTTTAATGTATCTATCATTTCATCTCTGAATCAATAGTTTCATTGATCAAATTGTTAGATTATTTTATGCAAATGAATTCTGTTCATATATTTCTTTCCGGATGCCCCTAAACCACTAAATTATTACATGCCTCAACTTCTGTTTAAATGAAAGTACTTACCGATCTCTTTGAAAGCTTTGGTGTTGACTGGCCTAAATTTATAGCCCAAACAATTCTTTTTCTTATTGTTTACTTAATACTGCGTCGATTTGCTTTCGCTTCAGTAATTAGCATATTAGAAGAACGTCGTCGGCGTATTGAGGAATCTCAACTCAATGCTGAAAAGATAAAACAACAACTCATCGAAGCAGAACTCCGTTACGAGGAGATCATTCGTAAGGCAAATCACAATGCAAAAAAAATGATCGATGAAGCTCATGCTGCCGCAGAAGCGTTCTTAACTAAAGAAACGCAGCATGCGATCAAAGACGCAGAAAATATTATAGCAAGAGCCAAAGAAGTTACTCTTCTGGAACGCCAACATATGATCGACGACGTGAAAAATGAAATGCTAGACCTTGTATTACAAACAACCTCAAAAGTGGTCGGTAAAATGATCACACCAGAAGACCAACAACGCTTAACACAAGAAACAACAGCAGCACTTGCTGCCTAGTCCATTTATGAAACTTTCTCGTGAAGCCAGGCGTATTGCTCGTCAACTTTTTGCTTTTTCCATGGTAAAGGGCAGACTTGATCAGTCTCGAAGTCTTATGATAGCCGATACAATGATCGCTCTGCGTCCTCGTCATGCTTTTGAAATCATCAAAGAGTTCACACGTCTTACCAGATTGCATCTTGACATGCATCAGGCAGTGATCGAAAGTGCGTTCCCTCTTGAATCGACGACACAGACTGAAATTGTAGCGGCACTTCAGGCACATGATGATCAAGTTGATATCAGTCTACTTGTGAATCCCTCGCTGTTGGGTGGAACTCGCATTCGTCTGGGAAGTGATGTCTGGGATGGAAGCATTGCTGCTAAACTCTACAGCTTAAAAAATAATTAGCGTCTATAATGAGCGCTAAAACGTCCATGAAATAAGAATTTATTATCCTCTATTGTCGGTTTTATCTTATCTATTACACCGGTTATACACTCTTGAGATGCACCTCAAGCTTTAAAAAATAAATTTCGACATACTTTTTAGTTTAGATGTTTCCATTCCAACCGACATTATTACGTTAATTCTCTTACATTAGAATGAATTTAAAATTACATAAAGACACTTAAGGATTGTTAGTAAAAAAAGTCAAAAGCAGAATACTTTTCTCATACTACCGCGATTAGAAACAAAATCAGAATATTTTTCAAAAGCTTCCTTGAATTTAACTCATCGTAAATTTATTTGATTATCACACCTCACCCTTTCAACACTTCAATTTCAACACTTCAGTTTAATTATGAGTACTCTCTTACAAGAATTAGAACAAAAAATCGGAGGCTTTCGAGCTTCGACAGTTGCAAAAACCAATATTGGTATCGTGCGAGAAATTGGTGATGGTGTCGCTCGCATCGAAGGCCTCAGCAGCGTTATGCTCAATGAGATGCTCCAATTTCCTGGTGGTATTTATGGCCTCGCGCTCAATCTAGAGGAAACAGAGGTTGGTGCAATTATCCTTGGTGATTATACTAAAATCAGTGAAGGTGATGAAGTTACTACGACAGGGCGCCTGCTTCAGGTGCCTGTCGGTAAAAAATTATTAGGGCGAGTTGTTGATGCCTTAGGGCGTCCAGTTGATGGCAAAGGAGATCTAGGCAGCAGTGATTTTTATCCTGTAGAAAAAATCGCCCCCGGCATTATTAAGAGACAAGGTGTTTCACAACCTGTACAAACAGGGATTATGGCCATTGATGCAATGGTGCCAGTCGGTCGTGGTCAGCGTGAATTGATCATTGGCGACCGTGCAACGGGCAAAACCACTATCGCAATTGATACTATTATTAACCAAGCACGTATTAATCGTGTTGGAGAAGAGAGCGCTGACCCAAACTTCCGCCCCCTTTACTCCATCTACGTGGCTATTGGTCAACGTGTTGCTAACGTTGCTCGTGTGATTAGCGCTCTTGAAAAGCATGATGCACTCAAGTACACAATTATTATTTCTTCTACTGCCTCTAATGCTGCTGCTGATCAGTATATTGCCCCTTTTGCAGGAGCTGCTATGGGAGAATGGTTCATGGATAATGGGATGGATGCACTGATTATTTTTGATGACCTTTCAAAACATGCAGTAGCTTACCGTCAGATTTCTTTATTACTCAAACGTCCATCCGGTCGTGAAGCCTATCCTGGAGATGTATTTTATTTACATAGTAGACTACTAGAACGTTCCGCACGTCTTAGTCAAAAGGCAGGCAACGGATCCCTGACAGCACTTCCTATTATCGAAACCCAAGCGGGTGATGTTTCTGCCTATATTCCAACAAATGTGATTTCCATTACAGACGGACAAATTTATTTAGAAACTGATCTATTTTACCAAGGCATTCGTCCAGCTATTTCCGTGGGCCTATCAGTTTCTCGTGTTGGTTCGGCAGCTCAAATCAAAGCCATGAAACAAGTTGCTGGTAAATTAAAAGGCGATCTTGCACAGTACCGTGAATTAGCAGCTTTTGCACAATTTGGCAGTGATTTGGATGCGCGCACAAAGGCCCAACTAGATCGTGGTCAGCGTATTGTAGAACTTTTCAAACAAGATCAGCACAAACCTCTCTCGGTAGAACTTCAAGCTGCCATACTCTGGGCGATGCAAAAAGGTTATTTCAATAATGTTACTGTTAATCAAGTACGGGACTATCAAGCCAAGATGGAAGATTTCCTTTCTACTCGTAAAGAATCTCTTCTCATGAGTCTTGCAAATAAAAAAGCATTTGATGAAAGTATTGAGAGCGAATTAAGTGCCGCTCTGGATGAATTTAAGGCTGTAATTGTGTAAATTATTCATTTTTTAAAAAGAACTTAGATCCATCATGGCTAACACTCGCGACATTCGACGACGAATTAAGTCAGTTAAAAACACTGCCCAGATCACGAAAGCCATGGAAATGGTTGCTGCATCAAAAATGCGCCGTGCACAGCAGGCGGCTATGGCTGGTCGCCCCTACTCAGAAGCACTCCATCAAGCACTTCTCTCGTTGCGTGATCGCGTGGATCAAGAATGTCATCCACTCCTAGTTCAACGACCAGTCAAAAAAACATTAGTCCTCTTACTTACCTCTGATAAAGGTCTATGTGGCGCTCTTAACACCAATGTACTTCGTGATATAGCCGCACTTGATAGTTCTTCGACAGTTTTTGTGGCTATTGGACGCAAAGGTGCTGCATTCCTAGCGCGCACGGGACGCCTCATGATTGCGGACTTCCTCCTTCCTGATCATCCAACATTTTTACAAACCAAACCAATTTCTCAATTTTGTTTAGAGCAATTTCTTTCAGGAAGTGTGGATCAAGTCAATATTCTCTATCCAAAATTTATCAATACACTAGTGCAACGTCCTGTAAATCTTCAGCTGCTTCCTATTAGCATAGAACAATCTAGTGTTATGAGCCAATCCTCCAAAACTACTCCATTTCTGACACACTCTCCATCCTCTGAGAATGAAACAAAAAAAGATGTTTTAGAAACAGGTGAGTATCTTTTTGAGCCCACTCCAGACAATGTACTCAATGCAATTTTGCCTTACTCCTTTCATTTTGAAGTATTCCAAAAAATCCTTGATGAACGTGCTTCAGAACAAAGCGCTCGCATGGTGGCCATGAAAGCGGCAACCGACAATGCTAAAAATCTCGTTAAGGATCTAACCCTTGAATACAACAAAGCACGTCAAGCTAGCATCACGACAGAACTGCTCGAAATCACTACTGCCCAAATGGCACTTCAATAAAAAGTGTTTGATTGATATCTTCTTTAAATAAATTTAGGACATTTCCACTTATTTTTTAGTATTAGAACAATAATATCGCTTAGAATATAATTTAAGATTCATTTATTCAATCGCATATTAACCAAGGTAACACAAAAATTATAAAATTTCACAACACATAACTAACTCATGAACAACACTGGTAAAATCGTTCAAATCATCGGCCCTGTAATCGATGCTGAATTTGATCTCAAAAACGGACCTCTCCCAAAAATTTATGATGCTCTTGAAGTTGAGCACAACTACGGAGGATCTGTTGTTAAAATTACTCTCGAAGTACAACAACAACTTGGTGAAAATTGGGTTCGTGCTATTGCAATGTCCTCAACAGAAGGTCTTCAACGTGGACTACCCATTCATGCTCTCGGCAGGCCTATCTCTGTTCCCGTCGGCGAAGGTATTTTAGGGCGTATTATGAATGTTACAGGAGAACCTGTGGACGAACGTGGACCCATTGAAGCTGCTAAGTATTACCCGATTCATCGAGCTGCGCCTACACTTGTTGATCAAAGCACAAAATCAGAAGTACTTGAAACCGGCATTAAAGTTATTGACCTGATTTGCCCTTTTATTAAAGGTGGAAAAGTGGGGGCTTTTGGTGGAGCTGGTGTTGGCAAAACTGTTGTCATTATGGAGCTTATTAACAATATTGCCAAAGGCCACGGCGGATATTCCCTCTTTGCAGGTGTCGGAGAGCGTACTCGCGAAGGCAATGATCTCTATCATGAAATGAGTGAAGCTGGTGTTATTGTTCAAGAAGAACTTAAAAAATCGAAAGTAGCACTGGTTTACGGCCAAATGAATGAACCACCAGGAGCCCGTCTTCGTGTCGCTTTAAGCGCTTTATCAATGGCGGAATATTTTCGTGACGAAATGAATCAAGACGTTCTTCTCTTCATTGATAATATTTTTCGCTTTTCTCAAGCAGGTGCTGAAGTTTCAGCATTACTTGGACGTACACCAAGCGCTGTTGGATACCAACCTACCCTTGCCTCTGAAATGGGAGATTTACAGGAACGCATTAGCTCGACAAAAAAAGGATCCATTACATCCTTTCAAGCAGTTTATGTTCCTGCTGATGATCTTACTGATCCAGCACCTGCAAATACCTTTGCGCATTTGGATTCGACCATTGTATTAGAGCGATCCATTGCTGAATTAGGAATATATCCCGCAGTTGATCCCCTTGCCTCTACTTCCAAAGCACTCTCTGCGGAGGTTGTGGGTGATGAACATTATCATGTCGCCCTTGGTGTACAAAAGGTGTTACAGCGCTATAAAGACTTGCAAGATATCATTGCAATTTTGGGTATGGATGAGTTGTCTCCAGAAGATAAACTCACCGTGCATCGTGCACGTAAAATTCAACGTTTCTTAAGCCAACCGTTTCACGTTGCAGAGATTTTTACAGGAACCCCTGGTGAATATGTTTCTGTTTCTGAAACAATACGTGGTTTTAAGGAAATTTTAGACGGGAAACATGATGATATTGATGAATCTGACTTTTATATGAAGGGAACGATCGATCAAGTCCTTGCTTCAGCTAAGAAAGATTAAGAACATGCCTACCCTTCACCTTGAAATTGTCACTCCAGAGGCACGCATATATCAGGCCGAAGTTGAGGCTGTTGTTGTGCCTGGAGTCGAAGGGGAGCTAGGAATTTTGCCGCATCATGTTGCTTTAATGACACAGATTGTACCTGGTGAATTACGCATTTCACATGAAGGCCAGCAACTGCGCATGGCGGTGGGAGAAGGTTTTTTAGATGTTCTACCCAATCGTGTGTTAATCTTAACAGATATGGCTATTGACGAGGCGGATATTGATGAACATGCTGCAGAAAAAGCAGTTGCGCTTGCGGAGCAGGAGTTAAAAAACACAACGCTTTCTCATGAAGAAATAGCAACCGTTCAGTCTTCTCTACTCCGTTCATTAGCAAAAATCCGCGTTAAAAGGGGCAGCCATTATTAAATGACCCGTTGGAATCATTTAAAGAAGTAGACGGGTGAAGCTCTCATGAAGCATCGCTCTTTCGGGGCTGCTTTTTAGTCCTGACTGAAGAGAAGTGGCAGTCTCACCCCAATCTCTTAGGCCTACGTCGCTGCTCTATCAGACCTCATAGCTTCCTCCTCATAATCAGTATGAAATATCCGGGCTAGAGACCGCCATGTTTCCAGATTGAGAATGCTAATCTCACTCCCATAATAAGGCCACAACAAAAGCCCAGCAGGCCAATAATAGGAACACCGAAAACTTTGGGAGGGATTCCAGAATGCACGAGAATAGAAGAAGCAATTAAAAGTGAGGCTGTTAAGAGAGCGTTTACTAGACGATTGAAAATTGAGTCGAGTGTTTGACGTAGTGGTTCGATGCCTTGAGGGGCAATGCGATGTTCAAGTGGGATATTAAGCTTGCCATGTTTTAATTGGGTATAGAGATGACGAAAATCTTGTGGAATTTCTTCCATGAGATCAATTCCCTCAGCAACGAGATTGTGTAATATTTTAAAAAATCGTTTTGGCTTATAACTCTCTGTCAGCACTTCCGTGGCATAAGAACTCCCAAGCATGATGAAGTTAAGATTTGGGTCGAGTTCTTGACCGATCGCCTCGACTTGAGTGAGCGCTTTAATTCCAAGATAAAAATTACTCTTCATGCGAAGATGGTTTTTGCGCAGTAGTTCAAGTAATTTTGTTAAGACTGCTCCCATATGAATATCACGCAAGGTTCCTGCTAAATTTTGATCACAAAACTCTTCTACTTGCGTTAGTAGGTTTGCAGAATCGCGAACAAAACCTTCCTGTGACATCCCCAGAATGGAGCTCATGACTTGATCGTAATCTTTTTGAACTAATCCAATGACCAGACGAGCAATATTTCTACGAAAAGCCGGGGTAAAAGATCCCATCATCCCATAATCGTAGAGTCCGACAACTCCCTCGGAGAGGATGACCATATTCCCTGGATGAGGATCTGCATGAAAAAATCCGAATGTGAAAATTTGTTTGTAAATTAACTGCGTCATCCGTTCTGCAATGACCTCTGGGGAGAGATGGTGTTTCTTTAATGCACGTCGGTCATTAATAGCAATACCAGACAGAAATTCCATCACAAGCACGCATGAGCTGGAAAAATCACGGTAGACGACAGGGACATGAATATTAGGATCATCTTGAAATTGTTTTTCAAAACGTTCGATATTGCTCGCCTCATGATTAAAGTCGAGTTCTTGCAGAAGAACAGAAGAAAATTCTGCAACGAGATTTTCGGGGTTCAGTCCACTGAGTTCTGGTGCGTATTTTGAAACAAAAGCAGCAATGTCTGCTAGGATTGCTAAATCCATTTCAATCAATTCTTTAATATTGGGACGCTGTACTTTGACAGCAACAATGCTTCCATCCTTGAGTTGGGCCCGGTGCACTTGCCCAATGGACGCGGAGCCAATAGGGGTTTCATCAAACACCAGAAAACATTTTTTAACAGAAATTCCCAGTGATTCTTTAATGACACGATAAACATCTTTGAGTGGAAATGGTGGTACATGACCTTGAAGCTGACCAAGCTCCTGATAATATTCTTCACTCACAAGATCACGACGAGAGCTTAGAATTTGACCAAGCTTGATAAAGGTAGGTCCTAATTCCTCGAGCGCTAGTCTCATACGCTCTGCAATTGGCTTAGCAAGAATACCCTCCGCATGAAAAGGCATTTGCATCTCGCCTAAACCAAGAAGTTTTTGTAGTACAACTAATCGTAGCACCTCTGCAAAACCATATTTAAAAAGAATCCCAAGAATTTCGCGATAACGAGGAAGATGCGAAGCAAAGGCAACGGCAGAGCGAAATTGTTTTAACATGGTTTTTAATATTTACCTTTTTCCAAATGAATTTTAGGATTTTTTTACGTAAGAGTTTTTCGTGCTAGCCCGGATATTTCATACTGAATCGTAATGAGGCGCTGTGCAAAGCTTGTTAGTACAAGGCGGGTGAAGGATTGTGATGCCAGGCTGTATGTGTCCATACCGCCCAAATCACCATTCGAGACCAACGCAGTAATAATAGAGCTTTCCACAAGCCGTAATAGATTTAGTGTGAAATATTCGGGCTAGCAAGGCTTGGAAGAGCTTTCTACACCAGAGGTAACAGTAGTGATAACAACGCAACTAGCACCAAAAAAAAGTAAGATTTCCTGAAATTCATTTTAGGGAAAGGTATTTCTAAGGTCTGATTTGTGACTTTAAAAATTCACGGTTGAGCGTTGCAATGACAGAGGCAGAAATATTTGCTGGACAGACAGCCTCACATGCATAGTAGTTCGAACAGTTCCCAAGACCCTCGCTATCCATCGCATTAACCATAGAGCGCACGCGCTCAGCTCGCTCTGGCTGACCTTGTGGCAGAAGACTTAAATGAGTGACTTTGGCACCGACAAAAAGCATAGCGGAGCTGTTAGGACATGCCGCAGCACAGGCGCCACATCCTATACAAGCAGCAGCATCCATAGCATGATCGGCTATTTTTTTGTCAATAAGCGTTATGGCAGCATCAGGTGCTCCACCCGTATGTTCGGTGATAAAGCCGCCAGCTTCGATAATACGATCGTAAGCAGAGCGCATAACCACGAGGTCTTTGATAATGGGAAAAGCCTTTACCCGAAAGGGCTCAATAGTGATTGTTGAATCTTCTAAAAAACTCCGCATATAAACCTGGCAGGCAGCACCGCGTCCCGGACCTTGAGGAATCCCGTTAATCACCATGCTACATGTGCCGCAAATTCCCTCGCGACAATCAGAATCAAAAGCCACAGGGATCATATGCGCTTGAATTAACCGATTGTTGACAATATCGAGCATTTCTAAAAAAGATGCCTCTCCTGGAATATCATGCGCCTCTATTTCTTGAAAAGAGCCTAAGGCATCTGCATGCTCTTGTCTCCAAATGCGAAGATGAAAATTCATGGATAGAGAAAAAATAAATATTGAATTTTTTGAGTGAACACGTCTAGCCCAGATATTTCATACTAAATCTATTACGGCTTGTGGAAAGCTCATTATTACTGCGTTGGTCTCGAATTGTGATTTGGGCGGTATGGACACATACAGCCCGGCATCACAATCCTTCACCCGCCTTGTACTAACAAGCTTTGCACAGCGCCTCATT
>CAIWMF010000098.1 GCA_903913785.1 uncultured Spartobacteria bacterium | reverse complement strand
GCTCCGTGAGAATTAATAAGCGATCCGAGACCTTTACCGAGTGATGATTTTGCCATAGGAAAAAATAAAAATAATAAGTATAGGTAAAGGCTAATGAGTTTTTGAACCCAAATATTCCATTTGGGTCTACTTGCCGTAGACGGAAATTTCTTGGGGGTGCATGCTTTCTCTGAGTTCTCTGTGAATCAAGACAGGGCTCTCGCAAGAGATCCTTCAAGTCAAAATCTTTATCTGAATGCTCTGCACTATAGTGGTGGAAATCTAAGACTACGATCAGTAAAAAAATCTGGACCAAAATAGTTCTTAAACCCATTGCTCATGACCTTGCAAGATATGTTTTCTAAAATTGATCTTCTTTTTTCTTCCACGCCCCTTGAAGGTCCAGAGCAGATGGCATTAGATGAAATTTTGTTGCATCAGGCCTCACAACCATTATTGCGCGTTTATTGCTGGAAAGGCCCTTGTGTAACCTTTGGATATTTTCAAGAGTGGAAAAATGTTTCTAGCTCTTTTCCTGGGCGTCTTCTTGTGAGGCGTTCAAGTGGTGGGGGATCAGTAGAACATGATGGAGATAACACTTTTTCACTTATTGTGCCCGCTATCGAACCCATAGGAAAAATAGCTCCCGCACTTTTGTATGAGCAACTTCATCAGGCCCTTGTACAGGTCTTAGGTGAATTTGGATTGAAAGCACGTTTGATAGCTGCTCATGAGATCCGCACGGGAGAGGCTTGTTTTCAGTCTCCCTCACTCAATGATGTTGTCATAGAAAATCACAAAATTGCAGGAGGAGCTCAGCGACGCTGCGGTGGCAAGCTATTGTATCAGGGAAGTCTTAATCTTCTTGGGCAAAAAAAATTAGACAATGGAGAGATAAAGGTAGGGTCCGTAGAATTGTATTCTCAGATCGTAAAGCCCTTATTTTTCTCATTAGCAGCACATTTATCTATGCGGGTTGAGCTTTTAGAAGAACAACCCTCATGGATAGCAGAAGCATCTATACTGGCCGCTAAGCGTTATCGAAGTATCGCATGGACTCATAGAAAATAGTCACAAAGTAATAGCTGGCAGCTTGTTTTTCTGAGTCCACACACAAGTGAACTGCAACACATAGATAGGAAAGAAGAAGAAAAAACCCAAAGGTATCCCTTTTCACGCTCGACGCTTGATGAGGGTGTGTGCTAGTTTCAAATTTTCTGTTTCCATGCGCGTTGTCGCTTAAAAAATCTCCAAAACATATCGTTGAAAACTAATAACCACAATTCCGCTTCGATTCTCCTTGGGCACTCTCCAGATCCGGATGATGCCTTTATGTTTTATGCGATGGCAACGAGAAAAATCAACCTGGGGGGATATGAGTTTGAGCATCTTTTACAAGATATCCAAACACTCAATGAGCGTGCTTTGCGCAGTGAGCTGCATCTTACAGCTGTTTCTATTCATGCCTATGCTCATATACTCAAAAACTATGCCCTGCTTCCTTGCGGAGCCAGTATGGGTGATGGATACGGTCCGATTTTTGTAACACGTGCAACAACTGCGTTGATGCCAGCATTGGATGCTTCCCTTGAGGAGAAAAAGAAATGGCTTCATGAGCAGCGTATTGCCATACCAGGACGTATGACGAGTGCTTTTCTTGCAGCCCAGCTACTACTTGGTGAGCATTTTAACCATATCGTCATTCCCTTTGATGAAATTTTTGATGCAGTTCATAGTGGTCTTGCTGATGTAGGTCTCATCATTCATGAAGGTCAGCTCACCTATGGGCAGGAAGGTTTTGCTAAAATCCTCGATCTTGGGGAATGGTGGAAAAATTCCACAGGACTTCCACTCCCTCTTGGAGGAAATGTGATTCGAAAAGACTTTAGTATGAGAGAGCGTCATAAGATCAATGGAATCATGAAGGCTAGTATTCAATATGCTCTGGATCATCGTTTGGATGGTGTCACCCATAGTATGGCTCATGCCAGAGGGATGGAGATTCCTCTCGCAGATCGCTTTATTGGAATGTATGTCAATGACTACACTCTTGATTATGGAGAACGCGGTCGTTCTGCTATTAAAGAATTTCTCGGCAGGGCGGCAGAACGAGGTTTAGTGCCGAAGATTAATGAGTTGGAATTTGTAACCTAGCCAAAATATTTCATTCTATTCGTGACGAGGCCGCCGCGAAAGTTAAGGTGGGGTTCAGGCATGCAAACATTTGGAAGCGTGGCTGTATGTGTAACAGCCCAATTCATACTGTGAGTTTGGTGAGTTTGAGCGAAGCATTCATCTGACTCCCCGGCTTCCGTAGTAGATTTATTCTGAAATATT
>CAIWMF010000097.1 GCA_903913785.1 uncultured Spartobacteria bacterium | reverse complement strand
CGACGTTCCAGTTCGAGTGAAATATCCCAAAGGTTCATCAAGACTCCACTCCCTGTTGGGAACTCTACTTGAAAACTATCACCATAGTAGAAAGCAAATTTTTGAAGCGCTTCAATAATGAGCACATTCATTGGAATCCAAATGGGACCACGCCAATTGGAGTTGCCACCAAACATTCCTGTTGTGCTTTCACCAGGAGTATAAGAGATGGTCGCTGTTTCTCGACCTTCTGTGAAAGTATAGGGATGATCCTTGTAATATCGTGAAAGAGCTCGAATTCCATAAGGTGAGAGAAATTCCTCTTCATTAAAAAGACGTTTGCACAGACGTGCTAGTCGATCTGGTGGCACCAAGGAAACCATCTTGCGTCCATTATTAATTCTACCTACATGCTGTAATTGAACCATCAGTTCGGGACGGTGATGAGCAAACCAATCGAAGCGATTAAAAAGATGTTGAAAACGCTTTACCACCGAAGCATCGAAACTCTCCACAGCAAACAGTGGTGTCAAACCAACCACAGAACGGACCTTAAGATGCTCCGAGGAACCATCTGGCCGCTTGATCACATCGTAATAAAACCCATCCTCATGATTCCATAAGCTATAGCCTTCACTACCGATGTTATTTGTAGAGGAAGCCAGATAGACAAAATCACTTAAAAATTTGTCAGCAATATGTTCATATTCGGGATCTTTTTTTGCAAGTTCCACAGCAATATTGAGCATATTCAAACAAAACATCGACATCCACGCCGTTCCATCACTCTGCATGATTTGACTACCATCTTCTAAATGATAACGACGATCGAAAACACTGATATTATCAAGCCCTAGAAAACCTCCCGCAAACACATTATCACCAGTGGCATCAACACGATTACCCCACCATGCATAGGTTAAGAGTAATTTATTAAATGCTTTTCTTAAGAAGGCATAGTCTCCATGGCCGGTTTTTCCTCGCTCAATAGAGTAGATTCTCCATGTTGCCCAAGCGTCTATAGGTGGAGTTGAATCCGATAAAGACCATTCATAGGATGGGGATTGAGCATTAGGAGCCGTATAGCGCTCGCCACGTAGGAGCATATTTTGCTCCTTAGCGAGCTTAGAATCGATCACGGCGAGTGCGACTGATTGAAACATGAGATCCCAACTGCAAAAATAAGGATATTCCCACGAGTCAGGCATGGAAATAATATCATGGGCATGCATCTCTTTCCAAAAAGCATTGCGCCCTTTCCACCGAGAGCTCGGAGGTAATGGCATGGTGGGATCACCTCGCAGCCAATCTATGACTGGATAATAATAAAACTTCTTACACCAAAGTAATCCTGCAAGGGCCCTGCGTTGTATTAAAAATAATTCATCATGCAGCTCCGGTACCAAGAAGTGATAATAGCTTAGGCATTCCTCTTCACGAGTCTTCATGATGCTCACAAAAGAATCACCAAAATATTCTCCCGCCAATGGTTCTTGAACATGCTTCGTGGTACAAAGGCGTAATGAAATACTCCATTGTTCTCCTGGAGCCACAACTTTGTGATAGAGGCATGCTCCTTTTGTTCCTTGCCTTTGAGGATTCACAGCATCCTTTTCTTGGTGGATAAGATAACGATGAAAAGCATCTTTGAGATAGGATGCTCTATTTTTTACCTGAAAAATCTTTTCAAAATTTGTTTCATTATCCGTAAAAAGCCAATCTACTGGATCAGCTTCACAAATAAGATGGTATTCTGGAAGACCCCATGGTTGAGCTACAATATGATTCCCATCAAGATGCAGAGAGGGCTGCATGAGATCTTTTTCACCCCACGACCAAACATTACGAAACCAAAGAGTCGGTAAAATAAAAAGAGGAGCAGGATCTGGACCACGATTCATAGCACGTATTCTTATACACAGATCATCAGCATCGGCCTTGGCATACTCTACAAAAATATCAAAATAACGTCCTTCATTAAAAATACCAGTATCCACTAATTCATACTCTGATTCGTTCCTAGAACGTTTTTTATTTTCTTCAATAAGCTGTTGGTAGGGGAAAGTATCTTGAGGATATTTATAAAGCCCACTCATGAAGGAGTGCGAAGGGGTGTTTTCTAAATGATAAAAATAATCCTTTAGATCCTCTCCATGATTTCCTTGAAGATTCGAAAGGCCGAAGGGTCGTTCCTTGAGAATGGGATCTTTTCCATTCCAAAAAGCCGGAGCAAAACAAAGTCTATTATCACTATCAGAGATACCTAAGAGTCCATCCTCTCCCCACCGGTAGACTCGTGCGGATGCATGGTCGAAGGGAAAATGACCCCATGCATCACCATTGTCTGAGTAATCCTCTCGCACTGTCCCCCACTGACGATCACTTAAATAAGAACCCCAAAGCCCCCAATCCTTGGTTTGCTCATCACGTTCCTTCATCCGTAGCAACTCAGGTTGGTTTTCCATAGAAATAGAGATAGTGGAAAAGGAGATATAGTCAAATTACTTTGGAATGAAACGAAATGACTTTGTTCTTTTTAGAAAACAAGCTTTGTTCTCATCCCGTCACATTATCCTAAAAACGTGAATGAAAATGAGTATTTTATGCTGAAGGAGTTTTTCGAGCTGCTTCATTGTCTTACTGAACACTTCTCTCTTCCAAAAAAACCATAGCGATCTATTTTCTTATGTTCATGCAGGTTGTTAGGATGATAGGCTCTATTGCTTATGAAGTACCGCACATTACCTGAATCTACTCTACCCATCAGTGAAATTGGCTTTGGGCTTTGGACCCTATCCACTGGCTGGTGGGGAGATTACAGCGATGAGGAAGCCGTACGCTTGATGCGCATTGGTTCTGACCTGGGCATCACTCTTTACGATGCGGCTGATACCTATGGCAATGGAAGGAGCGAAGTCTTAATTGCTAAGGCCTTTTCAACTCCCCAGGAACGCGATCGTATTGTCATCGCAACGAAGGTTGGGTATGACTTTATCAATCACGGAGAAGGCCGGCGTGGACAACGTGAAATACCTCAAGACTTCTCTGCTCCAGCCATAAGAGCTGCTACAGAAGCGGCTCTCGCACGACTCAAGACAGATCGTATTGATGTACTACAGTTGCACAACATCCATCTTGAGCAAGTCATGGAAGATGATCTTTGGGAAGTATTAGAAAGCCTCAAGAGGGAAGGAAAAATTCTTCATCATGGAGTAGCCCTTGGACCTGCTATTGGTTGGCTTGGCGAAGGAGCAGCTGCTATTGAAAAAAGACATCCTGATGTGCTTCAGCATATTTACAATCTGCTCGAGCAGCATCCTGGAAAAACCCTGCATCGCATTGCCGAGGCTACTCATTCTAAGACCCGTTTCTTTATTCGAGTCCCCCACTCCTCCGGCATGCTCGAAGGAAAATATACTGCCGAAACTATTTTTCCACCTAATGATCATCGTAATCATCGTCCTCGCAGCTGGCTACTGAGTGGAGTTAAAAAAATAGACAAACTTCGCTTTCTCGAGAGTGCAGATCGTACTCTTGGACAAGCCGCCATGCAGTGGCTCCTACATGATGAACGTGTGGCAACAGTACTCCCCAATATTTACAATGAAGAACAACTGCGTGAGTTTGCAGCAACCTCATCTACCCCGGGACTTTTGGACGAAGAAATAAAGCGTGTTGATGACTTAGTGCAAAGTGGTTTTGGACTTGAACGTGAAGAGGGTAAATTCAAGGGCTCCATGGAACTACCACCAACATTGGCTCACTGTTCTTGCCTTACATGAGAGCTAACGCACGAATATAATAGAATGTATCCGCCTATGGCCTGCAGGCAGCTTGACATTGCAAATTACTTCAATACCGACACATCAGTAAGGCATAACAAATCTTCCTTCCCGGGCTCCGCAGTAGATGAGTGTGAACTATCAGGGTTAACCCGGATAGTTCATGCTGATCGTGACGAGGAGGCCGCGAAGGATGATGGGGTCAGGCAGACGACTAAGGTCCTGTTATTTGATTTTGATGGAACGCTAGCAGATACACGTGGTCTTGCATTTCGTATTTTAAATGAACTGGCGGAAGAATTTCATTTTCGCTCTCTTCTTGATGCAGAGCTTCAGGAGGTTCGCAATATGACGATGCAACAGTTGATTCGTTTTCTAGGTATTAGCCGCTGGCGTATTCCTATGATTGCACGTCGTGGTTTGGTAAAATTTCAGGAATGCATTACCGAGATCGAGCCGATTGCTGAAATGCCGCAAATACTTGCTGAATTAAAATCTCGTGGTTTTCATCTTGGGATTTTGACTTCTAACTCAGAATGGAGCGTTACGGCCTTTTTAAATCATCATCATATCGAATGTTTTGAATTTATTTCTACCTCTTCCAAACTCTTTGGCAAAAGTCGTGATATAAGAAGACTCATCAAAGAACATGCATGGAGGAAAGAGGAAGTTATTTATATTGGTGATGAAACCCGTGATATCGAGGCCACACAAGCTGTGCCCATACGCATGGCAGCTGTGACCTGGGGCTATAACTCAGCCCCTATTCTTGCGAGCATGGACCCGGATTTTATTTTTCATCACCCTACACAATTACTCTCCTTGCAACTCAGTACTTGAGGAGCCGTGTTCCCATGCGTCTTCGCCTCGATCAACTCTTACATGAAAAAGGATTCTGCGAATCTCGTGAAAAAGCGCAGCGTTCTATTCTAGCGGGTCGTGTGTTAGTTAATGGAGAAAAAGTGACAAAAGTAGGCACAAAAATTTTGATCACTAGTCATATTATCTTAAAAGAAAGGGAGCGTTATGTCAGCCGTGGTGGACACAAACTTGAAGGTGCACTCCATGGCTTTAAAATCAATCCCACAGGCCTTACCTGTCTTGATCTAGGCTCCTCAACAGGGGGATTTACCGATTGTCTGCTCCAACATGGTGCAAAAAAAGTGATCGGCATTGACGTTGGCAAAGGACAGCTTGCCTGGTCCCTACGCCAACATCCACAGGTAGAAATCCGTGAAGGTATCAATGCACGCTATCTTCAACCCAGCGATTTCACAGACCTCTTTGATCTCATTGTGGGTGATTTAAGTTTTATTTCACTAACGCGCATTCTGCCTGCTGCCTTTCCTCTCGTGAAACCCGAAGGGTCTCTCATCATGTTGATCAAGCCACAATTTGAACTTTCACGAAACGAGGTCAGTCGTGGTGGTATTGTCCGCGATCCTTTACTGCGAGACAAAGCCGTCCATTCTATTCGCACTTGGGTAGAGCATTCAGGCCATTGTTTTGAAAAAGTCATCGAGTCTCCTCTTCCTGGCACGACAGGTAATATTGAATTTTTAGCTCTCTTGCGTCCCTCCACGAGGACTTTATCCTAAGATGCATTTTTACAAGCAATCAGCCTCACAAAAGAAAAATAGGCACAGGAGCATCAAGTAATTTGACGACAATACCATGCAAGATCAATCAAGAGAAAACACAAAGACACAAGCTATTCTTCAGCCATCCATCATAGGCTTGATAGCTCATATAGGAAAAGAGGGGGCAGCTTCTCTTCTTAAACTCGTGATAGAGGAACTAGAGGAACAACACATCCGCTTTTTAATAGAAAAGGAAACCGCTCAACTCATTGGACACAACTCACCCTTAGATGAGGAAGCTCTTGCTAAGAAATGTGACTTACTTCTTGTGATGGGAGGTGATGGGAGCATCCTGCGTGCGATGCATCGGACCTCACCCCTCTTAAAACCAATCTTTGGACTCAATATTGGTTCTTTAGGATTTCTCACCTGTTTAAGTGCCCACGACTACAAAAGAGCTATTCAATGTTTAGCCAATCAGACTTATGTCCTCAGTCATCGTAGTCTTCTAGACGTCACGATTGTTAATCAACAAAACCAACAAGAAAATCTTGGCAATGCTCTTAATGATGTCGTCATTAGCCGCGGTGAACGCTCACGTTTGGTCAGTTTGTCCGTCTTCATCGACAATCATTTTTTTACAGAATATCATGCAGATGGTCTCATTATCGCAACACCGACCGGCTCGACCGCTTATTCCTTGGCTGCAGGTGGTCCTGTGGTGATGCCAGAGGGTCGTGTGTTACTGATTTCGCCAATCTGTCCGCATGCATTTAGCAATCGCTCCATGGTCATTTCCGATCAAAGTACAATCAGAATTCAATCCGCGGGATTACAAGAAGTCTTTATCAGCCTGGATGGCCGTGAAGCGCGTCTGCTCAAGCCTCAGGAAAATCTTCTTCTTTCAACTTCTCTACAAAAACTCCCACTAGCCATGCTCCCAGAAACCACCTTTGCAGAGATTTTATGCACCAAACTCCAATGGTCAGGTAGCAACCTGACAAACAGAGAGAGATTAAAAGACCCAATCTGAAGCGTAAATTGTACTCATGTTGCCTTCTTCCTCACCATTCTTAGAGGTCAGTCACCTGAAGGTTTATTTTCCTGTTTTTACAGGAATCTTCCATCGGCATTCTGGAGACATACGCGCTATCGATGATATCAGCTTTATGATTCCTGAAGGAAAAACCCTAGGACTACTTGGAGAAAGCGGCAGCGGTAAAACAACCATTGGGCGCACCCTTCTCAAGCTTATTAAGCCTACATCAGGGGAAATTTTCTACAAAGGCCACAATATTGGCATCATGAGCGAGTCAACATTTCATCCCTGGAGAAAAGAAATTCAGATGATTTTTCAAGATCCTCATAGCTCTCTTAATCCTAAGCTCCGTATCAGTAGCATCATTGGAGAATCCCTTGAAGTGCATTTTCCCAAAATGTCACTATCCGAGCGCCAAGACCGCACAGCCTCTTTACTCACCCAAGTGGGTTTAAAAAAAGAAGTCATCTCTCGCTACCCTCATGAATTAAGTGGAGGAGAGCGTCAGCGTGTCTCTATTGCAAGAGCCCTGGGGGTTGAACCGAAATTTCTCATCTGTGATGAACCTGTGAGTGCGCTTGATGTGAGTATACAGGCGCAGATCATTAATTTATTACAAGATCTTCAAGAAGAACTCGGACTGACCATGCTTTTTATTAGTCATGACGTAGCTCTTCTCAAACATCTAAGCGATTCGGTAGTTGTCTTGCACCATGGGAAAATCGTTGAATCAGGGCCAACCTCTCAAGTTCTTCATCATCCTCAAGACCTTTATACAAAGACCCTCCTTGCCTCGGTACCTAATACCATCTTTAAAAAATAACTATAGTCCTGGATATCTCCTGCTGCTCGTGACGAGGGGAACGCAGTAATAGAGTCAAATGACGTTGAAATGAACCGCCGAGTTATAGTGTGTGCACTCCTCTTATTTCTCAATGAGAACTTGAGTGGCTACCAACCCGCATATTTCACACTAAATCTATTACGGCTTGTGGAAAGCTCATTATTACTGCGTTGGTCTCGAATTGTGATTTGGGCGGTATGGACACATACAGCCCGGCATCACAATCCTTCACCCGCCTTGTACTAACAAGCTTTGCACAGCGCCTCATT
>CAIWMF010000096.1 GCA_903913785.1 uncultured Spartobacteria bacterium | reverse complement strand
TATTTTATACTGATTGTGACGAGGAAGCCGCGAAGGTAGGGCGGGGTAGCGCCGGCAGCCCAAGAGACCGAGGGGGAGACTGCCCAGAATTTACAGACTCTAGTTTGCAGATTCTTTTAAACAGCCCTGAAGGGGCGAGGCAAGCTTCGCCAAGCGAGTCAACGCAGACGAATATTTTGATGTAGGGCTCTATGTCCACATACAGCTGAAATCACAATTCAAGACCAACGCAGTAGACATAGAACTTTCCACAAACCGTAATAGATTGAGCAGGAAATATTCGGGTTAGGCGACCCACGTGACTGTAATGAGAGTCGACACAATCATCTCTCTCTAATAGGTCTTATCCAACAAGCAAAGCAGAAATGTCTTAAAATTCATTTTTAAAAGTATATAGTTGGATTCATGGCTCTAAAAACATCAGAAGTTGATTTTATTTTTCTAAGTTCTGCACTCGAAAAAAAAATTGATTATCACTTTCAAAATCCTCTTTTACTGAGGGAAGCATTAACTCATTCGAGCATTGCTCTGGATCAAGGTAAAAATCCTTTTGACAATGAGCGGCTTGAATTTTTAGGAGATGCTGTTCTACAACTCATCATAACGGCTCATCTCTTTGAGCTTTTTCCGGATTTTAAAGAAGGAAGGCTCACTAAAATCCGCACACGCCTTGTCTCTCGCACGGCCCTCAAAGCCTATGCAGCAGATCTTCAGCTCGGAAAATACTTAATTATGGGACGTGGTGAAGAAGCAAGCGGAGGGCGTGAGCGCTCCTCTATTTTAGGAAATTCTTTTGAAGCCTTAATTGGAGCAATCTACCTTGATGGTGGTATTAATGCATCACGTTGCTTTATTCTTAAGCATGCTAAAGAGCATTTAAATCATGTCGTCACCGAACCTGAGGAAATCAATCCCAAAGGTCGCCTTCAAGAATTACTCCAATCACTCAGCTCTGAAATTCCAAGCTACGAACTACTCGAAGAAAGAGGTGCAGCGCATCTCAAACAGTTTCGATGTCGTGTCTTCTGGAATGGAAAAACTCTTGGTATTGGTGAGGGTAACAGCAAAAAAAAGGCTGAGGTTGCTGCAGCTATCGAAGCCTTAAAGGATTTGTTAAAAGAAAATAATTGTAAAAACTAGCACGCTGCGCTTGTCTATTTTATTCCTTTCACGGATGTACTTTAGATCATCTGACTCTTGTCTTCTTTAGCCCGGATATTTCATACTGATCGTGACGAGGAGACTGCGAAGGCGGATGGGGTAAGGCGAGTGATGAAGTCTGACGACGGCTGTATGAGTCCATACTGCCCGAGGAAGACTTCGAGCTTGGGCGCAGCATCCATCTGCCTTCCCGACCTCCGCAGTAGATCGGTGTGAAATATTCGGGTTAGCTCGGGACTATCCTGTTTTGTGCCTATTGGCTAGACTAGCAAGATACTTCTTTTGCCTAAGCTAGAGAGAGATCCTAGCGTAAAAAATCTAATTTCATTCGTGATGAGTATTTTTCTTTTCATCACTTCATCTCATATGCTCGCGCTGACCTCTCTTTCATTAGGAATTTTTCTTTTTATCAATCATCTCTTAGCTCTCATAGCGCCTGTTCCATGCAAAAAATTTCTTCAATATTTCCTTCGTTCGCATTTATGGGGAATGCTTCTTTTGACTATTAGTGGGATCTGGGTCTTTCTTCTTGTCACTACAATTGACCTAGGTGAGTTTTCTCATATGCGTCATTTAATGCTTTTTGCAATTATTGTGAGTGCATCTCTTTTTGGTTGGCTGGTTTCTAGTTTTCTTGCAGTACGTGCGCTCGGTTTTATCTTGCTGCTTGCAGCGCGTCCCATTTTAGAAATGACATTTCTTCAATCAGGCTTCTCTCCTCTTCTTCTTTCTGTTCTAGCCTATCTTTGGATTATTGGAGGATTAATGCTTGTTGGAATACCCTATCTTCTACGAGATATAATCACGACCATTACGAATCCAAAACATCAACGACTTTGGGCTCTGGTCTCCTATTTAGGACTCATCTATGGTCTCTTGTTGTTTTTAGGCGGCATTCTTAGTTTGAGTTAATGCTATCTTGTATGAATCACTATGCAGAGTCTCTTAAGCATAGAGAAGATAGTCTTCTCAAGTAATGTGGCTATCATTTTATGATTTCTCAATCTCTGACCTTTCTCGGTGCTGGGCGTATGGCCGGAGCACTCATTCGTGGTATCATTCACGCTAATCTAGTATCAGCAAAACAAATCACCCTCTCCTCTAAAAGTGGCAGCTCAGCACAGAAACTAGCAAGAGAGTATGGAGTCAATGCGGCTTTAGGCAACCAAGAAGCGATCATGGCTTCTTCCGTAATTTTTCTCTGTACAAAGCCAGCACAAGCTCTTGAAACACTTGTAAAAGATGCATCTTTACTTCAAAATAAATTAATTATTTCTCTAGCAGCAGGTATTATGTCCGAGGATCTTTTTGTAGCTGCAGGTGGTCAGGCACGTATTATTCGCACGATGCCCAATATTGCAGTACGTATTAATAAAGGCGTCACAACAATCACTCCTCACTCTTCCTCAACTCACAATGATTTATTACTTGCACAAGAGTTTTTTGGCGCCCTGGGTAGTATCTATGAAATTACAGAAGATCAACTCAATGGTGCTACTGCGCTTAGCGGAAGTGGGCCTGCATTTGCCTTGCTCTTTTTAGAAGCACTCTTAGAAGGAGGCCTTGCAAGCGGAATTGATTCTAACCTAGCACGTAGGCTTTCAGCCCACGCACTCGCTGCCGCTGCAACACTTATTTTAGAAACGGAGGATTCACCACTAATCATTCGTCGCGAAATTGCCAGTCCAAAAGGAACAACAGAAGCAGGCCTCGAGGTGCTTGAGAAACATCAATTTTCACTTATTGTAAGAGAGGCAGTAGTGGCTGCTAAACAACGTGCCCAGCAGCTATCGGAACCAGGTTTGATATCATCCTAAAAAAGAGCAAGCATGCTAGC
>CAIWMF010000095.1 GCA_903913785.1 uncultured Spartobacteria bacterium | reverse complement strand
TCAGATTGCATCCCATTCCTTGTTGCACCCTGACCCTATTATCCTCTATAACTCTTCCTCTATTATTTTTCCTAAATAAATTTTAGGAAATGTTACCTGTTTCTTGTCGGCTGACCTTATTGGGCCTCTCTCCGCTTCATTTGCTCGTCGCAAAAAGCCCAACGTAACACATCCTACAATTTCTTTCGGAAAGTATAGTTTCATTATTGACTTTTATTATCTGCACTTGCTTCTTATGAAACCTCTTCCTGGATTCCGTGATTTTTTGCCTAATGATTATGCACGACGCGATTACATCACATCGCATTGGCGTGATGCAGCAAGACGCTTCGGTTTTGTAGAATTTGATGGGCCCATGCTCGAATCGGCTGAGCTTTATGAAAAGAAAAATAGTGGAGGGGAAATCCTCACTCAGCTCTACCAATTTCATGACCGCGGAGACCGTCCTGTTGCCTTGCGTCCCGAAATGACGCCGACATTAGCACGTATGGTTGGTATGCATCATCGCACTTTTGCAAAACCTCTGAGATGGTTTAGTATTGGAAATTGTTTTCGATATGAACGCCAACAACGCGGACGTTTACGGGAATTTCTACAATTTAATTGTGATCTTCTTGGCGAGAGATCCCCAGCGGCTGATGCTGAGGTCATCACGTTACTGATTCATTTACTCAAGAGCTTTGGTTTTGGCCCAAAGGATTTTGTGATTCGCCTCAGTGATCGCTTAGTATGGCAACACTTTCTAGAGCAACACGGTATTCCTAGCGATAAGATGACAGAACTATTAGCAATTATTGATAAAATCGAGAGAGAGCCCGAGGAGAGAACCAAAGAAAAACTAGCTGCTTGCTCTTCGGTTTTATCCTTAAGGCGGATTCATGAATTTATGAGTAATCCAGAAGACTCTGCGCTAGCACCACTCTTAAGTGAACTCTCTTCACGTGGTGTGCGTGAGTATGTTCAACCTGACCTTTCTATTGTACGTGGGCTTGCCTATTACACGGGCATTGTGTTTGAAGCTTTTGCTCTGCATGGAGGCTTGCGAGCAATTGCTGGAGGCGGACGTTATGATAATCTCATTTATCATCTCAGTGATGGAGCGGCAAGCCTTCCAGCCGTTGGCTTTGGCATGGGAGATGCTGTCCTTCTCGAATTTTTAAAGAGTGTTCCCCTAGCTGCATCACAAGAAGAAAAATATATCAATGCTCAAAGACCATGCCAGATCTATCTGATAATTGCTGATGAAACATATCGCAATGAAACCGTCGCACTAGCCTCCGAACTCCGTGAAAAAGGCTGGAGGATCCTCTTTTCACTATCTCCAGAACGTGTTGGCAAACAATTTGGGGCTGCTCAAGATGCTGGAGCTACACTTGCTATTGTTATTGGGGCAGAATGGCCTGTCATGAAAGTCAAACAACTTAGCACACGTGAAGAGACGGAAATGTCTCGCGATGCCCTGTTTCAAAGGCTTGATTCACTTTTTCATGCTTAGGTTCATTTTTTGTATCAATTTTTTATTGCCTTTATGTCGATTCATTCTCCCCGGTTTTCACAAGAGACTTCAGAACATGACTATCATATCACCATTGTTGCAAGCTCCTATAATGCTCAATTTGTCGATCCTTTGGTAGCGGCAGCTCAACGCGAAATTCTTGCGTCCGCCCCAAAAACAGCAATCAATATTATTCATGTTCCTGGTGCTTTTGAAATACCACTTGCCATCAAACTGATTGCTCAGAATCAACTGCCAGACGCAATTATTGCACTTGGCGTGATCCTTCGGGGAGAAACAGCTCATGCTCATCTTATCGGCAATGCGGTTACTCCACACCTTCTGGACATTTCTCTTGAATATGACATCCCTGTTGTGCATGGAGTTTTAATGCTCGATAATGAAAT
>CAIWMF010000094.1 GCA_903913785.1 uncultured Spartobacteria bacterium | reverse complement strand
TTTAGCTTCGTGACCCTTTTCTTATTTCCCATCTGCCTTGTTCCCATCATTGTCTACGGCCGTAAGATACGCAAAGCAGGGAAGGCTGAAGAAAATGAAGCCGGTATTATGGCGGTGATTTTACAAGAATCCTTTGCCGGCATTCGTGTGATTAAATCCTTTGCTCGTGAAAAATTTCAACTCGCCTTGTTTGATAAATCAAGTGACATCCAATTTGACTCGAGCCTGAGTGTTCAAAAGAGTTCTGCCATTGTCCAACCGATGATTGAAACGGTTTCAGCCTTTGGCGTCTCCCTTGCGCTTTTCTATGTTTATTTTGGACACCTTTCCTTGGGGAAATTTTTGGCACTCATGACCGGAATGTTTTTACTGTATGAGCCAGTCAAAAAAGTCAGCCGTATTCATTTAACCTTACAAAAATGCCTGAGCGCCTCGACGAGTATTTTTGAACTTCTTGCAACGCACCCGAGCATTAATAACCATCAAGATGCACGCCCTCTCCTCTCCTGTAACGGTCACATTGAAATTAAGGAGCTCACATTTCATTACGGCGTTAAAAATACAACCCCGGCACTCAGTGCCATTAACCTTACGATCCAACCAGGTCAAAAGATAGCTCTTGTGGGTGCGAGCGGGGCTGGTAAAAGCACGATCTTAGGACTTTTGCTCCGTTTTTATGACCCACAAGAGGGAGGCGTTTTTATTGATGGAAATGATGTGAGAACTCTTCAACTCGATTCCCTGCGTTCACAAATTGGTATTGTTACGCAAGAAAACTTTCTCTTTCATGACACCATTTATGAAAACATTCGTTTTGGACGACTCGATGCCACCTCCCATGAAATTGAAGAGGCCGCTCGCCAAGCCTTTGCCCATGATTTTATTTTAGCTCAGCCTAAGGGATATGAAACAATGGTAGGAGATAAAGGATGCCTCCTCTCAGGAGGCCAACAACAGCGCCTGGCCATTGCTCGTGCCCTACTTAAAGGAGCCCCCATCTTACTCCTAG
Organism: uncultured Spartobacteria bacterium; assembly: GCA_903913785.1. GTDB lineage: Bacteria > Verrucomicrobiota > Verrucomicrobiia > Chthoniobacterales > UBA6821 > CAIWMF01. The sequence goes on along the minus strand of CAIWMF010000094.1, from coordinate 1,023 downwards.
ATGAAGCAACCTCGGCTTTGGATTCTGAATCTGAGCGGATGATACAAATGGCCCTACAACGCTTAGAGGAAGGGCGCACGGTCATTGCCATTGCCCATCGCCTTTCCACCGTCCTTGCAAGTGATCTCATTGTGGTGATGGATCAAGGGGGTATTGCCGCTCAAGGAACACATCGAGAATTACTCTCCTCCTCAGAAATTTACCGTAAATTATACGAACTACAGTTTCATCATGCTGCTCAGGAAGAAGCAAGAGCCGTCTCATAGGACAAGCCAAGCTTTTTTAGGATTATATGATGACTGAAATTCTCGTATCCAACTCGCGGGTCCGATAGCGATCAATAATGATCGTGGCTACCTCGATAAGGAGCTGCTTCTCTCGGCAGGGACCATAAGGACTTGTTGTTTCCAAGATCACTGAGTACAGGCGATTCGCTAAGGATGCATCCCTTGAGTAATCAAGATGCTTGCTCCAAGAGGAGGCATGTATTCCGGTAATTTCCCAGTGGACATCTTTTATTCCATGATGGATCCAAGAGGCAACGAGCAGATAAATTTGTCGAATACGATTGGCTGTGAGATTTTGTTTTTTGTTATTGCTCACCGTTTGGCTGTGATCGTGCCAGCGGTACTCATAGAGATAATCGGCAATAAAGCAGAGAGGCTCATTAATGGCTGTTCTCAGGGCAAATTCGTAATCCTGGCATCCTTCAAATATCGGATTAAAGAGACCGATATCATCATGAAGATCTTTTCTAATCACCTTCAAATGACTCGCCACATTATCATGCACAAGGTCATAGGGACTTTCTGCACGAAGTCGCCAGGATAGAATCTTCCCGTTTTGATCGATATCAATGGCCCGAGAACTAATGTAGCGAAAGCCAGGATATTCACTAATGGTTTTAGTCAGTGTAGAAAAAACATGAGGGCTCAGACGATCGTCACAATCAAGATGCAAGATCCATTCTCCTTGCGCGAGGGCAATCGCCTCATTAGCGCTATTGCAGATCCCAAGATTTTT
>CAIWMF010000093.1 GCA_903913785.1 uncultured Spartobacteria bacterium | reverse complement strand
GTGGTCACTATTTCCTTTGGACTCCGCAATATGGCTTCTTGGGAAGGAGGCTTGCGTGAAATGCATCGTGTTTTACGCCCAAGCGGTCATCTCTTAATCCTTGATTTTTCCATTCCTACTGCTCCCCTGCTACGCCCATGCTACCGTTTTTATCTCCATCATGTACTACCACGCTTGGCAGGATGGCTCACAGGAAGAAGTGACGCCTACGAATATATGGGAGGCTCCATTGAAGCCTTTCCTTCGGGAAGAGAAATGCTTTCTTTACTCAAAAAATGTGATTTTTGCAATACCACTGCTGCCCCAATGACCTTTGGGATTGTCACAATTTATACGGCAACCAAAAAAAATGCTCTCTAGCCCGAATATTCCACAGTAGATGAGTATGCAATATCCAGGCTAGCCCAGATCAATAAGAATCTCACGATCACGAGCGCCATCCTTGGGTCCTAAAATCCCCCGTTGCTCCAAAATATCGACCACCCGTGCGGCCCGCGTGTAGCCAAGGCGCAGGCGCCGTTGAAGCATCGATGTGGAGGCTTTCTTTTCTTGGCGAATAATCTCAAGGCACTTGGTCACGAGCTCTTCTTCTTGATCCGTAATATCTTCCTCGGGCATGGTCGCATTGAAAAGCTTTGCCGCAATAGAGGGTTCAAACATCGGTTGGCTCTGTTCTCCTAGGAAATCAACCACCCGTCCGATCTCCTCATCGGTGACAAGTACGCCCTGTGCACGCACAACCTTAGCGCTTCCCGGTGGTAGATAGAGCATATCTCCCTGACCTAACAAACGATCAGCTCCATTTTGATCCAGGATGACACGGCTATCGAGCTTGGAAGCTACTTGGAATGCGATACGTGTGGGAATGTTTGCCTTGATAATTCCCGTCACCACATCGGCTCGTGGGGTTTGTGTGGCCACAATCATATGAATTCCTGCAGCCCGCGCCATCTGAGTAATACGGGCAATAGCAGACTCGACATCGGCAGGAGCTGTTTGCATGAGATCTGCGAGCTCATCGACAATGACAACAATAAAGGGCATATGATCAGGAATAATAATTTCCTCTTCCCGTGAAGATTGATATGGGACTGCTTTTGCCGTAGCTGCCTCTTCTTTGAGCAAAGAGGAAGCAGTGAGATCACCATCGCGCAAGGGATCGATATTTTCCTCTTCAAGGATAGAATCAACAGGCTCGGGGGTTTTTTCCTTATTAGGCTGAGGACGAGCATTAAATCCACTAATATTGCGCACCCCTGTCTTGGCAAAAATTTTATAACGCAACTCCATCTCATCAATGACCCAGCGCAGTGCGAGTAAAACTTTTTTAGGATCCGTCACAACAGGCGTCACCAAATGTGGAAGCTTGTTGTAGATCTGCATCTCAACAACCTTCGGGTCAATCATAATGAAACGGAGCGTCTCGGGAGTATGCTTAAAAATCAGACTCGTAATAATCGAATTAATACAAACACTCTTACCACTTCCCGTGGCCCCTGCCACCAGGAGATGCGGCATCTGCGCAAGATCAGCAATGATCGCATGACCATAGACATCCTTACCAAGAGCTAAGGGAAGCTTCGCCTTAGAACTCTGCCAGAGATCGCTTTCAAAAAGCTCACGAATGGCCACGGTCACTTTATTGCTATTGGCAATTTCAATGCCAACGGTATCTTTCCCCGGAATGGGCGCCAAAATATTAATACGCTCAGCACTCGTGGCGCGGGCCAAATCACGTTCTAAGTTTGCAATACGATCCACACGCACACCACTTGCCGGATAGAGCTCATAGCGTGTGATCGTTGGCCCCTTGGTAATATCCCCTGCTGCTGCCTCAATGCCAAATTCGCCTAGCGTTTCAATTAACACACGCTGCACTCCTTGAAGCACGGCAGGATCGGCAGGCTTGCAATCTTTATTTTCATGCGTTTCTAAAAGCCCAAGGGCAGGAAGTTGATAATGTTCTAAATCAAGAGGAGCTAATAAAGCCGCTTCACCATTGATCCCGCCAGAGGGCTTCGGCTTCATGACCTCGGCAAGGGTTGGTTTTCTAACAGGGATACTCGCATCAATAATCTTGGGCAGAGGCATATTAGTAGGCAGAGCCCCTTCACGTGCTTGTGTCGATGGCTCCTCGGTTTCTTGAGGCGTCTTCGTGGTACGACGTGAGGATGGTTTCTGAGACTTTACTGCTCTAGGACCGAGCTCTTTTGGCGTGGATAGCGAGATGGATTTCTTTTGTGCGTTGTGTGCGTACTCGCTTTTTAAAAAAACGTATGACTGAAAAAATAATTTTCCTAATTGTGCTAATACCCGCTTAGTCGTTGTGATGGGATGAAATCCTGTGGCCAAAATCACACTTGTCAGGGCTGTCATGACAAACAGAAAAAGCGTACCCACCACCCCCATCGTATTCTTCCCCACCGCAAGCCCAAGAGCATGGCCAAACCATCCGCCGGCACCAGGGAGTGCTAGAGTTTGCTTCCACGAAGTAGAAAACCAATGAAAGTGGTCCAGGAAATCCAAGAAGTAAGCCCAGCTCATCACAAACACAAGCGACCAACCCAGACGGATCGTAAGAGGCGACTCATCACCCACAAATCGCGAAAACCCTAAACCCAGTAGCGTCGCCGCTCCAAAAAACGACGCTCCACCAAAAAGAAAAAAACAAAGCCCCGCCATCACCGCTCCAAAGCGCCCGACAAAATTCAGCGGCACTGAAGACATTGAAGAATACTTGGCATAAAAAATCCACGAAGGCACATCACGTGGGTCGTAGGAGAGCAGAGCGAGCAAGAGCAACACCCCTCCACCCATCAACACAAGTCCCATGACTTCATTCCAAGTATGTCGCGATCGTGAGGCCATCGATGCTAGGGTTAGGAGGCTTCTTTTTTCCGTAATCAAGAGCGACTAAGAACCAGAAACCTCTTCTACATTGTCGACCTCTTCTACCTCACCCACCAAGTCATACTCTCTAGTGCCTGTGATCCGACACGTGATAAAACGACCCGCCGTCACTGGCTTCACCAAGTGAACACGACAATCCACATCCGGAGCATCCCCCTCGGTACGTCCTAAGAGCGGTGTATCAGCAATGACCTTAATCCGCTTGCCCACCTGCGCCTGCGCCCAGTCACGCGCGATTTCTCGCTGCAAGAGCATTGCCTCACGGAGACGACGCTTTTTTGTATTTCCATGAATCTGATCGGGCATCTTAGCGGCACGCGATTCCTCCTCTCGTGAATAGGCAAAAACCCCGAGCCTCTCAAAACGCGTCTCACGGATAAAATCTAGCAAAGCTTGAAAATGCTCCTCCCTCTCGCCTGGAAAGCCGACAATAAAAGTTGTCCGAATCGTCAGCTCTGGAATGCCAGCCCGAAGACGTGCAATGAGATCCACAATATGCTTTCGACTTGTCTCCCGCTTCATCGAAGAGAGCATCTCCTCATCAATATGCTGGAGTGGCATATCAACATAACGCGCCACCTTAGGATTACGCGCAATAGCTGCAATCAAATCATCACTCCAATGCGCAGGATGCGTGTAGAGAAGCCGTATCCAAAAATCCCCCTCAATCGCGCCCAAGGCATCGAGCAAACCGATCAAGCTCGGACCACGCGCCGCCGTCACCTCTTGACGAGGCCCTGCTTTTTCCTCCCATGCGTCCATGCCAAAATACGTCGTATCTTGACTGACCAGATTAATTTCCCTGACCCCCGAGGCCACAAGCCCCTCGACCTCCTTGACTACGGACTCTATGGTACGACTACGATGACGCCCACGCATCCGTGGAATCACGCAAAAGGAACAAGGATGATTGCACCCTTCTGCAATTTTGACATACGTCGTATGGGCGGCGGTAAGCCGCACGCGAGGCGTGTCAAAATCAGGAATATAGGCGGCACGCCGTGAGACAGTCACGCGATTCTCTTGATCCATATCCCCCTGAAAAAGTCGATCAAAAATTTCCCCAGCACGCGAAATCTCATCAAGCCCTAAAAAGGCATCCACTTCCGGCAGCTCCTTGGCCAGATCAGCCGAATAGCGCTGAGAAAGACACCCACCCACAACAAGCTTTTGGGCACTATTGAGACCATGCAGACGACGACGGTGCGCTTCTAAAATCGCATCGATACTCTCCCTCTTGGCAAGATCAATAAACCCACACGTATTGACAAGCACCACATCAGCCTCCTCATGCTCCTGAGTGAGTTCATAACCATGACGTGCGGCATCGCCTAAGAGGATTTCGGCATCAACGAGATTTTTAGCACATCCCAGGCTAATCAAGCCCACTTTACGTTTGAGAGAAGGAGAAAGAGACGACATATCTATGATGAGAAGGAAAAAGACAAAGAGATCAGTGGTAAGGTAGAGAGCTTATTGCGGATGAACAAGGAGGTATAACCCGAATATTCGGGT
>CAIWMF010000092.1 GCA_903913785.1 uncultured Spartobacteria bacterium | reverse complement strand
TGCATGGGGCGTTGAAAGGCTTTTCTTCCGCAGATAAGACCTGTGCCTCCGGCGCGTTTGTTGATAACAGCTGTTTTGAGGGCGTCTGCGAGATCATGTTGACCGGAGGCGCCACCGCTATTAATGAGGCCAGCGCGGCCCATGTAGCAGTTGGCTACTTGGTAGCGGCACAGATCAATAGGATGGTCGGAGGTAAGCTCGGTGTAGATGCGCTCATCGAGCTTGCCGTAGCTGGAGTTGCCAGTATTTAAGGCTTTGTAGCCACCATTATTTTCCGGTAATTTTTGCTTGATGATATCTGCTTGAATGGTGACGCCAAGGTGGTTGGCCTGGCCTGTTAAGTCGGCAGAAAGGTGATAGTCCTTGTCCATGTTGAAAGCAGGGTTACGCAAGTAGCACCAGAGTACGGTGGCCATTCCTAGTTCATGAGCGTGATAAAAGGCTTCTGCCACTTGAATGATTTCCTGGTCGGCATCTTCCGATCCAAAATAGATGGTCGCACCAACAGCCGCAGCCCCCATATCGTAGGCTTCTTGCACGGCTCCGAACATGATTTCTTGATGTTTGTTGGGGTAGGTGAGGAGTTCGTTGTGGTTGAGTTTGACAAGAAAAGGAATGTGATGAGCGTACTTGCGAGCGACCATGCCAAGAACCCCGAAGGTGGAGGCAACAGCATTGCATCCGGATTCGATTGCTAGGCGGACGATATTTTCAGGATCAAAGTAGAGGGGGTTTTTGGCAAAGCTCGCTCCTGCAGAGTGCTCGACGCCTTGATCGACAGGAAGAATGGAAAGGTAGCCGGTCCCGCCAAGACGGCCGTGAGCGTAGATGCGCTGAAGATTGCCTAAGACACGTGGATTGCGATCCGAGTGAGAAAAAATACGATCCACAAAATCAGGGCCAGGAAGATGCAAGAGGTCTTTATCAATGGTGGTGGATTGATGGTTGAGGAGTGAGTCTGCTTCTGCTCCTAGGTATTGTTGGATGGTAGAGATCATAATTGTGTAAGGTGGTTCAAGATGCTAAGAAGTTCATGGGTCGGTGGCGAGTAAAGAGTGATCATTATTGACAAATCTCTTGCCTGTTATGCCTGGGAATGATGTTTTCCGATCCAGGGGATGCTCTTGCGGAGGCGCTTTCCAACAGCTTCCATAGGGTGTTGTGCTCCTTTTTTAAGAAGGGCTTGGTACTCTTTGCGCCCGGTTTGATTCTGAGCAATCCATTCTCGAGCAAATCTACCGGATCGAATATCCTGGAGCGCCTTGTTCATGCGTTTTTTTACAGAGGCATCGATGATTCGGGGCCCTCGCGTGAGATCACCATATTTGGCTGTGTCAGAAATAGCCGAGCGCATGCCGCTAATGCCCGATTCGTGGATGAGATCAACTGTGAGTTTTAATTCATGGAGGACTTCAAAATAGGCCATCTCCGGCTGGTACCCATGTTCTACGAGGGTTTCAAAGCCAGCATGAATGAGGGCGCTAATACCACCGCAGAGAACGGTTTGTTCGCCGAAGAGATCGGTTTCTGTTTCTTCTTGGAAGGTTGTCTCAAAGACTCCGGCACGTGTACTGCCAATGCCTTTGGCCCAGGCGAGGGCGATTTTTTTAGAATTTTTTGAAGGGTCTTGGTGGATTGCAATGAGTGCTGGAATGCCTTTGCCTTCGATAAATTGACGGCGTAGTAGCTTTCCTGGGCCTTTGGGAGCAACCATGATGACATTGATTTCTGGGGATGGGGTGAAGGTTTGATAATGAATCGCAAAACCATGACTCAGTAGGATTGTGTTGCCTGGTGAGAGATTGGGAGCGATTTCTTTTTCAAAGACTGCAGGCATGCTCAGATCTGGAAGAGCGAGAAAAATCACATCGGCTTTGTTCACGGCTGCAGCCGTGTTCATGACCTGGAATCCAAGCTTGGTAGCTCGAGCACGGCTTTTGCTTTTAGGATACAGTCCAATGATGACATCAATGCCGCTTTCTTTAAGGTTGAGGGCTTGGGCGTGGCCTTGAGAGCCAAAGCCAATGATGGCACATATTTTTCCTTGGAGATTTTTTAAATCAGCATCTTTGTCTAAGTAGATTTTTGGAGGCATGGAGTGTTATGGCTGAGGGACTGCTTAGAGTAGGCGGAGTTTGGTGATGACGGGTACAATAATGTTGAGAGCATGGTCGATTTCCTCTTGGGTGGTGAAACGTCCTAAGGAAAAGCGTAGGCTCGAGGCTGCCTCTTGTGGCGTTCGTCCCATGGCTGCGAGCACGTGGGATGGGTGCTTTGATTTTGTATTGCAGGCTGAGCCAGCCGAAGCGCAAAGGCCTGCTTGATCAAATAGGAGCAAGGCTTGCGCGGCCTCAATCCCTTCAAACCTAAGATTGGAGGTGTTTGCCAGTCGATTGTTTTTTTCTCCATTACGGGAAACATGAGGGATTTTTCTCATGATTTCCTCTTCCAGGTAATCACGCAGACCGCTTTCACGAGGCATTTCTGTCATGAGAAGATCCTGAGCTAAAGCTGCTGCTTTTCCAAGGGCAACACAGGAGGCCATATTTTCTGTGCCTCCGCGACGGGCGTTTTCTTGGGAGCCTGGGAAAAGTGGTTGATAGCAGGCATGACGATGGACATAGAGTGCACCAATGCCTTTGGGAGCATAGATTTTATGACCTGAGAGGGATAGGTAATCTACCGGCAGAGTGGCTAGGTTGATGGGGATTTTGCCCACTGCTTGTACGGCATCAAGATGAAGGCTAACGTTTTTTCGTTGCGTGATTTCTGCAATTTTCTCGATTGGAAAAATTACCCCGGTCTCGTTATTGGCCCAGAGTAAGGAAACAAGGGCCGTTTGCGGCGTGATCGCCTCTTCGAGCATATCAAGAGAGAGTATGCCGTGAGTATCTAGGGGAAGAAAGGTTACGTCGTAGCCGCGCTCGGCGTATTGATGCGCGATGTTGAGTGTGGCGCTATGCTCGCCTGCAGAGGTCACGATGTGACGCTTTAGGGGGTAAGCACTCATGGCACAATGAAATGCGGTGACAATGGATTCGGTAGCACCACTGGTAAAAATCATTTCTTGTGCCTTCGCTCCAAGGAGTGAGGCAAGCTCGACACGTGCTTGGACAAGAGCCTGCGCTGCGTGACGTCCAAGAGCACAGAGACTGGAAGGATTGCCAAAGTCATGTTCTAGATAAGGCAACATGGCCCCACGGACCTTGGGGTCTAGAGGGGTTGTGCTATTGTAGTCCAGGTAGATCATCACGAGGTTTGCACAAAAGAATGTGATGGTTTTTTGAGGCTCTCTTTTTTTTTGTCAGTGTAGGGCAAGGGATTGGGATTGCCTGTTCCGTGAGGGTGAATGGGCTCAGGCTTTCCAGGGGTATGATCATCTCGGTCATTCTCTCCTTCTTCCTTGATGTGTGGATCACAGAAAAGATCTAGTGCAAGAAAAAAGGCTTTGGCATGCCGTGCAAAAAAGAAATTAAAAAAAATGATAGGGACTACAACAAACGTGATCAAATACCAGATGGGAATTTCATAGAGTGATTCTAAGATGAGATAAATAATGATCCCCAAAAGACTTCCTAGACCATAGTTAATGGCCCAGATAGACATTAAAAAATACCCTGGCTCACGTTCGTAGGGATAACCACACCGTGGACAGCCATCTAAAGGCGTAAACCAATCACGCAAGCAACGTGTCTTTAGGAGTGGTATAAATATCCTTGAGATACCACAGAGAGGGCAACGCAGACGTGCTGCATGCAAAAAATATAAAAAGAATTGAGTTGCTTGGTGTCGGAGTGGGGCGGTCATTGGAGGCAAGGGAAAAGGGCTCTCATGGGCTATTTTATTTGATCCATTTCCCGTGAGGCATGAGTGTGGGATGCCAGGAGGGTTCATCACTGTTGCTATAATCGGTTGGGCCAATGGCCCCAATCATCGGTTGCTTGATAGCCTTGCGCCACAACTTGCTCATGCTCTCACCGGTATGACATCCCCAGCTTTTTATGAAGGCATGAGGAGCAAAATCACTCGGATCAATTTCAGCGAGCTCGCTTTCATGCAGCCATACTTTGGATCCAGTGTCGATTTGATTGCTGTAATCAAACATGAAGCAAGCACGATTGGAATGGCCAAAATATTCCACATCGGCAATGTTGATCCGGTCACGCGGTTGTCCGTGATTGAGGTATTCGATGAGTTGTTTGTGAGACGTAAAAAAAACGAGGTGAAGATGATATTTTGTTTTAACAGACTCAATGTCGGCAATGAGGTCTCGTTTTTCCTGGCGGATGCCGCGACGTTCATAGCTAGGACGAAAGACAAGCCAGGTAATGAGAGCCTCGGGACCGTGTTCTTGACGAAGCTCTGCTAGACGAATGCGTGAGGCATGGATGAAATTGGCCCACCAATGATCATGCGGAGGGTGTTTGAAACGTTCCCATTCAATGAGCGCTGGACCGCCAGTGACAATCACATATTCTAGCCTGGATATTTCATGCTGATCTACTGCGGAAGCTGCTTGCCCATGAGGTTGCTCAAAAACAAACAGTGTGAGGAGTAGAGCAAGAAGGAGGCTATTTTGTTGTATACGAAGAATCATTAATGCCAAAGGTATATCTTTTACGATAAAAGGTGTCCATTCTCTAGACTAATCTCCTTGATTCTTGAGCTTAATAGGCATGAAATATCGGGGCTCAAATTCATTGTTGTCGCTTTTATTTTATAGACTCTCACTCATGCCTAATCAATTTGAACTTCAAGGAAATAAAAAAGCTTTTCAAATCAACATGGATCCATTGATTTATGGAACGTTTGCAGAAATTGGAGGAGGCCAAGAAGTCGCAAGACGTTTTTTTTATGTGGGAGGAGCCGCTGGTACTGTTGCAAAAACCATTTCTGCCTATGACATGACCTTTTCGGATGAAATCTATGGTCGTTGTGGACGTTATGTGAGTCGCGAGCGCCTTGGCAGGATGCTAGATCATGAATATAACTTACTCAGCGAACGTCTAGGAGGAAATAGTGGTTCTTCCAAAACATTTTTTGCGTTTGCCAATACCGTCGCTGCGCGTTCCTACAAGAGTAAAAATGAATCACACGGATGGACTGGGATTCGTTTTCAATCAACACCACTCGCCGAGCCAAGTGAAATCATTCTTCACTTGCGCCTCTTGGATAATGAAAACATTGATCAACAAGAGGCCTTGGGGATTGTTGGCATTAACTTAATTTATGGAGCATTTTTTCTTCGTAAAGATCCACGAGCTTTTATTACTTCACTGCTTGATGACGTAAGTTCTTTTCGCATTGAGATTGATATGATTCGATTTTCAGGACCAGAGTTTAAGATGCTAGATAATCGTATCATGTGCCTGGAGCTTGTGACTCAAGGCTTGGCCCAAGCTGTGCTCTTTAACAGTGACGGAGACGTCATTCAGGCGGCAGATAAATTTCATAACAAACCACTGCTTGTGGAGCGCGGAAGCTTTTGCCCGGTGACCCTCTTAGCCAATGATATGCTTGATTGTGCACTCGAGCATTTTTTGAAACATGAAGGACTCAAAGATACTCAACCAGAAATCTTAATGGAAATTACGATGTCCAATCTTCTTCGGGAAGGAGCCCTTGATCATCAAGACTTCTTGGACCGTGTTGATATGTTGAGTGCACTTGGAAGAACCGTCTTAATTTCTAACTACGGTGAATTTTATCGCCTGATTCAATATTTAACGCGCTATACAAATCAAATCATTGGATTGCCCCTTGGGATCCCAAGTCTCTATGAACTCTTTGATGAAAAATATTATACAATGCTTGAAGGTGGTATTTTAGAGGGGCTAGGCAGGCTCTTTAAGACAGGTGTTCAGCTCTTTGTGTATCCTACCTTTGATGCTCAGGGCAAGCTCCTCCATGCTTCTTCTTTTCCTGTCGAGGCACACCTCCTAGAGCTCTATAAATATCTTCTGAATAATAAATTTATCGTTCCCTTGGATAGTTGCCATCCTGAATATTTGGGGATCCAATCACTCCAGGTTGTTGCCAAAATTAAACAAGGTGATGAAGTCTGGAAAACCATGGTTCCGCCTGAAGTGGTCCGTTTAATCGTAGATCGGAAATTATTTGGGGTGAAGTAAGTCAACTCTTCGGGCTAAGCTTCTGTTCCTGCAGGGGATCTATTGAACTAAGATCGTAAAGTTGATCTCTTGGATAGGATCTTTCCAGGGAGAAGAGCCATCAAGATTTCGAAGAGTGCTGTTGGAATAATAATATTTTTTAAAAGTCAGCTGATAGAGTCCAGATTTCTCGGGGCGGAATTTCCAGTGATAAGATATTGTTTTGGTGTGCCATCCATGATGAGCATCCCTGTGGTTATCTCTCTGCGGCTGATCAAGGGCCTCTTCGAGTACTTTCAAAAAATCATTTTCTGCACTTTGGTTCAGGGTCCATCGCTCACCATGGCAGGAGCCAGCTCCACTTGAATAGACATTACTCTCACTTTGGCTTCCTAGAAGAGTGACGTCAAATTCGCTATGACAAGGAATGATAATAGGATTTTCTTCGCTGCTTCCTTGATTATCCTCAGTGAGGACATAGCCAGAAGTTATATCATCATGAGGAGGAGTCAGCGATGAAGCGTGAAGGGGAGCTATTAATAATACGAAGAGGGGAAGGAGAGGAATAAATTTTTTCATGCGAATAAAATACTCAAAAAAGGTGCTCTGTCAAAAAATACGTTCAATTTTTTTGTTCCACATTGGGTAATGCGTTACTTGGCGCGAATTTTAAGGTCTTAGAGATAGCTAGCGTTTTTTCAGGATGTAGCCAGGGAAGATCGAGGAGATCAAAAAAGGTCACATAGATCATGAAGCCCATGAGGATGGCAGCGCATCCACTTTGAATCCATTCAAGAAGACGATGTTGAACTGGCTTGCCTATCATCCACTCAAAACATGCTATTAAAATATGACCTCCATCCAGTACTGGCAGTGGAAGGAGATTGAGAAGTGCAAGATTCACATTGAGGACAACACTAAACCAAAGTGCCAGCCGCCATCCCATGGGACTTTCAAAGAGGATGTAGTAAATTCTCATGATCCCAATGGGGCCACTGAGATGCTGAACGGTAATTTCAGAATGAGGTCGCATGACCGCACTCATTGTTTCCCACATGGTGGTCACGCTGGCTCGAATTTGAGTAAAGGGATTCGGGTGACTCAAGGATACAAGGCCACGTTCATCCCAGTAAATACCAAGACGAGGTTTGCTCTCGCCCTGGGGAATGCGAGGCGTGATTTTGATGAGAAAAATCTTAGAGCTATCTTTTGTGATGTCCCTGCGGATCGTCAGTGAGATGGGCTTGCCAGGAGTGGTGCTTAGCATTTCTGCTAGCAGCATGGGGCTCAAAAGCTTGATGCCACTCGCAGCAACCACCAAATCTCCAGGATGAAGACCCGCCTCTGATGCAGGGCTGTTGGGGGCGATAGAGGCAATTAATGGAGTTTGTGCAGGGAGGAGCTGGATTTGACGAAGGTTTTTTCTTCCCCATCCTGCGCGTGGCTCAATCACTGGTGTTATATCAATGATTTTTTCTATTCCATCCCTCTCTATCGCAATAGGAATGATGGGAGACTGGCTCATGGCCACATTCCAGGCAACGCTTTCACTCATGGGGCCCATTCCTTGAATACGAGTAACTCGGTGACCGTTGACTGATAGTATTTTATCTCCCGGTTGCAAACCTCCTTTGTCTGCCGGGCCTCCAGGGAGCACGTAGCCAATCACGGCTGTTTTTTCTGATTCGCTCACAGGACGCCCAACGCCCCAGACAATACAGGCAAAGAGAAAAGCAAGTCCAAGGCTAAAAACAGGGCCGGCTACGGCAACAATAATCTTATCTAGCGGAGAGACAGGGGGGAGATGGGAATAATCTTGTGAGGTTTTACCTTCGATTGATTCCATGGGTGCAAGCTGAGGTACAGCCACAAAACCTCCTGCAGGAATACATCCCAGGCGATATTCGATGCCATTAATTGTTTTTGACCAGAGAGGTTTGCCAAACCAGATCGCAAATTTTTCAACCACAAGCCCCCTCCATCGTGCTGCTAAAAAATGTCCTAATTCATGCACGATAATGAGCAAGTTAAAGAGCAAAATGACTTCAAGTGAAATCATGATAATAGAGAAAATATTGATGAACATAAAACGGGCTAGTGTTAGAAAAGTAAGGTCGTAATTTCACCGCAGTGAAGTCCTCGAACGTAGGATCAAAAGATAGCTCATGAATTTTCAAAAACAACCACGTAGTATTTTTTGGGTACAAAGGAAAACGTCTTCTCTACTCATGACTGATAATTTTTTATACTCACCTCGATGATATCCCTGCCACCTAAAGAAAAAATGACTTCTCCTCCTAAGGGTCGCGAGGAAGCACCGGTCATCACACTTCTCTCGCACTTGCTGGTCAAAGCCCATGAGTTTCGCGCTAGTGATCTCCATTTAGAACCATTACCCGATAGCGTGCGTCTTCGCTTCCGGATTGATGGAGTTTTAGAGGAAATACAAGTTTTACCAAAAAAGCTCCAAGAGCCCCTTGTTAACAGGCTCAAAATCATGAGTGGTTCGATGGATATTGCAGAAAAAAGGCTGCCGCAAGAAGGTCGGTTTCAATTTTCATGTGGAGCCAAAATGTTTGATATTCGTATTTCAATACTCCCTACGGTTTACGGCGAAAGTGTTGTTTTACGTTTTCTTGACCGCTCCTCTCTGTCTCTAGGGCTTCATGAATTAGGCCTAGAAAAAGAAGATCAAAATATTTTAAAAAAATTAATCGCCATGCCTCATGGACTCTTGCTTGTCACAGGAACCACAGGATCGGGCAAAACAACAACTCTCTACGCCTGTCTGGAGGAACTCAAGGCAACAAACTCAAAAATCATTACTGTCGAGGATCCCATCGAATATCAACTCCCTGGCATTAATCAGGTCCAGGTACAAAAAAACATTGGGAGGACATTTGCTTCTGTGTTACGCGCCTCCCTACGTCAAGCAACCAATACAATCATGGTTGGAGAGATTCGTGACGCAGAGACAGCGCAGATCACTATGAATGCTTCCTTAACAGGACATCTGATTCTTTCCTCATTACATACGAACGATGCGCCCAGTGCCATCATGAGGCTTGAGGATATGAAGATCCCTCATTTTTTAATC
>CAIWMF010000091.1 GCA_903913785.1 uncultured Spartobacteria bacterium | reverse complement strand
CTGTATGAGTCCATATTGACTCGCTCGCACCTGCTCGGCTCGCCCCTTACCGAGCTGCCCCTAACCTAACGGTTACGGCAGTCTACCCCAGGCTCTCCCGAGCACTGGTGTTGCCCGAGGAAGACTTCGAGCTTGGGCGCAGCATCCACCCTAGCTTCCCGGTCTCCGCAGGTGATCGGTGTAAAATATGCGGGTCAATGGCTTGGGCTTTCTATTGTTTATTTCGTGACGATTATTTCGGGGTGATCCCTATTGCCACATTATGGGGTCATATGAGCACCTTTGGGACTGACTGTGTGTAAGTTTTGTGCTTATCGTGTCTGCTGCGAAGGACGCAGGGTGGCAATTCCTTTGCGCGAATTGTTGGGGTCATACGTCCTAAGGTCTTTGCCCTGGCGTAAAAGCCAGAAGGTATTGTTAGTGCCATAGGTCTTCCAGGGTCCATCAGGTACTGCCGCAGCATCTACAAACTTCCAATCACAATATTCGTTCCTTGTCATTCCTAGATAGTCACGTACCGCAGGTGAAACGTCGAGTCCCGCACCGTGATTGAGATTAGGACGTGGTCGTTCATTACCAAAGACGTAATTAGCATGATCTGTACGAAATGGTCCGCAATCCTCCCATTGAGCAAAACAGGTCCTCCCATTATAGTGGATTGCGATCCAGCGTCCTTTGAGAATTGATTGGCCTGGTTTAACAAAAGCTTCTTTAAACCAGGGGACCATTTTTGAAACCTCAATTTTTGTTCTGCCTCGGGTAATATCATTATAAGGGAGAGCGCAGTAAAAAGGATTTTGTTTTGGAATGAGTCCTTTGGGAATAAAATTAGAACGTGCTGAAGGTCGTGGATTATCATAACCTCCAAAATTCCGAGACCAGTTAGAATCCCACGTACTTTTATTGTTGGGAACGGGATTATTTGCTGAAGGTCGCTCTCCAATCCAAAAAACAGTTGTAAAAATATTCCTCTTCCAAGGATAGCGATTGAAACCTTGCGCTGTTCCTGAGGGAGGGGCTTGTGTTTCTACATGTGGAGTACGTGTTGATTCGATTGCTAGTTGCCGCAATTTTAGCGCCATTGTCTCAAATTCTTTTTCAGTGTAGGTACCTTGACTCAACTTTTGTTTCATTTCAGAAAGCGTTGGGAGTGCCTGAGCTGAGTTTACCTGAGCACTCAACACCAAAAGAAAAAGCAATGTGATGATAAAAAAACGAACCATGTGAGAAGAAGAGGTTACGAATCTCTTGGCAATTCGTACAAGGGTAAATTAATGTAATATACCTTTCACGAATGAATTTTAGGAATTTTTACTGGTTCTTTTTGGTAAGCCGCTGGGTTGTCATCACGACTGTTATCTTGATAGCAGCAAGCTCTTTTGCCTTGCTCGTCACACAAAATCCTGCGCAAAAAAATTCTCCAAGGCATCCGAAAAAGGTATATTTTAAATTTTAATCCGGATATTTTTAATGCTTGTGACAAGGAAACTGCAAAGTCTCATGGGGTAACACCGGCGGTCGAGAGACTCCCGGGAAAATGAGTGTGCTGCATGTCTTCATAGAGTTTCAGTCAAAATGTCAGTCTAATGGAGTATCCACCCTGCCTTATCGGTCTCGGCAGTAGATGAGTATGAAATATTGGGGTTCAGTGAGTATAACATTCTGCAGTTCCCTGTGCATGGAATATTAGAGCGAAAGATAACATTTTATTATGGTTTTAAAAAAATTTTCAGCACTCAATAAACTTCTCTTATTTTTAATCTTTGCGTTGATTATTTGTGGTATTTATTGCATCTACAGTGCGACGTGGATGCGTGAGACACATTTTGTAAAAAGCCAAATCTGTTGGCTCTCTTTGACAATACCTCTGTTTTTTGTCTTTGCCTTTACCGATTATCGTTGGATACGTCTTGGAGCCATACCTCTTTATGGCATGGGTCTTTTGGGATTAATATTAGTTCTAGTATTAGGAGTGAAAGTTTATGGGGCTCGCAGTTGGCTCAATCTTGGTTTTTGTCACTTCCAACCTTCTGAATTAGCCATTATAGGAGGAATCATGGTTCTGGCATTGTACCTTAGCAATTCAGATCAACGTCATCCTTTTATTCGAATTGTCACCTGTGGTGCACTCATGGGTGTGCCATGCTTACTTATTTTAGTTCAGCCTAATCTCGGTGGTTCTATTGTTTGGTTTCCAATTTTTTTTGCAATGCTCTACGCTGCCAATGTGCCGGCGAGATATCTTTTAACCATCCTGTTGCTTGGCGTGGCTTTTACTCCACTCATGGTCAATTTTGGAATGAAACCATATCAACGTGATCGTATTACTGTTTTTCTTGATCCTTCTCTTGATCCACAAGGTGCTGGTTGGAATATTAATCAATCACTCAATGCTATTGGCTCAGGTGGTTTTTTTGGAAAGGGCTTTAAGGCACCTAATACACTCAATGAACTCGGCTACTTGCCTAGTACGATTGTTCATAATGATTTTATTTTTTCAGTACTAGGAGAACAGCATGGCTTTATTGGCGGGGTAATTTTGATTGTTCTTTTTGCATTATTAATTGTCACAGGACTTTTTATTGCTGCTCATGCTTCCGATCGCTTGGGACGCCTCTTAGCTGTAGGAATTACTTTTCTTTTTTTTACTCATACCTTCATGAACATTGGAATGACCATTGGAGTGACTCCCATTACCGGACTGCCTCTTCCACTTATTAGCTATGGTGGTTCTTTCATGCTCATTGCGATGATGAGCTTAGGATTGTTGCAGAGTATTTGGATTCATCGCAAGTTAGTCTACTAACAAATTTTTTATGATGCTAGCCTCCGCAAATTCTCTTCCAACTTACCGTATCGGTAATGAAAAACTCTGTCGTATTACTACTCATGCTGCTAAGAAATTACTTTCTCTTCTTGAGAGTCAAGGGCGAGCTAAGAGAGGAGCTCTTCGCATTGCGATTATTGGTGGAGGATGTTCAGGACTTCAGTATAAAATGGATTTAGTTGATGGGCCTGTTGCACGAGATATCTTGATTCAATCTCAAGGAGTGAGCATTGTGATTGATCCAAAAAGCGCACTATTTGTCAGTGGTTCAGAGCTTGATTATAGTGATGATTTACAAAAGGGAGGATTTAAAGTGACTAATCCCAATGCCCAAGCCCATTGTTCGTGTGGCGAGAGCTTTTCTGCATAATTCACGAGTGAACTATTGGCAAAGTATATATCCTTTTTAATTGCATTCATGCTTCATGCCTATGCTCATCGATCCCTTTGCCTTGTTAGGTCTCCCTAGACGTCCCATGATTGATCAAGATCTTCTTAAAAAAAATCTTCGATCCCTTGTTTTACAATGTCATCCAGATCACCGTACTGGAGATACAAAAATGTTCGAGGAGATTCAAGAAGCATCCAATCTGCTCCGATCTACCCCCGCCCGACTTCGGAATCTTGCAGGGGAGATAAGAATCACAAAAAGCATTCCAAGGGCTGCTCAGGAATTATTTGAGTCTACAAATAAAGCATTAGAAAATGCCGCTAATCTTACTAACAAGTATCATGGTTCTACGCTGGCGTTACTCAAAGCGCTTTTGATCAAAGAGCTGCTCCTGGCTCGTAGAAAGTTAATCAATGTCCAAGAATCCCTTCATCATTGGCATCGCTCTTTAGAAGAAGAACTCAACGCTATTGATCTGCGTTGGCCCAATGTCAGGAGTGAAGAACTCATGTTGCTCTCACAAAGCTTCCTGTTTGCACAACGATGGGATGATCAACTTAGAGAAGCTGTATTGAAAATTAACCTTATTAGCCCGAAGAACTCTTCTTAATTTCATTGTACACATGATCGATCATAAACTAAATACGAGAGGCATTGAGCCACAGGGTCCTATTGTGGGTATTGATCTTGGTACAACGAATTCCCTTATTGGTATCTATGATGGTGGGTTTTCAATCATCTTTGCCAATAGTGAGGGTTCACGTCTAACGCCTTCGGTGGTTTCTTATTCGGAGGAATTAGCCCCCTTGATCGGTCATGTGGCAGAGCGTCAAGCACTCCTGTATCCAGAAAAGACAATTATCTCGGTCAAGCGTCTTATGGGACAACGTATAGGTGATCCTCAGTGTGCTGGAAGAAATCATCTTTATGGCAAATCTGGAGATCCTCTTAAAATAAAACTTGGAGATAAGTTGGTCACTCCAGAAGAAGTTTCTGCCGAAATTTTAAAAGAATTAAAAAGCATTGCAGAAGAGCGACTTGGCGTATCCGTTAGTCGTGCCATTATTACCGTGCCAGCGTATTTCAATGATGCACAACGCCAAGCCACTCGTCGTGCTGGAGAACTTGCCGGTTTTTGTGTGGAGCGAATCATTAGTGAACCAACAGCTGCAGCCTTGGCGTATGGACTTGATAAACTGAAGGATCAATCAAAAATCGCTGTTTATGATTTTGGAGGGGGAACTTTTGACCTTTCCATTTTAAAGCTCGATCATGGTCTTTTCGAAGTCCTCTCGACATGTGGTGATACTAATCTTGGTGGGGACACTATGGATCAAGCACTCATGGAGCTTCTCCTTGGAAAGTTAGCGTTGAAGAATTCTTTAGATCTTAAAAGCCTAACGCGTCTTCATCAAATCGTTCGCAGCGCTAAGGAGGAACTTTCCTACAACGAGGAGATCATCCTTCGTTTGCCATTTCTTCATCATCGTGCAAGTGAAGAAGTCACACTCACACGCAGAGAGCTTGAAGATATCGCTCTTCCCATTATTGAGCGCACACGTTCTCTATGCTTGCGTGCTCTCGCTGATGCAGAGCTGGAGGCTCAAGATCTTGATGAAGTTATTTTAGTTGGTGGTGCAACACGCATGCCTGTTGTGCGCTCTTTTGTCGAGCAACTCTTTTGTAAACCACCGAATCTGACTCAACACCCCGATGAAGCTGTCGTGATGGGTGCGCTCCTACAAGGAGCCATCCTGCAGGGCAATTTAGAGAACCTTACTTTACTTGATATCACGCCACTTTCCTTGGGCATTGAAACCTTTGGAGGGCTCATGAATGTTATTATTCCTCGAAATACAACGATTCCTACAAAGGCAGGAGAACTTTTTACAAACGCCCGAACAGATCAAAATAAAATGAAGATTACGCTACTGCAAGGCGAGAGAGAACTTGCAAAAGACAATTGGAAACTCGGGGAGTTAGAACTCTCCTTTACTCCAGCACGCAAGGGAGAGGCTCGTGTGGGGGTGCAATTCTCAATTGATGCGAATGGAATTCTCGAAGTGCTAGCACGTGATATCACTTCCGGGGAAGAAAAAATAATAGAATTAGCGCATGCTATTGATGTCTCGGATGAAGCTGTTGAGGCGATGATTTCCGATTCTCTAGAGCATGCTTTTGAAGATCGCGATGCACGTCTCTTCACCGAGGCCAAACTCCAAGCAGAAGAAATGCTGCCTGCCGTTGAAAATGCCTTAAGAGAGCTCCATTCTCTCCTCTCCTCTGATATGCAAAATGCTCTACGTGCTCGTATGGATGATGTGCGTTTAGCCTTAAAACAAGAAGAACTCACCTCGCTAAAAAAAGGTCTCCAAGAACTTGATCAAGCTACTCAGGGTTTAGCAACACTCTTAGTTGAGAAGGCAATGCATGAGCTTGATTAAATGAGGGGTGCCTTTATGAGAGGAATAATCTCACTGATCATTCCTCGCCTACGTGTTGTCAGAAGATCTTTTTTGTTGATCAAATATTCTCAAGCATTTTTTACCATATCTTAAAAAAAGACCCCTTTTTCACGCCATGATAACTGCATCTAAAATCTTCAAACAGATTTACTCATGGTTTTGTGTGATGCTTGCCTTGACTTGTATAACGACTCTTTGCTCTCAATGTGCTCTCGCTGCTAGTGACAATATTCGACTCAATATCATGTTTGCCCAGGCCACAAGGGCGCTGCCTATAGAGATGCCTAGAAGTAACGTACAAGAAAAAAAACCTCTCATAGAAAGAAGAGC
Source organism: uncultured Spartobacteria bacterium (assembly GCA_903913785.1). Lineage (GTDB taxonomy): Bacteria > Verrucomicrobiota > Verrucomicrobiia > Chthoniobacterales > UBA6821 > CAIWMF01. The sequence goes on along the minus strand of CAIWMF010000091.1, from coordinate 10,872 downwards.
CGAACAGAGCACATCAAGAGCAACAAATACCGTGATAGAGAGCTCCATAAAAAGCCCTCTCCCCGAGTCATCTGTAAGCCTCACCGAGCACGTATCAGATTGTACAAGCGTTATAAGAGAATCGAAGATAACATCTAGGCCAGGGCAAAGGGTAGAAAACGAACAGATTTTTCAAAACATTCTCACGGGTCATGCCGGAGAACCGGTTTCTATTCGCATTTCACTTTCACATCAATCCCTGTTCCTTTTTTTAGGAAAGGAGCTAGCGCTTATAAGCCCTATTTGCTCAGGGCGTTGTCCTGGTTGGACTCCTGTTGGGTGTTATAAAATTTTGGAAAAAGATGCATGTCATCGGTCCAATCTTTATGGAACTTTTTTGGATCAAGATAACCATGTTATTAAAACAAATGTTGATGTCCGACGAGATATGGCTCCCAGAGGAAGTCATTTTCGGGGAGCTTCTATGCTCTATTTTATGAAAATTACTGAGAAAGGTGTTGGCCTCCATGTGGGAAGTCTTCCTGGTCATCCGGTCTCTCATGGGTGTATACGCCTTCCTCTTAATATGGCAAAAGTCATTTATCAATGGGCATCACTCAATACACCAGTAATCGTAGAAGAATAATGTTCGGGGTAACATGAGCATCCAACCATTAGAAGAGACAATATTCTTTTTTCCTCTTCACTAGCGCAGTTTCCTTCAAGTATAATCAAATGACTTTGAAATGAGATGAAAGAACTCAGGAATTTTGAGAAAGAGCAAGGCCGAAGACCGAGTGCTATCTAAAAATCACGTGAAGGGATACAAACAAAGCTATTTTTTAAAAAGCACAAAGTCATTTCGTGTCATTGCAAAGTAATTTGATGATATCATCAGTTTTTTTATAAATACAACATCTCGAGTAATCATGAATCATAGTCATACAAATACAAAACGCCCTGTAGCATTGGTTGTGGGGGCTTCAGGTGGGATTGGCTCTTGTGTGGTTCGCTCTTTACTTTCCAAGGGTTGGGATGTTATTGCAGCTGCTCGGCATTTGGAGAAATTAGAGTCGACGCTCTCTCCTCTAAAAGAATACTCAACACAACTCAAGATATGCACATTTGATGCCTCTCGTAGTGAGGAAGTCAGTTTATTTTTTGACTCGATGACGAGTCGGTTTGGCCGTCTCGATGGAATGGTGAATTGTGCTGGATCACTTCTTTTAAAGCCTGCTCATTTAATCAGTGATGAGGAGTTTGAGGAGACATTGTCGCTTAATCTAAAAACAGCCTTTTATTTACTACGCCCTGCAGTGCGTCTCATGATGAAACAACCAGGTGGAGGAAGTCTTGTCTTTTGCTCGTCAGTCGCCGCTAGCAGAGGTCTTAGTAATCATGAAGCTATTGCTGCTGCAAAGGCTGGTATAGAGGGCATGGCTCTTGCTGCAGCTTCTACGTATGCGCCCTACGGTATTCGTATTAATTGTGTAGCACCAGGTCTTGTGTCTACGGGCTTAACAGAAAAACTGACCGCTAGTCCTGCTGTGCTTGAAAAATCAGCAGCAATGCATGCTCTTGGTAGGATTGGAGATCCTATGGAAGTGGCGTCAGCAATTACTTGGTTTTTAGATCCTCTGCAATCGTGGATTACAGGGCAGGTCATTGGTGTTGATGGCGGATTAGCAAAGATCCAGGTTCGTTAACCCGGATATTTCATACTGATTCTTCGCGAGGCGCCACGAATCCTGATCTAGACACCACCGGCAGCCCAAGAGACCGCGGTGGAGACTGCCTTTAGGCAGCCCTTACGGGCTTGCCCCTAACCTAACGGTTACGGCAGTCTACCCCAGGCTCTCCCGAGCACTGGTGTTGCCCGAGTCACAATGTGAGTTTAACACAACATCTACCTTCTCTTCCCCATCTCCGCAGCAGAATCGGTGTGAAATATCCGGGTTAGGGAGGGTAAGGGATACATTTTTTATAAAAACTTCTTCATCAAATCATGCAATGTTGTTAAGTCAATAACACCATGTACATTTTCTGCTCCAGGCCCCATAGCCATCGAAATAGTATCCTCTGCAATACCTAAGGCAGTAGGTTTTAAAAAAGAGCTTGGTTCAGTGAAAATGCTTGTTGTCTCTGTGCTATTGCTATTCGCGCTTAGATTATGGCCTGGTCCAGTAGACCAGGTTAATGAGGGTGCTCCTGCTTGGTTCAGACCAAGGAGAGCGATTCCCTTATCGTGTCGAAATGGATAGCCATTCATACGTAAACCTCCAAGAATCTGTTTTCCCGTGAGAATAATGAGGGCATTCGGTCCTGCGTATTGCTTAGCTATTGCTATAGCTTGATCAAACTCTAATAACTCACGAAAAAGTTGCTCTCCATTATTGAGTGAAGCTGCTTGTGCTATAAGAGCATCATCAATAATCAAAAAATATCCATGTCGACAATGTTGCAGTCGTTGAATGGCTTGTTCGACTAATTTGGCTAATGAGGGAAGAGTATCATTGGGAGTTGTCTCATTTTTAAATTCAAATTCATCGTCTGCAAGCAATCCAAGAATGGGAGAAGAGTTCCAGCTGGGAATAGAATTTAATTCTTCTATGGAATGCACCACAATTCTTCCGTGTGCTCCAATGTGTGAGAGTGAATATGGATTTGCTAAAATATTTTCTTGGCTCTCTTGTTGATCAAGATTCATACCGACTAGATGGGAAAAATATCTTCTGCCGCCTCCTAGCACTAAGTCAATTGGGGAATGCGTCAACAGTTGTTTTGCATTTTCAATATGATCTTGAGCATTGAGTGATTTTGCATAAAAGGCAGCAGGAGTTTCTCCAGTTAAACAACCATTAGAAACAAGACCAACAGCACGATTTTTACTTATTGCCTCTTCCAGTAGCGTGACAAGGGGCTTGCCGCTAGGATTGATTCCTAAGCTTTGATGATTGACACGTTCTCCTGTTGCGATGGCTGTTGCAGCCGAAGCTGCGTCAGGAACTGCAAAATCATTTCCATAGGTACGAGTCAGGGCAACATTTGGAAATTCTTCCAGATTGAGACGATGATCAGCGCCACCTTGATACAGTCGTGTGGCAGTGAGGAGGCTAGGAGACATTCCATCACCAATAAAGAGAATAATAGCAAATGGTTTTTTAGCAGAATTATTTAATAGAAGGGCTGTGCCAATCGCAATAAAAAGCAGCAAACAACAAAGGGCAAGAAGTCGGTTGCGAAATTTTGTGATCATGGGAAGTTTAAGCGGTTATACCTTTTACCTAAAAAGGTGAATAGAAATGGGAAAAGATGGTGAGAGGAGTTGTTCTAAAAACTATTCGGATTAAGGGCCAATAGCTGGTAAAAATCGAACGCGTCGATCTTCTCGTGGCAAACGTATTGTAAAAATAAGGCCTTTGCCCTCACTGCTTTCAAGCATGATTTCACCACGATGAGCTCTAATAATTCTTTGCACGACATGCAGCCCTAGGCCATTGCCATCACTTTTTGTCGTGAAGTAGGGTTGAAAGATTTTATCAAATTCATGAGTCGGAATACCGCCTCCTGTATCTCCAATGCTAACGCAGATATGGGTTTCATCAAAACCAGTGACAACACGCAGGACTCCACCATTGCTCATTGCTTGAAAACTATTACGGATAATATTGTACAGAGCTTGCTTGAATTGGTTGCGATCCAGCCAAGGCTGAGGTATTTTTTCACTTAAAACAAGATCCACCTCTACTTTGCGATTTTTAATTTCTTGTTCTAAAAATGAGACTGTTTCTAAAATGATTTCGTTGATATTTTCTGGCTTGAGGTCAACTGGGGTAGGGCGAATTGCATGAAGAAATTGGCTGATAATTTGATCTAGGCGAATGACTTCATTTTGAGCAATCGTCAGAGATTTCTGAAATTCATAACGTTGTTCCTTGTCAAGTTTTTCGAGACGACGTTCCAAGAGTTGCAGATGAATGGTCAGTGAGTTAAGAGGGTTGCCAATTTCATGAGCAATACCAGCAGCGAGTAAAGTTGCCATAGAAGATCGTTCGCTTTCAATCGTTTCTTTGGTCTCTCGTTGAGCACTGGTCATATCTCTTAAAATAATCACACGTCCGACAAGAGAGCGTGGCTGTAATTCACTTTCATCACTGAGGAGTGGTGCCACGTAAAAATTTAAGAACCGTTGTTGAGGATAAAAAACTTCTAAATCACGACTGATAATATCTATTTTATTGGAGATGAAATCAAGTTGGAGGCCGGGTACAACTGTGGAAAGAAGTCGGCCGATATTTTCAGGTCCTTGCAGAGCAAAAAACTCACAAGCCATTGGATTGAGATAAATAATATGGCCTTCGGCATCAGTGACAATAACTCCTTCAAGTAGGGAATTAAAAATTGTTTCTAAAAAACCTTTTTCGCGGGCAAGCTCCTCAAGATATTGTCCAACTTCGTTAGGTTGAACTAGCTGAATACGCTCAATAAGTTTACCAAGAAAGCCTCGTTTCATGCTTGTGGGATCGTGCTAATTGGCTCTGACAATGCGATCGAGTTTAGAGTACGTGGATGAAGCCTCATAACTTTTATTCTGCATGCTTCCCAATCAAGAGCTCCTCGAGTTCTCTAACGCGTCTTTCAAAAAGGTTCAGTGTTATCTCAATTGGCTCTGCGCTTGTCATATCCACTCCTGCTCTTAAGAGGGTCTCAATTGGAAATTGACTATTGCCGCTTTTAAGAAATTCCAGATATCTACTAGAGTTACCAGTCGTTAAAACTTCGTTAGCCAGGGTCACCGCTGCAGCAATGCCAGTTGCATACTGATAAACATAGAATGCATTATAAAAATGAGGAATACGCAAACATTCAAGTTCGAGTAAATCGTCTATAAAAACACCAGGACTCAGATAGCAGTCGAGTAGAGAACGATAAGTTTTTGTGAAAAAATCTAGAGTCAGTGCTTCTCCTGATTCTTCTGCGGTATGTGTGATTTTTTCAAACTCAGCAAACATTGTTTGGCGAAATAGAGTGCTGCGAAGATCATCAATCTGGCGGTTGAGAATATAGGCACGCATCATTGGCTCCTTGGTAGAAGCTAGCAGGTATTCGGTCAGTAAAACTTCATTAAATGTTGAGGCCACCTCAGCAAGAAAAATAGGATAGTTGTAATTTTGAAACTCTTGGTTGTTGCGTGCATACCATGTATGCATTGAATGACCAGCTTCGTGAGCGAGGGTGTAGACATCTGAAAAAACATCTGCTTTATAGTTCATTAAAATATAAGGAGGTCCTTCATAGGCTCCACAGGAAAAGGCACCGCTTCTTTTCCCTTTATTCTCATAACGATCGCACCAACGGTCTTCTCTAAGTCCTTTTGCTAGTGTCGTGACATACTCAGATCCAAGGGGCTCCAGTGAGGCAAGTATTGTGTCAATGGCTTCATCAAAGGAAACATGGCTTTGCATTGTTGTCACGAGAGGCACGTAAGTGTCATAGATGTGAAGTTCGGGTACTTGAAGCACACGGCGTCGTAAATCGTAATAATGAGATAAAACATCAGAATGAGAACACACTGCTTTTATCAACTGGTCATAAAGCGAGAGAGGAACATTGTCCTCAAAGAGAGCTGCCTCTATCGCCGAACTATAGTTACGAGCGCGTGCATAAAAAACATCACCTTTAATAGAACTAGAGAGTGTTGCAGCAAGGGTAAAACGATGTTCTGAAAATTCCTTATAAAATTTTGTAAATGCATCCTGTCGTATTTTTCGGTCTGTGTGTTGCAAGAGTGAACTAAAGCTGCTTTGCGTGAGAATCACTTCGCTGCCCTCATGATCTTGGATGCTACCAAAAATCATATCGACATTTGTTAACTGAGAAAATATTTCCTCATGACCGGCTATGCTTGGATGGCTTAATGCCATGAGTCGTTCTTCCCGATCGCTTAATGTATGCGAATGCAGGCGACGTAAACGTTGGAGAGGAATGCTCCATGGTTGCAAAACGGGATCAGCAAGAAAGTCAGAAAATATTTGATCTTCAATAGCTTGAATTTCTGGAGCAATGAAGGAACTGGTTGTTTCAAGATTCGTTGCGAGAGCTTGTAATCTTCCTTCACGATCAAGAGAGATATGATTAGAACCATCTTCGGCTACACAGAGTCCTGCATAATGACTTAATAATTCGAGCGATTGATGTAATTTTTTTTGAAATTCCAAAAGCTCTAAGAGATCCTTAGCAGAGCTACCAACCTTTCCTTGGAATCGAGTGATTTCGCAATAGAGTCTCGAGAGATTTTTAAATTCCTCTTCCCATGCTTCCTCTGTTTTAAAGAGAGCTGTTAGATCCCAAGTGAACTCTTTTTTAACCTCTTGACGAAGAGGTAAGATGCATTGGTTTGTTTCGTGAGTAGCAGAGAGACGTAATGGCATAGCAAGGAATGCTAACAAAGAATAGTTTTAAGAACGATGATAAAAATGCGATACACCTTTGCCTCAAATTCATGCGGCTATCTAGGAACATCAGATCTTATTTTATCAGAGTTAAAATATGATTGTTGTTCTTAAGCCTACGACCAAAGCATTACCAAGAGCCTGAGTCATTCCTGGATGAATGACATATTGGAGGTCAGGTTGTAATGTGAACCATTGCGTGAGTTGTAGCTGGTAGGTAAATTCTATATCAAAGGTGTTCTGAGATAAGCTAGTTCCTTGAGTCTGCGCAATAGTGCTAATGGCATCATTACTTAAAAGACCATAAGCTAATGCAAGCCCCATGATATCTTGACTGCGAGAGGGAAGGAGCCCTCTGAAATTAAGGCCTGTATCATAATATACATGAAGCAGATTGTTATTAGCAGGTTCCAATGTCATGCGATTAAAGCATCCAAGACCTCGAGTGGGAGGCTCCTTTCTGACTGGCTTAGCGAACATGGGAGAGATATTGTCTCTTTTATTGTTATCAGGAGAGCGATAGATCATCTGATCGCTGATGGCATAAATGCCGTAATTATCCGATGTGGCACTGTTTGTATTACTGAAGTTTTGAAATCTTGATGAGCACAACCAACAGCCCGTTTTTATCTCTCCTGGTAAGACACATTGATAATGATAGGCAGCTTCTGTAAGGTAGAAATATCCTTGATTGGAATTGAGATTCCAGGTGAAACCGTGATTATTGATATTTTGTGGATAGACATTCCCTTGAAAGAGCGCTGCTTTAAGCGAAAACTGATCATTTGGCATGAGTTTTAGACGCACTCCAGGAACACCTATCGGGAACGCCGGGCCGCCGTTAGGAATGCTGGTGTAAAGACCCGCCGGCCATCCGAAGGTATTGTTAATAAAGACTGCTCCATAATCTGAAATAGCAAATTCAGAGTCAGCGACAATTTGTCCAGCACGTAGAGAAATAGTGTCTTGAAGAATATTTTGCTGCAACCAGAGTTCAATATTTCTTAAGGTACTATTTCCACCAATAGCAGAAATACCAAACAGACTACCTGCAAGATTGATTCCTGGATCTTGGCCTGCAAGATAGATCCATCGCGAGTAAAAGCTACCTCCCTGCCAACCCATGAGTTTTTCTAAATCAAGAGTTGTTGCACATTGTGTGACACTTGTATAAACACTTCCTGTTCGTATTCCTCCCATTGTGTTTCCCCATACTTCATTGATAGAAGAGATTCCAAAGTTAATTCCTTGTTTTGAGAGTCGATCTCTCAAACCAAAAAAATTGCCGCTTGCATTGCTTGCCTCTAACCACGGTTTAAAGTTACGAATAGATTCTTCTGCATCTACTCGAGGCTCTAGCCCGCATATTTCATACTGATTCTGCTGCGGCTTGCGAACACCTGATGGATACTGCGTCAGCTTCGAATTGCTCCTCGGGCAGTATGGACTCATACAGCCGTCGTCAGACTTCATCACTCGCCTTACCCCATCCGCCTTCGCAGCCCCCTCGTCACGATCAGTATGAAATATCCGGGCTGGTTGATGAGCACTGAGGGCTTGTGCATAGACCGATTGATCCCTGATTCCCGCCAAGAAGAAAAAAAGAAGAATCGGCAGGAAGAGAGATAAATGAGGGCAACAAAAAGAACTCATAACCTCATTGGACTATATCATTCGTGCTGCTGAGTTTATTAATGAGAGGGTTGTCTTTTTTTGATCGAGCTATTTGAATGAACGCGCTCATAGCGAGTGAGACTATTAGACGTGGATTGAAAATATTTTTTGATACGACATAAAAAAATACGGAAGTTTTCCTAATTGTTTAGGGTGAAGGCCCTTTTTTTTGCTTATCAGATGCTCTTGCACACAGTATTGAGAAATAGCAGCAACAATTTCACGTGCGGTGCGACAACGGTCTATTGAAATACCGCTGCCTAAAGCGCCTCCTAGGGAGCCGCCGGCATTGATAAGTGTGTTAGAAAGCACAAAGGGACCTATAGGAGTGAAGGCTGTTATTGCTCCAGGAGCCATTCCAGAACCTCCCGTGGTTTGCAGCGTCAACAAAATCGAATCATAGCCAGGTCGAGAAAGATCGATGAGTTGGACATTTGTTTCCATTCTTGTTTTTCCAAAGCCTAATCCAATGGCTGCGCGTAAGAGTCGGCTCCCTTCATGTACTTTTTGAAAAGAACCTCTGAGTAACCAAAAATTTCCAGTGCTAGGTACTTCATCAGCTTTTACGAGAACCGTTGGAGCAACATATTTATTAAGACGTATAATGATATCATTTGCCAATTGTGTCTGTTCGTTATTCATCAATGTAGATAAATTTTTGCCTCTACGATTGACCTGAAAACCGATGGGTACGGCTTCAAACTTTTCTAGGTAAATTTTTTCAGGCAGTTTTACTGGAGGTACACTACCTAAAATCATATGACTTACGCTCACAGAAGCGCAACTCATCATGAAGCAAGCAAGAGCGTTTATGATGATAAAACGAACAGAAATAACAAACTGGTAATGTCTCACAACGCGAAGGATCCCATCTCAAGAAAATCCTGACCCTATAGTTGAATCCCCTTTTTTTAAACTTTAAACTGTAATCTCTATGAAAATTTTTTAACTATGAGTGTATGAATATTGATCTCATTGTGATGCTTCCTTTTGTGCTGATGCTCCTAGCAGTAGCCTTTATGCCATTTGTGCATAGTCATTGGTGGAATTTACATTTCAAAAAGGTCTCTTTTTCCTTAGCTGGAATTATCATCCTCTATTACCTTTTTGTACGTCATGATGCTCCGCGATTAGGTATTCTTTTAAGTGAGTACTGTAGTTTTATTATTCTTATTGGATCTCTTTTTGTTGTTACTGGTGGAATTTATTTGCGTGTTGAAGGAGAGGCGACGCCGCTACGTAATACTATTTTTTTAATTATTGGTTCTATGATGGCCGTTTTTATTGGAACCACAGGCGCATCTATGCTTCTGATTCGCCCTTGGATTCATAGCAATCGCTATCGTATTACGGCAGTACATATTATATTTTTTATTTTTATGATCAGTAATATTGGTGGATGTCTTAGCCCTATTGGAGACCCTCCTCTTTTTTTAGGATACCTGCGTGGAGTTCCTTTTTTTTGGCTTTTTGAACATCTCTGGGGCGCTTGGTTGCTTGCGATGGGTTCACTTGCAATCATTTTTTATTTTTTGGATAGGAAGAATTTTTTTCAGGCACCTGCCCGTATTCGTACATTAGAAACGCTTACAGAAGTTTGGACCTTCAAAGGATTATTTAATCTTGTGTTCTTAGCCGTAATTATTGGGGCGGTCTTTTTACCGACTCCATGGAGAGAAATCATCATGATTGCTGCTTCTCTATGTTCTTATTTGTTAACATCAAAACATATTTTTGAAGCCAATAAATTCACATTTCATCCGATTGAAGAGGTGGCTTGGCTCTTTTTTGGGATTTTTGCAACAATGGTTCCTGTTCTGGACTATTTAGAAAAGACCATTGCTCTTACCTCTTCTTACCCTGCATTACAACCTATCCATTTTTATTATCTCACGGGATTTCTTTCTACCTGTTTGGATAATGCACCCACTTACTTGGCGCTGCTTCAACTTCATTTAGGAATGCATGGAATGAGTATAGAAAACATCAGTGATGTAAGTCATTTAGCCATAAATACCCCTAAGCCACTCATTGCTATTGCTCTGGGAGCTGTTTTCTTTGGAGCCACTACTTATATAGGAAATGGTCCTAATTTTATGGTAAAGAGTATTGCAGAGGATGCAGGTATTCGAATGCCAAATTTTTTGCATTATATTTTATATTATTCTTTACCAATTTTAGCCCCGATTTTAGTGCTGATTGGATTGCTTTTCTGCCGTTAGATCATGATCTTCATGACGAAGTCTAGATTATTTGATACGTAGCTAGCCCGCATATTTCATACTGATTCTGACTCCTGCGCGAAAAAACCGTAAAATTTATTTCGACAAAGGTATACTCGGACCTTAGCTTGTTTTTTCAAATTGCCTGAGAGCTGCCCAGGCAAACTACATATTATTTATTACAAAATATTTGCAAAAATTTCACTGTAAAATCATCCGCAATGTCATCCGAAAAAAGTCATCTACACAAAATAGTAACTTGATAAATTTTTGGTCAGTCGAGAGAATCGAGTTCTTTCTTTATGCGTATTATTTCAGGTATTCAGCCCTCGGGTCTTTTGCATCTTGGGAATTATTTTGGGATGATGCGTCCTGCTATTGAATTACAAGATCGGGGAGAGGCATTTTACTTTATTGCCGACTATCATGCTCTGACAACCTTGCACAACGCCCCAGCGTTACGGGATCATGTCCGTAGTGTGGCGATTGATTTTTTGGCAGCAGGCCTCGATCCTTGTAAGAGTTGTTTCTTTCGACAGAGTGAT
>CAIWMF010000090.1 GCA_903913785.1 uncultured Spartobacteria bacterium | reverse complement strand
TGTCGCTATCCATGTGTCGAAATATTGACCTCGTTTACTTTTTGGCTCTGCTCTCTGAAAATGGGATTTCCCTTAATGATTGTTGGATGGATTTTCGTCTCATTACTCATTGTTGCGAGCTTCATTGATCTTGAGCATTTGCTCATCCCAGATGAAATCACCATCGGTGGAATGATCGCAGGATGTATGACCTCCTTCATTTTACCTCAGCTCATGGGGGTGGAATCTCGCTGGATAGCATTATGCTATTCCTTAACAAGTGCTCTTACAGCCTATCTGCTCCTCTGGATTATTTTAGAAATTGGGAAAAAAATCTTTGGTAAAAAACGTCTTCATTGGAAGGAACCTCTAACTCTCGAACTTTTTAAAGATGGAGAAATATTTTTTCTGCGCCTCGGCGAAGAAAGCCTCCCCTTGTTAGAGCTTTTTTCACGCTCTTCAGATTCTCTAAGAGCCGAGGCAACGACCTGCACCATTGCACACAAAGAATATTCGTCTCAGACCCTCACAATCGATGCACAACACATTGCTATCGCTGGGAATAAATGGCGTTTGGATGACGCACTTCCTCTCCATGCCATGATCACGAACCTGACCCTTCCGCGTGAGGCCATGGGCTTGGGGGATGTCAAGTTTCTTGCCTGCATTGCTGCTTTTTTAGGCGTAAAGGGAATGCTCTTTGCGCTTTTTGGAGGCTCGGTGATTGGTGCCATTACAGGATCTCTGCTTTTACTCATAACACGAGGGCGTCAAGGACGCGTTCTTCCTTTTGGTCCTTACTTAGCCACCGCAGGACTCATCTGGATGTTATGGGGAAGAGAGCTATTGAATTTTCTTTAGCCTTTCCTTGTGAGTGCCTAGGATGGTTGTTTCATGTCTAAGTCTAAGAATCCTAAAAAACTCACCCTCCTAGAACTCCTGCTAGCAGTTTGGAAACCTTACTGTGATCTCTCTGTTTTTTTGCGACCATATCGCCTGCGCCTCATCTTAGGACTGCTGGCTGGTGTTGGTTTTGCGGGAGTCAATGGCTGTCTTCCTCTAGTCATTCAAAAAGTGGGCGGATCTGTTTTTAAAACTGGAATATCTCAATCTCAACTCATGAGCGGTGCATTCCAAAATGAGGGCCCTGGTATTGAGAAAGTTCTCTGGATCTGTTTGCTTGTTCCTGTGATTATGCTCGTGCGCAGCCTCCTCTCCTATGCCAACACCTATGCGCTCACCTGGGTCAGTTTAAAAGTCCTGCGTGATATTCGCCGCAAAGTTTTTGGGCACCTCATGGAACAATCACTTGATTTTTTCAATCGCTCTCAATCAGGTCGACTCTTATCACGCGTGCTCAATGACACACGGGTCGCTCAAGAGGCGTTAGTTGGGATCATTGGCGATATCATCAAGGAACCACTCACCGTCATTGCCATGGTTATTGTGGTGATGCGTATTGATTGGAAGTTTAGCTTCGTGACCCTTTTCTTATTTCCCATCTGCCTTGTTCCCATCATTGTCTACGGCCGTAAGATACGCAAAGCAGGGAAGGCTGAAGAAAATGAAGCCGGTATTATGGCGGTGATTTTACAAGAATCCTTTGCCGGC
>CAIWMF010000089.1 GCA_903913785.1 uncultured Spartobacteria bacterium | reverse complement strand
GTCTACGGCAAGTAGACCCAAATGGAATATTTGGGTTCAAAAACTCATTAGCCTTTACCTATACTTATTATTTTTATTTTTTCCTATGGCAAAATCATCACTCGGTAAAGGTCTCGGATCGCTTATTAATTCTCACGGAGCCTCTGCCCTCGCCTCTCCAAGCGCCAAGGAAGAACATGGTGAGCGTATTGAAACAATCGCACTACAAAAAATTGTGGCAAGCCCACTACAACCACGTACAGAGTTTAAAGAAGAACACCTTCATGAACTCATTGAGTCCATTAGAGAGCGCGGTATTATCCAGCCACTCATTGTTCGCAGGCTAGGAAACCAGTACGAACTTATTGCTGGAGAACGTCGCCTGCGTGCAGCCACTCAAGTAGGACTTCAAGAAGTCCCGGCAATCATCCGTAATGCTTCAGACCAGGAAGTTCTTGAGCTTGCTTTGATTGAAAATCTCCAACGCGAAGGTCTCAATCCCATGGAAGAAGCACTGGCCTACGAGCGTCTTGCAAGAGAATTTTATCTCACACAAGAAGAGATTGCACGTCGCGTTGGTAAGAGCCGTGCCGTTGTTGCTAATGCTCTGCGTCTACTTGATCTGGACTCGGAAGTAAAAAGTTTTCTAATTCAAGGACGTTTGAGTGTGGGCCATGCGAAGGTACTTCTTGGTCTAAAAAATCATGAGGAACAACGCGCTCTTGCTAACCAGGTGATACGTCGCAGCGCCTCTGTACGTGCAACTGAAGAACTTGTTGCCGTCCAGCTTCGAGCAAACGAAGGAACGCGTAGAACAAGAAAGCCTACAAAGTCTCTAGAATTACCACCCTCTCTGCTTCATCTACAAAACAAATTGCAACATCGCTTTTCTACGCGTGTGACTCTTGAGCATAGAGAAAAAAAAGGGCAGATCATGATTGAATACTATGGTTCTGACGATTTAAATCGCCTCATTCAAGAGCTCGGAGTTCTGGTTGACTAAGCAATCACGATCAGGCTCTAGTATTGAGATGTTCGATTTTTTGATTTTTTATCCATCCTCTTAACATGTCCACTCCACTTGATCCCATCGCTACTCTTGTCGAGTATCTTCGCTTTCCAAGTATCTCCACTCAACAAGAACATGCTCCTCAAGTCAGAGCGTGTGCAGAGTGGCTGGAATCACTTTTCAAAAAAATTGGACTCCATGCGATTGCCTATCCAACAGAGGGGCATCCCATTGTGGTAGCAAAAACCATTCCTGATCCTAAAAAGAAAACTCTCTTCATTTATGGTCACTATGATGTACAGCCACCAGAACCCTTGGAGGAATGGAAGTCACCCCCATTTCAACCACACATTGATACAAAAGAAGAAAGAATCTATGCCCGGGGCTCTTCTGATAATAAGGCCCCCACGCTGGCTCATATTTTAGGTGTGGCAAAAACGCTTCAAGAAAAAGGAAGCCTCCCAGTCAATGTCATTTTTCTCATTGAGGGAGAAGAAGAAATAGGGAGCCCTCACTTAGATCATTTTCTTCAAGAACATCAAGCCGAACTGGCCTCTGATGTCATTGTCATTTCTGATACTGGCATGGCTCCTGGCAATCTACCGGCTATCACGTACGCATTGCGTGGTATAGCAGCAATGGAATTCATCGTACGTGGCCCTGCTCATGACCTACATAGTGGACTCTTTGGCGGAGCAGTTGCTAACCCGCTAACTGTCGCAGCACGACTCATCGCCTCGCTCCATGATGAAAATGGGCATATTTTAATTCCTGGATTTTATGATGATCTTCAACCCCAAGAGCCCTGGGAACGTGATGCTGCAAAAGCCCTAGAGCAGGTATCACAAGCAGATCAATACATTAAAGAATTAGCAGGCGTAGAAGAACTTTTTGGTGAGACTGGCTTTAGCACATGCGAGCGTATAGGGGCACGTCCTAGCGTAGAAGTGAATGGATTTGGAGGTGGCTATCAAGGAACGGGCACGAAAACTATTTTGCCAAAAGAAGCCTTTGTAAAATTAAGCTTTCGTTTAGTCGCCAACCAAAATCCCAAGATAATTTTAGAGCAAGCCTCTACTTATCTTAGAAATCAACTCCCCCCTGGCGTCTCTCTAGATATTATCTTCGGGCATTATGGGGAGGCCTGCCTGATGAATCCAACTTCTTCTTATGGAAAAGCAGCTCGAGAAGCATTGAAGGAGAGTTTTGGAACAGAACCTTTTTTACTGCGTGATGGAGCGAGCATTCCTATTGTTGCACAATTTAAAAAAATCTTTGGAGTGGATATTCTCCTCATTGGACTTGCAAATCCGGACTGTGCCATGCACTCGCCCAATGAAAACATGTTGCTTAGAAATTTCTTCAACGGCATCACACTCAATCAAATCTTGTTAGAAAGATTAGCACAGTAGATCATACGGGCCAAATATAGCTTTGCCGAAATGAATTACATGGCAGTTCCCAAGGCTAAGAAAGGCGCTCTATCCACGCTAGAACTTGCAACATCACTCAGGACACGCAAGGGTTTTGTATGGCTTGATTCGCTAGCCCCGCGCAATCATTTTCCAAGTCAATCAGATCAATTAGGATTGTCTCTTCTAGCTGCAGAGCCTTATCTTATCATAGAAGGAGGGGCACATGATTGGGTGATTTTAAAAAAAGAACTAGAGAAAAGGGTAAGAAAAAGTCAGCTAGTTAGCACTCAACAGGGTGCTGCTATTGGTTATTTTCGTTTTGATGGTTCTTTTTGTTTTGGATTTTATGAAAACGTTTATCGCCATTATGCACGAGCTAATCATTCCTATTGGTTCACGCCTGAGCCAATAATTGATGTACAAAAACAAATATTAGCTTGCGCAGCACCGATTTGTTTTCAATCTGATCTTACTGCTCAGGAATATTGTCAAAAAGTCCTTTTAGCTCAAGAGGAGATTGCAGCGGGAAATATTTATCAGGTCTGCCTGGCGCATCGTTTTACAGGGCCTTTTAGCGGAGATCCATGGCCACTTTATTTAAAACTACGCAGACACAATCCGGCGCCTTTTGCAGCCTACCTCAACCTTCGAGAAGAAACCATTTTGTCTACCTCTCCAGAGTGTTTCTTGAAAATCAAGGGACGTCAAATCAGCACCTACCCCATTAAAGGAACGAGACCTCGAGGAGCAAACAGAGAGGAAGATGCAAAAAATCAATGGGAGCTTGAGCACTCCTTAAAGGAAAAAGCAGAACTCATTATGATCACTGATCTTGAGCGTAATGATCTGGGTCAAATTTGTGAGTATGGTAGCGTGACTACTCCGAGACTTCTTGAACTCAAAGTATATCCTTATCTTTTTCACCTTGTCTCGAAGATTCAAGGAAGGCTACGTCCCTCTATTTCTCATGTCGAGGCCCTTGCAGCCTGCTTTCCAGGCGGGTCTATTTCAGGAGCACCAAAAAAAAGCGCACTCAGAATGATTGCAGAACTAGAACCAGTGCCACGTGGTCTTTTTACTGGTGCCATTGGTTACTTTGGATTTGATGGAAGGAGTCAGTTTAGCATCGCTATTAGAACACTTGTAGTGCATGAAAACATTGCTCAGTTTCATGTAGGGGCTGGCATTACAAGTGATTCTATTGCTCATCAAGAATGGGAAGAAACCTTACATAAAGCAGCTGGCATCATAGGAGCAGTATAAAATAGGAAACAAAAATCAAAAAAAGAAAAAAGCTCGGATTATTACTAATCCGAGCTCCTTGGAGTTTTCTAAACTACTCACACTTGATTGAACAAGGCGAATAGATGCTAAAGGCTTATAAAAGCTTAGCGAAAATCACGGCGTGGTTTACGACGATCATCTGAGCGTCCTCCTCCACCACCATAACCACCGCCACCGCCATAGCCACCGCCATCACCACGAGGGGCGCGCTCTTCCATAGGACGAGCTTCATTGATCGTCAAGCGACGGCCATTGACCTCTTGACCATTGAGTCCAGCAATGGCTGCTTCACCCTCTGCTTGATTACTCATGGTGATAAATCCGAAGCCACGAGAGCGACGAGTTGTTTTATCCATGAGGACAAAGGAATCAGTGACGGTACCAAAAGGAGCGAAAATCTCTCTGAGATCTGCGTCTGTTACGGAAAAGGCTAAATTGCCTACATATAATTTCATACTAATGTTTATTGAGTTGGGTCCTGTTACGCTGATGGCTGCTTCTCGGAATGCACCAGCTCCTCACTTGAGGAGACGTGGAGCAGTCCACCCGTATCAGGGAGAACCTGCATTGCCTTAGACGCTATCATCGAACTTCGAATGTCATTTTTGAAGGAGAGCGGTCATTTTTGCTAAACTTTTAACACTACAACGTAGTAAAAAGCCTTGCATTACTCACTATCAAACAAGAATGGCATACGCACGTATGATTAGGTTTAAGAACTTTAGCAATAGAATTCTTTTTTTTCTTTTTTTGAAAAGATCTTTTTTCTATTGACAGTTTAAAAAATATTTTTCTTTTTTTGTTAAATTCTTCTCTACGAAGCCCAAAAGATGACTGCGCCAGAACATTGACTTACTGTTTGCTAGAGTTTAGCATCCTACCCATCTTTACTCTTAATTTTCAAAATCCAATGACCATGAGAACTAATGTTATTACACAAAAATCTCGCCCTGCTTTTTTTTCTCACTCGTCTTTTTTTTTATTTGTTTGCTTTTTCGGTATTGCGATTTTACTGGTGACCGGTTGCGCTGATCAAAAGCAAGCGTCTCAATCTCCTGGACCAAGCTCGAGTAGGTTCGCTGAGGAAGGTAAAAATAGTGACGATGTCTTTGTGGGGACAGAAGAGATTATTACCAATTCCATCAGCACAGATACCACTCCGACGAACGCAATAACATCGCCCCCCCCTGCAAATCCTCCTCCGATTAGTTCCTTTGAATCTACTACACCTAAGGCGACGAATGTGGTGACTCATGATCTCCCGTACGGCATTCCTGTTCCAGGAAAACCTGGTTTTGTCACAAGCCCACACTCTCCTAATGCTGGTTATGTTGATGTGCGAGGCTTTCCCCCAGGCACAGAAGTGAAGGATCCGTACTCAGGAAAAGTTTTCTTAGTTCCTTAGTGCTGCAGTCCTATTTTCCTTTGAAACATCTTCATCTCCATCACACCAGCGCTCCATTTCAAAGGCAACTGAGGCTTCCAGGAGACAAAAGCATTTCGCACCGGGCTGCCATCCTAGCTGCTATTGCCGAAGGCACTTCGACTATTTCAGGTTTTCTAGAAAGCGAAGATTGTTTAGCAACGATCGCCGTTTTACAAAAACTAGGAATCACCATTAAACATCCTGAACATGGTGTTTTTGTGATTCATGGCAGGGGAGGTTTTTTTTTAGAACCAAGCGGATCTCTTGATTGTAAAAATTCAGGAACGACCATACGGCTGCTTGCAGGATTGCTAGCAGCACAGCCATTCTCGACAACATTAATCGGCGATGACTCTCTTTCTAATCGCCCCATGAGGCGCGTTATGGAGCCTTTAAGCGCCATGGGAGCAATACTTCACGCTACAGGAATCAAGGCAAATCCTCCACTGACCATCCAAGGAGGAAGGCTCCACCCGATTGACTACAGGCTCCCTATGTCAAGTGCTCAAGTAAAAAGCGCTATTATCCTTGCTGCTCTTTTTACTCCAGGCACAACAACAATCATGGAACCAACTGCCTGCCGTGATCATACGGAACGAATGTTGACTTCCTTTCAAGGAAGCTGTTCTTACCTACTAGATCAAGAAGAGAGATGTATCCTCTCTGTAACTGGCCCCCAGAAACTCCAAGCCTGCTCTTTCCATGTTCCAGGAGATCTTTCCAGCGCTGCATTTTGGATAGTTGCTGCTGCTGCACGACCAGGATCAAAACTGATGTTAGAAAATATTGGGATTAATCCAACCCGCATAGGCATTATTTCAATCCTAGAGAGGATGGGAGCCAAGATATCGATTAAGACTCCTTCATGCTCACAAATTGAACCTTGCGGTGATATTACCGTTAGTGGAGCGTCATTAAAAGGTACGGTGATCTGTGGTAAAGAAATTTCTAATGTGATTGATGAACTCCCTATCCTTGCGATTGCTGGTGCCTTAGCTCAAGGAGTAACCATCATCAGAGATGCTCAGGAGTTACGTGTTAAAGAAACAGATCGGATCACTGCACTCGTTCACAATCTCAGACTTATGGGAGCACATGTGAAGGAATATGAGGATGGTTTAGAAATTGAAGGCGGTGTTTCGCTGCATGGTACGAGGCTCCCAAGCTATGGCGATCATCGTATTGCCATGGCATTTTCTGTTGCTGGTTTGTTTGCCTGCGGAGAGACAATTATTGAGGGCACTCAATGCATTAGTACGTCCTATCCTGATTTTGAAGAAATGTTGGATTTTTTAACGATGTCAAGAAGCTAAGTAGTCATGGATATCCATGAGCAGACCACAAACATTCACACACATGGAAGCACTGACATCATTAAGCAATAATATCATCATCACCATTGATGGACCTGCAGCCTCCGGAAAAAGCAGCGTTGGCCGCCTGCTTGCTAAAAAACTCCATTTTGTTTTTGTGAGTTCAGGATCTTATTACCGAGCCCTTGCTTGGTCCGCCTTGCAAGAGAACATCGATGTCTCGCAAGAAACAAATATTCTCGTCTGGCTCAAGACACTTCATTTAGAGACACGCATGAACGATGGTGAAGCACACCCCTTGATCAACCAAGTTGATCCTATGAACCAACTCTTTGAAAAAAAAGTCAATGTCTTGGTCTCCCCTTTAGCGGCATCTTCTGCGGTGAGAAATTTTTTACTTAGAACCTTAAGAGAACTGGCTCTTGGATTGAATATCGTTATGGAGGGACGCGATATTGGATCTGTTGTTTTTCCAGAAACGCGATGGAAGTTTTATCTTCATGCCTCAGATGATGAAAGAATACGTCGTCGCACTCAAGAAGGTGAAGATGATTCTATTTTAGAACGCGATAGAATCGATTCCACCAGACAACTAGCACCCCTCATGATTCCTAAAGGAGCTACGGTCATTGATACAACCCATTTAGGAATTAGTGAAGTCACTGAAAAAATTTTTACTGACCTCAAAGATAGTCAATAGGAGCAAAAATCAGAAAATCCGATGAACTTCATCTATTACATTTTTTACACACTTTCAAAAATAGTTGCCCACGCCTTCTTCCAATATCGCGTGATTCATCCTGAGAGGATGATTGAATCAGGACCACTTATTTTAGCAGCCAATCATCAAAGTTATTTTGATCCTCCGCTTGCTGGCATTGCTTCTCGAAGGGCAATCTATTTTCTAGCACGCAAGACGTTATTGACTGTTCCTATTCTTAAAAAATTACTCCCCCATTTTTTGGTTATTCCTGTGGATCGTGATGGTACTGATCGCACTGCCCTCAAGCATATCATTGCTCGGCTTCACGAAGGCAACGGAGTGCTCTTGTTTCCAGAGGGAACACGTTCTCCCGATGGTTCCTTGCAGGCAGCTCGTTCTGGCATTGGGCTCATTATTGCAAAAACACAGGCCCCAGTGCTTCCTATGCGTATCTTTGGAGCACACGAGGCATTCCCTAAAAACGCTAAAAAAATCCATCTCCATCCTATTACTGTTGTTCTTGGAAATCCGATTTATTTTACCGAAAGTGAACTAACTTCCTCTCATGGCAATCATCGTGACTTATACCAACATCTCACCAATCGCGTTATGGATGCTATTGCACAATTAAAACTACCAGAAGCCTCCTCATAGAACACTGCAACAAAGAATGAAGCTCGCACTAAGAGTGATGGTAATAGCAATGAGTTGTGCTATAGTCGTCACGAATAAAAATTAGGAATTTTTTTCTTCGAGCTATCATCCATCTTTGTTTTTCGATTATTCATTATGACTACTCCTGCTATTACGGCTCATCATTTGGTAAAAAAATATGGTGATCGTCGCGCCCTTGATAATCTCACTCTTGAAGTACAACGCGGAGAAATCTTCTGTATCCTTGGACCCAATGGTGGTGGAAAAAGCACTCTCTTTCGGATTTTAAGCACGCTCATTACGCCCGATGAAGGGATGGCAACAATCCTCGGTCACAATGTCGTAACGGCTCCTGCAGAGGTAAGAGCCCGTATTGGTGTGGTTTTTCAATCACCCAGCCTAGACTCCAAGCTAACGATCTTAGAAAATCTTCTCTGCAGCGGCGCACTCTATGGCTTACAAGGGAAAAAACTTCAGGAATGTCTTGATGAGGTCACTACGTCTCTTGGCCTTGGTGATAGACTCAAGGAGCGAGTCGAATATCTTTCTGGCGGCTTACAACGTCGTGTAGAAATTGCAAAATGTCTGCTTACCTCTCCAGAAGTGATGCTTTTAGATGAACCCTCAAGTGGCTTAGATCCTACTGCGCGACTGGACCTGTGGGCAGCTCTAGAAAAATTACGCCAAGAAAAACAGGTCACTATTCTTTGCACGAGTCACATCATGGATGAGGCTGCACGTGCGGACCGGGTTGGTATCGTAAGCTCCGGACAACTCATTGCCGTAGGAACTCCTAAGGAGCTCACCTCGGCGCTTCATGGAGATGTTATTAGCCTTACCGTCAACCACACGAGGGAAGGAGCAGATCAATTAGCAAAAAAAATCAGTGCTCATTATGGTGTTCTTGCCATTGTGATTGAAGGAGAAGTCCGCCTCGAGCACGCACAAGCCTATGGACTAGCTGCGCGTATTGCCACTGATTTTCCAGATGATATACGTGGTTTACGCATTGCAAGCCCAACATTAGAGGATGTCTTTATTGCGCGTACAGGCCAGCTCTTTGCAGATCAAAAAGTTGAACCACTCGTACTTCACAAAAAAGAGAAGTCTTAAATCTTAGAAAAAAAATATGAAATCAGTAACATTTCTTTGGACTCCGGTTCGTGCCTTATGGTGGCGCGATGTCATTCGCTTTCTACGTCAGCGTAATCGTATTATTGGCGCACTAGCCACACCTCTTGTGTTCTGGCTGCTTGTAGGCTCAGGCTTTGGGCCCTCGTTCCAGAACCCATCGTTACCATCTACTGCGGCAACGAACTACGTCACCCCTGCGCTCGACTCCTCGAGCGCTTCTCCCTCATTAGCATCAGCACCCTTAACGATAGATTCGAGTAAGAGTGGCAACCAAAGCTATCTCGCTTATTTTTTCCCTGGCATCCTTCTTCTTATCATGCTTTTTACAGCGATCTTTTCTACGATTTCCGTGATTGAGGATCGTCGTGAAGGTTTTTTACAAGGAGCCCTCGTCGCCCCTCTCTCTCCCGCAGCCATTCCGCTCGGGAAATTTCTGGGAGGAACAACCCTTGCCGTATTGCAAGCTCTTTTTTTCTGCCTACTAGCACCACTTGCTGGCATACACCTTGG
>CAIWMF010000088.1 GCA_903913785.1 uncultured Spartobacteria bacterium | reverse complement strand
GTATGCGGGGCTTATGTAAAATAGCTCGCTTCATAAAGAGAAGACGGCTAAAGTCAATCTTTTTAACCCGGATATTTCATAATGATTCGTCGCGAGGCGCCGCGAATCCTGATGGTGACAAGGAAGGTGATGGATTGCGACGACGGCTGTATGTTTCATACTGCCCGAGGAGCAATTCGAAGCTGACGCAGTATCCATCAGGTGTTCGCAAGCCGCAGCAGAATCGGTATGAAATATGCGGGTTAGAGCTCAAGAAACGATAAAAAATTTTCTCATGACATCACACACAGAAGAAACTGAGGCTTCACAACATTCGCACTGTGACCTTTCTTTAAAAAACAGCGACATGCTCGGAGAAAAAATGTCGCTCAACATGGGGCCATCCCATCCTGCAACCCATGGCGTCTTGCGCTTGGAGCTTGATTTGGATGGTGAAATCATCACAAACGTTGTCACTCATGTGGGTTATCTCCACCGAGGGGATGAAAAAATCGCGGAGAACATGACCTATCATCAGTTCATTCCCTACACGGATCGTCTCGATTATCTTGCCCCGCTTGCCAACAATGTCGCTTACGCACTCGCGGTCGAAAAGCTCTTAGGATGGGAGCTTCCTCCGCGTGGAAAGACGATCCGGGTCATCTGCTGTGAATTGGCGCGCATTTCGGCGCACCTTCTTGGCATTGGGGCTGCGAGTATGGATATTGGGGCTCTTTCGATTTTTTTGTACACGTTTGCCCAGCGTGAAAAAATTTATAACCTCTGCGAGCTCTTGACCGGCGCACGCTTTACCACAAGCTACACGCGCATTGGTGGTCAGGTCCGTGATCTTCCCGAAGGATTTGCGGCACAGCTTTGCACCTTCCTTGAAGAGTTCAAACCAGTCCTCGAAGAAATCCATCAACTCTTAACGCGCAATCGTATTTTTGTGGATCGTACGCGTGATCTTGGAATAATCTCACGCAGCGATGCGCTCAGCTATGCCTTGACAGGGCCCAATTTACGCGGCTCAGGCGTGGAGCATGATTTGCGAAGGGCTAATCCTTATCTTGACTATGAGCGGTATGATTTTGAAATCCCGGTAGGTAGTGTCGGTGATTGCTATGATCGCTATCTTGTCCGGATGGAAGAGATGCGCCAAAGTGTGCGCATTCTCGAACAGGCGATTACTTCCTTGCCATCAGGCCCGATTAATGTGGTCGACCCAAAAAACATCCCACCACAAAAAGAAGCTGTCCTCGAAAAAATGGAAGAGCTTATTCACCATTTCATCATCACGACCGAGGGGATTGATGCACCTGTTGGCGAAGTCTACTTCGGTGCTGAGAATCCGAAAGGCGAACTCGGCTTCTACATCAATAGCCAGGGCGGCGGTGTCCCTTATCGCCTTAAGATCCGGGGCCCTTCTTTCATGAATTGCAGTATTCTTGAGCATCTCCTCCCAGGCTGCATGGTCTCAGATATTGTGGCTATTGTGGGTAGCCTCGATTTTGTCTTTGGAGAATGTGATCGCTAGAATGCGAATATTTCATACTTTATCGTGACGGGGTAACTAAGGAGTTGCGCCCGTGCACGCCCAGTCGGAGACTGGAAGAAGACTGCGAATTTTCTTGTGGAACAAGGATTCTCCTTCCACTTCCTCAGTGAATCTGATTTCCTAGCATCTCCTTTTTTTGAAAGCTCATTTCCTAGTTCTTACGATTATTAAAAATTGCCAATCATGCATGTTACTACAGAACAACAAGAAAATTACGTCATCGACCTTCATATCGAGTTGCCTCCAGAGCGCTTTGAAGCAGAGTGGAAGCGGATTGCACAAGAATATGTCCGACTAGCACGTATCCCTGGATTTCGTAAGGGCAAGGCGCCTCTTGCAGCGATTGAAAAAAAATATGGCCCAGATATCGAAAAAGAAGCCCTCGAGAAAACAATCAAAAAAGCCGTCAGTGATGTCATCAGGGAGAAGGAGATGCGTTTCCTTGGATCTCCCATCCTCAAGAAACAAGAACTTGAGGAGGACAAGACACTACGTTTGACCGTCACCATCATCATCGAACCTGAGATTGAGTTACCCGAGTACCGCGGGCTCGTGCTCTCTGTGGAAAAGGAGATGGAACCCGAAGCACGCTTGGACGAATTGTTAGAAAGAGTACGTTCTGATTTTGCCGAATTTCTTAATATTACGGATCGTGCTCTTACAATGGGTGATTATGGGGTCTTAGATTATAGCGGCACGGTAGAGGGTAAAGCGTTACTGGAAATAGACCCTAACCTTCCCTTAAGTGTTGTGGGAGGAAAGAACCGCTGGATGCACCTAAGCGGCGAGCCTCTGATTCCCGGGCTCTCAGAGTCCCTCGTAGGAATGCAACCTCAGGAATCGCGTACCTGTGATATTACCTTCCCCTCTGATTTTCCAACAACCACACTACGCGATCTCAAGGTCACCTATGAGATCACATTACATGAAATCAAAATCAAGCAACCTGCTCCTCTCGATGACGCTCTAGCCTCAAGAATCAAGCCTGGCTGGACACTCGAAGCGTTGCGCACATCGATGCGCGATATCCTTGTTCAGGAAGCCGAAGCGACATTTAGAAAAAAGAGTGTTGCTGCTCTTATAGAGCGTTTGATTGAGTCGATGTCGATCGAGCTCCCCTCGCTCCTCCTCGAGGAGGAAACGACTCGTGTTCTAAGACAAATCGTACGCGAGCATCTATCACATGATACTGCTGAGGATGAGATACGCGCGAAGCATGACGAGCTCCGGCCACGAGCTCAGCAAGAAGCAGAGAAGAAATTGCAGCTGCATTTTATTTTGCATGCGATTGCTGCCAAGGAGAAGATTCAGCTCACTAGTCAAGACTTACGCGCTTATCTTGCCGATCTTGCGAAGAAATATCAGATGACAGAAAAAAAACTCGTGAGTGAACTTCAAAAACATCATGCATTAGCCGGGATACAAGAAGAACTACTCACCCAAAAGACATTAGATTTTTTAGTCTCGCAGGCACAAATCACAGCGATTCCTGTTTCCAAAAATAACGACGGATCTACCCACCCTCATCCCACCACCCCGCATGTGCATGGGCCGGGCTGCCATCATTAACCGATGAGCCAAGAGCAACCAAGCGACCATTTTATTTCCTTAACCTTGAACCTTTAACTTTTAACCTTTCCATCCCTATGCTTGTCCCCGTTGTTATTGAACAGTCTGGTCGTGGCGAACGCAGTTACGACATTTACTCACGCCTTCTCAAGGATCGCATTATTTTTATTGGGACCTCTATTGATGATCATGTGGCCAATTTAGTGATTGCCCAAATGCTCTTTCTTCAAATGGAAGACCCCAAAAAAGACATCCACCTCTACATTAACTCCCCTGGTGGCTCGGTCACTTCCGGTCTTGCCATCTACGACACCATGCAATTTGTGACCTGTGATGTCACCACCTACTGTATGGGCATGGCGGCGAGCATGGGAGCTGTGATCCTTGCTGCGGGAACGAAGGGAAAACGCTTTGCCCTACCCAACTCAGATATCATGATTCATCAAGTCTCAGGTGGGGCCCAAGGAACGGCAAGTGATGTCGAACGCAGCGTGGAGTTCATGTACAAATTAAAACGCCGCCTCAATAACCTTCTTGCCCATCATACCGGAAAAGATGTCAAAGAAGTAGAACATGACGCCGATCGTGACTACTACATGTCAGCTGAGGAAGCCTGTAAATATGGTCTTGTCGACAAGGTTGTCCAATCACGCAAGGAATTAAAAAACATGCCCACAAGTAGTAAGAATGGCTTGCTCTAAGCTTAACCCGGATATTTCATACTGATCGTGACGAGGAGACCGCGAAGGCTGATGGGGTACCACCGGCGGTCGGGAGAGCCTGGGGTAGACTGCCGTAACCATTAGGTTAGGGGCAGCCCTGAAAGGGCGAGACGAGCACTGGTGTTGCCCAAGTCACCATGTGAGTCTAACGCAGCATCCACCCTGGCTTCCCGGTCTCCGCAGTAGATGAGTATGAAATATCCGGGTTAAGGGAGAAAGCTGTGGACCAAGGAAAGGACTCCTTTGGTATTTTTTTCAAGCTGTTTGATATTCCAGAGGATCAATCCATGGTGGTTGGTTGGAATGGAGCGTTCTATTTGAAGCTGCTTAGCGATTTCTTGGACAGGCCAGTGGTGCTCTTCTAAATTCTCTAAAGCAATGCCCGGATAGATAGGAATATTGCGTGGATTGACTTGGGGAGAGCGCCACCATGCTAGCAGGGAACGAAAGCTTTGAGGACCACCATCACGCCAGTAGAGTTGTGGCGCCATGTAGTCAACCCATCCTTCACGCATCCATAGAAGCGGATCGGCATAGAGTTGATGGAGCTGATCTAAACCGGCAACGACAGTGCTCGGTTGCCCTTTGGTATAAATGCCAAAGGGGCTAATCCCAAAGAGCATCCCTGGTTTGGTCGCATGAATCATGTGACTGAGATTTTTGACAAGAAGATTGACCGAGGCTCGCCTCCAATCTTCGACAGCTAGCCTACCTCCTGAGGCACGGTACGTATGATAGGAAGTGGCATCGGGAAATTTTTTGCCTTCGAGGCATTCTGGGTAAGGATAAAAATAATCATCCAAATGCACACCATCGAGCTGGTAACGCGTGATGAGATCATGAATGACGCTTAGGATATACTCTTGCGCGTGTGGGTTCCCTGGATCAAGCCAAAGCATTTTGCCAACTTTACAGACCATATGCGGGTTACGCCTGCTGATATGATGGGAGGAACAAGGCAGTGAGCGATTTAAGGCAACTCGGTAGGGATTACACCAGGCATGAATTGCGATTCCACGACGATGCCCTTCTGTAATAAAAAACTCAAGCGGATCAAATCCTGGAGACC
>CAIWMF010000087.1 GCA_903913785.1 uncultured Spartobacteria bacterium | reverse complement strand
TCATGGAGGAGTGATGAGTATCAAGGTGGATGACTCAAAAAATAGCTATATTCTAAAATATGCTCTTAAAACCTATCTCACTACAGCAGAGAAAATACATCGAGATGGTACCTTTGCGGCTTCTTTACTTTCTATGAAAAGAGATCCAGCAACCGGCGCCTCCAAGCTTCCAAACTTTGCAAAGATGTATGCCTCTATTGTTGATGTCACGCCATTAAGTAGTGATGGTCATCCCATTGGTCCTCGAAAACTCGCTTATGTTCCACTTAGCAAGGCGAAGGAATTCAGTAAACAGGTAGGTCCATCTGCTATACAAACAGTCGTGCAGATCATGGAGAAAGCCGAGGGTGAAAATTTAGAAATATTACTCACGAAAACAGAATCGGAGGGTGGTATTAGAGATAATAGCTATCACTATTTCCCCTCCTTTGCCAAACAGATGGTGGAATTTCTTGAAGCGGCAGCAGATCGTAACTTTATTCATCTTGATCTCAAACCTCCTAATATTATCTGTCAAGTTGTCAACCAAGAGCGCGGAGAACTCAAGGTGACGGTGATTGATGCTGATTTAGGCGACATGTATGCAAAACCTGAAAAAAGGGATATTCCTGCAATGATCTCAGAAAAAGGACCCATCACTCCTAAATCTAAAAATTTACTGCTATCAACAAAAAGTTACGAATCTTATCCCTATCATCATTCTAAAACACAACGTGGTCAGTTCTATGGACAAGAGGTCGATTTTTTTAGTTTTGCTCTAAGTTCTATGGAGTTTTTAGAGCCAGGAAGTATGAGAATAATTCGCCGATCAGAAAATCCCGAGGCTGCTTTTAATAGAATATTTGCGAAAATAGAAAGAAATAATCCCTCTTATGCTGCTTACCTGAAAACATGTTTTAAGATTTCTAATATGGATCCATGTCAATGGAATGTTCCAGGAGGGATTAAGCAGAGTATTCAAATACTCAAAGAAGCTACGCAACCAAGGACCTAGCCCGCATATTTCACACCGATCACCTGCGGAGACCGGGAAGTCAGATGGATCTTGCGTTAGACTCACATTGTGACTTGGACAGTATGGACACATACAGCCCGGCGTCAAAATGCTCGTCTGCCTGACCCCATCAGCCTTCGCAGCCTCCTCGTTACGATCAGTATGAAATATCCGGGCTAGCCCGAAGATTTCATACTCATCTACTGCGGAGACCGGGAAGCTAGGGTGGATCCTACGCTCAAACTCACATTGTGACTTGGGCAAAACCAGTGCTCGGGAGAGCCTGGGGTAGACTGCCTCAACCGTTAGGTTAGGGGCAGCTCGGTAAGGGCGAGCCGAGCAGGTGCGAGCGAGTCAATATGGACACATACAGCCGGCGTCAAAATGCTCGTCTGCGTTGACTCGCTTGGCGAAGCTCGTCTCGCCCTTTGAAGGTCTGCCTAAAAGAGCCTGCAAACTCTGGGCAGTCTCTCCCCCGCGGTCTCTTTGGGCCGCCGGTGGTACCCCATCAGCCTTCGCAGTCTCCTCGTCACGATCAGTATGAAATATCCGGGTTAAGAGATAGAACAAGAAGCAGGAGGCGCTGGCCTTGCCGGCGCTGGCCTTGCCGATTGATCCGTGGCACGCAAACGAGCACTACCTAGAATATTGAAATTGTCAGCTAATACAAGATTGCCTGCAGCTCTGTTTACTTCGGCGTTTTGGAAAAGAGTGAAGGCTTCATTGTAACCCTCAACGATATTTTGTCTAGGCTCCGGCCTTGCCAACTCGTTCGTGGCAGCCAAACGAGCGCTAGCTTGATTATTGAAATTGTTAGCTAATCCAAGATTGCCTGCATCTCTCGCTTCTTGGGCTCTTTCAAAAAGAGTGAAGGCGTCATTATAACCCGCAATGATATTTGCTCTAGGCGCTGGACTTGCCAACTCGTTCGTGGCAGCTAAACGAACACTAGCTTGTTTTTTGAAAAACTTATTTTCCTGCAGTAAATCTCTTGTGCGGACTGCTTTGAATGTTTCGGGTAGTAGGGCTTTTTGGGCTCTTTGAAAAAGAGTGAAGCCTTCATTATAACCCGCAACGATATTTTCTCTAGGCGCTGGACTTGCCAACTCTTTTGTGACAGCCAAACGAGCACGACCTTTATCCTTCAGAACTTCGGCTATCTCATCATTACCTGATACTCTCTCTTTTTCGGCTCTTTGCAAAAGAGTGAAGGCATCATTGAAACCCGCAACGATATGTTCTCTAGGATCTGGCCTTGCCAACTCCTTTGTGGCACCCAAACGAGCAAGACTTTGATACTTGAGAAATTTGTCTCTCTTTTCTTCGGCTTGTTCGCAAAGAGTAAAAGTTTCATGCAGATTGCTCATGAGTGTTTGAAAAAAACCATTATCAGCGTTTTCGGGCACGTTTTGTAATAAGTGACGCCCGGTTTCTAACACTTCCTTATAGGTTTCTAACACTTCCTTATAGGTTTCTAAATGTTCGGTCCACTCTACTAAGGCACTAGAAGCGGTTCCTTGGTTCGCTGTTGTTCTTTTAAGATCAGCTATTTTTTCATTTATCTCTTTGATATTGTCGTTAAGGGCAAACCCAATATTATGGAATATTTCCTCTAGGCCAGT
>CAIWMF010000086.1 GCA_903913785.1 uncultured Spartobacteria bacterium | reverse complement strand
GAATCCTTTCACTCTACGCTGATTGGATCACTTTGAGGAAATCTTATTTTGTCTTTCGAGGTGAAATATCCGGGTTAACCCGCATATTTCATACCGATTCTGCTGCGGCTTGCGAACACCTGATGGATACTGCGTCAGCTTTGAATTGCTCCTCGGGCAGTATGAAGCATACAGCCGTCGTCGCAATCCATCACCTTCCTTGTCTGCATCAGGATTCGCGGCGCCTCGCAACGAATCAGTATGAAATATGCGGGTTAAAGACCTTATCTATCCTTTAGGGTAAAATTTCTTTTCAAACCGTCGTGTTGAGAGTTAGCATCATACGAGTGTCATAAATTAAAAATTAGGAATTTTTCTTGTCTTCTTCTTTCTCTATCATTCTGGTGAGAGTTTGATTGATATGCTCATTACATCTCATTCTTCCCGATTGAAATAAGGAAACACTTTCAGCGTAAACAAACCTCGTTTGCATTCGTGACGAGTATATTTCTTTTGGGACAAACGAGCTGTACTGATCTATAGTTAAATGAGTTCTGTTTATTTTCCTCTACCCGTGCAAAAAGCATCTTTTTTACATTCATCAATTGGGCGCAAGTGGATTGTAGCCATTACAGGGATCTTGCTCATTGGATTTATTACGATTCATCTTCTTGGTAACCTTTCTATTTTTCTAGGGCCAGAGGTCATGAATGCCTATGCCGCCCGGCTCCATAAGCTTGGGCCCTTTCTTTGGATGGCAAGGTTAGGATTACTGGTTGTCGCGGGATTACATATTTTTTATACAATGGTTCTTTGGCGAGAAAACCTTTGTGCAAACCCTCAAAAATACGCTGTCAGAAAATCTCTTGAAACAACGATCTGCGCTCGCGCCATGAGGCTTTCGGGGCTAGTTATTGTGAGTTTTCTCTTATTCCATTTAGCTCAGTTTACTTGGAAGTGGTTTCATCCCGAGTACAAAGAATGGGTTGATTGCCTAGGTCAGCATGATGTCTATCGTATGGTTGTCTCTGCTTTTGCTAGTCCATGGGTCACGGGATTCTATCTTCTGAGTGTAGGCCTCTTGGCCATGCATCTTAGTCATGGTATTGGAAGTCTCTTTCAAACATTAGGCTTAACAACACAAAAACTACGTTCGTATTTAGAGCGTACTGCTTTTCTCATTGCCTGGGTTTTCTTTTTGGGATACGCCTCGATTCCTGTAGCTGTTTTTTTAAAATTTCTTGCTCATTGATTCTCTGCCCATGATCTCCTTGGATCCCAAAATTCCGCCTGGTCCTCTTGAATCTAAGTGGGAGTATTTTAAAAGAAACACTCCCCTTGTGAGCCCAACCAATAAGAAAAAGTTTCATATTCTAGTTGTTGGTTCTGGTCTGGCGGGGGCGTCTGCTGCTGCCTCACTGGCAGAGCAAGGCTACCGTGTCGATTGTTTTTGCTTTCATGATTCGCCGCGTCGAGCCCATAGCATTGCTGCACAAGGGGGCATCAATGCTGCAAAGAATTATCAAAACGATGGGGATAGTGTATGGCGGCTGTTTTATGATACGCTCAAAGGTGGTGATTTTCGTGCCCGTGAAGCCAATGTTTATCGTCTTGCAGAGGTTTCTAAAAATATCATTGATCAATGTGTCTCTCAGGGAGTTCCCTTTGCACGTGAATATGGAGGGCAGCTCTCTAACCGTTCTTTTGGCGGTGCTCAAGTCTCACGAACCTTTTACGCACGTGGACAAACAGGTCAGCAGCTCCTTCTAGGCGCTTACTCCTCTCTCTCTCATGAGATCAAAGCTCGTCGTGTGACCATGCACACTCATAGTGAAATGCTCGACCTTGTTATTATCAATGGTCATGCGAAAGGTCTTATCATTCGTAATCTCATTACTGGAGAAATAACACGCCATGCTGGCGATGCCGTTGTTTTAGCAACTGGAGGTTACAGTAATATTTATAACCTCTCGACAAATGCTCGTGGTTCGAATGCCACAGCAATCTGGCGCTCTTATAAACGTGGTGCTTGTTTTGCTAATCCTTGTTTCACACAAATTCACCCGACCTGCATTCCTGTCGGAGGGGAGTATCAATCGAAGCTTACCCTGATGTCAGAGTCTCTCCGTAATGATGGACGAGTCTGGGTTTCCAAGAAAAAAGCCGACAAACGTCCTCCTCAAGATATTCCTGAACAGGAGCGTGATTATTTTTTAGAGAGAAAATATCCCGCTTATGGAAATTTAGCGCCGCGTGATATTGCATCACGCAGCGCTAAGGAAGTCTGTGATGAAGGACGCGGTGTTGGGCCTAGTGGACTGGGTGTTTATCTTGATTTTAGAGATGCCATCAAGCGACTGGGACACAAGACCATCCAAGAACGTTACGGTAATCTGTTTGAAATGTATGAAAATATTACAAGCGAGAATGCTTATAATACTCCGATGCGTATTTTCCCCGCACTGCATTATACGATGGGTGGGCTTTGGGTTGATTATCATTTAATGAGTAATGTCCCAGGACTCTACGTGCTTGGTGAAGCTAACTTTTCGGATCATGGGGCCAATCGCCTAGGAGCGAGTGCATTGATGCAAGGACTGGCAGATGGTTATTTTATTATTCCCTACACCATCGGAGGCTACCTAACAACACAATTTGACTCGAAGGTGAGTCTAGATGCTCCCGAGTTTGAAGTAGCAGAAAATGCCGTGCAAGAGCGTATTCATCAACTTTTAGAAGTGAAAGGATCTCGTTGTTCTGGAGAAATTCACCGAGAGTTAGGCCAACTTCTTTGGGAAAAATGTGGCATGGAAAGAAATGCCACGAGCCTTCAGGAGGCCTTGAGTGAAATTCCAAAATTACGACATCGTTTTTGGAATGAAGTCAGTATTCCTGGTTCCGGAGCCACATGGAATAGAGCGCTTGAAGCAGCGGGTCGTGTTGCTGATTTTCTTGAACTAGGAGAGATCCTCTGTCGTGATGCGCTCATGCGTGAAGAATCATGCGGTGGTCATTTCCGGCAAGAGTATCAGCTGCCTGACGGAGAAGCCTTACGCAATGATGCACTCTTTTCTTGTGTTCAAGCATGGCATTATCAAGGTGAGAATCAAGCACCTGTCTTACTAAGAGAGCCTCTTAATTATGAATTTGTACGGCCAACAACAAGAAGTTATCAATGACTCAGGACATCTATAAATAGTTTTTTTCTCGATCGTAGAATTAAAAAAAATCGCTTTTCCTTCATTGCGCTGGCTTCACCAAGCATACTTCTTAATGACCTTCTACTATTATTAGAATCGTTTTGATCAGAAAGCAAAGAACCGAAATCTAGCCCGGATATTTCATACTGAATCGTAATGAGGCGCTGTGCAAAGCTTGTTAGTACAAGGCGGGTGAAGGATTGTGATGCCGGGCTGTATGTGTCCATACCGCCCAAATCACAATTCGAGACCAACGCAGTAATAATGAGCTTTCCACAAGCCGTAATAGATTTAGT
>CAIWMF010000085.1 GCA_903913785.1 uncultured Spartobacteria bacterium | reverse complement strand
GTCGTTGTCACCCCAACATAAAAGACACCATCGTAATCTTTGTTTTTTTCGAGGAGGGCTTGGTAATATTCTCGTTGGATTTTCTCGGTGAGCATCAGTATTTAAAAGTTAGATTGTAAGATGAGCAGGAACACAATCTAGCAAATTTAAAAAACAGCATCGCCGAATTTCAGGCATTGATTTTTTAAATTACGTAATTCTTAAAAAACGATCACCAACATCACTCTCTTTTTGAGAACGCAAGCATCCATATGCCTTCCTGGTCTCCGTAGTAGATCAGTATGAAATATCCGGGCTAAGATCCCCGTTTTCTCGCTCAAGCTCTACAACTCTTCCTTCGATTAACGATAGTCTAATAAAAAGTTCTTCTAGCAGTAGTGCCATTCGTTTCTAAAATAATACACTGCTTCTATCAGCGTATCTCTTTCTTGTTATCCTTCTTTAAATTTTTTATTTGTTCAATTTTCGCCCTGCTGAATGGGTACCATAGAGCTTTTGGTCGAAGAACAGCGTCCACCTTAAGTCTCGTTTTTTGTTTTATTTTCCTTAGAGAGAGTAGCCATTAGTGGTTTTATTTAAAAAGGTTTTTTAATGCCGAGTTGAACATCATAGCATCTTCATTGTCATTAGGCCATTTTGCTTTTTGCTGTGATAAAAGAGGTCATGGGGATTATGTACTTTCTTGAGGGGATTCGTCATTGTCAGAATGCAGAGGATTAAGAAGAACTCTTTTTTAATTGCTCGGTAAGTTCACGGACTCGCTCACGCATGACTTTTCCTGATGTGAATTTCACCACAGCTCTTGATGGAATGGTCTTAGAGCGAGGATTGCTGTATTACTGGGAGAAAATATGTTCTCTTTTTTGTTCAACTTTGTCTCATAGCGATCATGGTGTTCCGTTGACATTGGTTCTCCTTTTGGCTATAAGCGAATTTGATTTGATAAACCATACCCCAAAAAGCAGCACACCGTTAAGTATGATACAGTTCTAACTTTTTAGTTCATTGTGTGTTATACTTCACTTTCGAATCAGCAAGAATGAAAAATATCAATCAAATAATCAAGGAATACCTTGATATCTATCCTCAAGAGAAAAACAATATTAATATATTGTTAGATCAATTGAGTTGTTCCTCAAATTTACTTGATCGTAAGACAGTTCCTGGACATATAACGGCAAGTGCTATTGTTATTGAAGATGGTAAATTGTTGATGATTTTTCATCCATTTTTAAAAAAATGGCTTCAACCTGGTGGCCATGTAGAGCAAAGAGAAACGCCCCTAGATGCTGCCACACGGGAACTGGTAGAGGAAACAGGATTTCAAGCTCACCTTCATTCTTGGCATAAGAATAATATTATTCCGTTTGATATTGACATTCACTCTATTCCAACGAATGAAAAAAAAGGAGAGGAGTCTCATTTTCATTATGATTTCCGGTATTTATTATGCATCGACAAAAATGCTGCTATTAAAGACGAGAAAGATCACGAATTAGCCTGGATTGATTTTGAAAAAATAGAAGAGAATAACCTTATTAAGCTCTTAAATAAGTTCAACAATAAGAATGTTGAATTATAATGGTTATTACTTTTCGTTAAATAAGATGGTATCGGATTTTTTTTATCAAATTATTGATTTCTATTATATTAGAAATCAATTTGATAAACTCATTATTGTTACACATCTTGTTCCAGGAATAGATCAATTTTTATTGGCAGTTCATCAAAAAATTCCTATTGCTGGAATAATCCTAAAAGCAAGTTCGATTAATCACTTGGTTGCCAATAAAATAGAACATTTTATTCCAATACTTCGCTACACACGACAACAGATCAAATCTCAGCCAGAAGTGTTTTTAAAGGAACTCAAAAATTATGTTGGAGATTCAAAATTTGCAGTTATAGACACAGGTGGTTATTTTTCTCATGTGCTTAGCAACATAAAAATTTCTAACTTAATAGGAATTGTCGAAGATACAGAAAACGGACATCAGAAATATGAGGCTGTTCTTTTAAAACAAAATAAAGGTTCTTTTCCTTGCCCAATTATTTCTGTTGCTCGTAGTGTCCTCAAAGAACCAGAAGATTTTTTAGTTGGACAGGCTATTGTATTTTCAGCAGAAGCTATTCTTAGAGAAGAAAGACAAATTTTAGCAGGAAAAAAAGCTCTTGTTCTAGGCTATGGAAAAATAGGAAGAAGTATAGCACAGCATTTACAATCAAAATCTGTACGAGTTGATGTGTTAGATACTAATTCAAATAGACAAGTATTGGCATTAGCTCATTCGCATCATACTGCTCCCAAAAATATTGCCTTGAAAAATGCTGATTTGATATTTTGTGCTACTGGAAATCATTCTTTGAGAAAAGAAGATCTTAACTACATAAAAAAAAATGCATTAGTATTTACTGCAACTTCGGCAGATGATGAAATTGAAAACTATTCTTCTCTTATCAAAAATGCTATTCCTCACGGTTCTCATAGCAAAATCACTCAAATTGGAGATCAGAGCAATCATTTTTTTCTTTGTAATAATGGTAATGCCGTAAATTTCATGCATGGGGGGATTGTTGGTCCATTCATTTATTTAGTACAAGCTGAACTATTATTTGCACTTTCACAACTTTCAGTAGCCAAAAGAAGCTCTGTTTTCCAACTTACTGATGAATCTAAGAAATTTATAGCTCAGCTATGGCTTCATTATTTTTCATCACAATAAATGTTTACTTTTTTATCATCAGCACAATCAATTATGCTGCTGGCTCTTCTTTCTTCACTAAGCCGTGCTGGACTTAATGTTGTTGACCGCTACCAAATCGGATTTAGAGAGTTTTCAATTCGCCAAGTAAATCTTTGGAATAATGTTATTCCAACCTTGCTCATGGTAATACTGTTACTCTTTTTTGGATTAGGACATGAATTTTTAAAATTGTTAATTAGTTGGAAAACAATTTGTTTTAGTGGGCTTGTACAATTAGTTGCCTACGCATTTTCCTTTGGCTTTTCGTCATTTAAATGTAAATCAAGTAACAGCAACTGCAAAGCTTTCAGATATTTTTATTCCTATTGGAATTTTTATTTTTACCTCACACTGGAGCTGGAGTAATTATAGCTTCGCAATTCTTACCACCTTGGTTTGTTTGCCTATTCTTTGGAATAAGAAAAAAATATCTGTCTCTTTTGATCGTGGCGGACTCTTCATTATCGGAGCACTTGTCTTGCAGGCAAGTTTTGCTCCTCTTCTTATCGAAACTCCTATAAATTCGGGCTTTTCGTTTCAGCATCTCTTCTTGTTTACAATATCTGTTCTTTTCTGGCGTAGTATTTGGACAATTTTACCACTTTTTTGTCAAAAGCAGAGTATGCCAATACGATGGGACCTGAGTTATTTAAACTACATTTTTTTACTACGAGTCATATTAACAATTCTGACCCAAGTTTCTTTCATTGTTGCAATCGCCAGTCCCCATTCTCTTGTTGCATGGCCAATCCTAAACTCAACAGGTCTTTTCGCTCTTTTTTTCTCAAAGCAGTTTTTAAAGGAATATCATACGCGTAAGGAACAGGGTATTGTTATTGCTATTTCATTCCTAGAGCTTATCCGTTTCGTATCACTGTGAATTTGTATTACTCACCTTTGAAAAGACTCTGAATTGTGTAATAGGCTTCCCTTGGATTTCTTTCAATGTCGATAAGTCCCCACCACTCTTCTGTAAAAAACTGATCAGGATAAGGCCCATATTTACCTGCGTCATAGCCTCCTGTATCATGAGTATCTAGAAACCCCCATGGATCTTTCCACCATTCGTCAGTCCATTCAAAAATACATCCACCTATCAAAATATTATCAGGATCCTTAGCTAACAAATTATTCAATATTTCTGTTACTAATGATTTATCAGCAATTTGTTGAGATAGTGGATCATATTCTTTATTGTTCTGATTATAGCAATTAGCTCCAAATTCACCGATATAAAATGGCTTTTGACTCATTTCTTTCGATTGGCTGAATCGGTCCCCAAAACTCAGCCAATCATAGACATTTATTCCATAAATATCGATGCATTCTAAAAATTCACATCCATTTTCTTCTATTGGATTTATTATGCTTTTAGGATCTATAAGTACACTACTAATTGGGTGATTAATGTCTCTTTTTCTAACTAATTTGGCTATATGCTTGATAATCCTTATACATTGATTATTAGTAAGTTATTTTTCAGATTTTAAGGGAAGAGTATCTGAAGAAGTGGTATCTTTAAAATCGTGAGTATAAAAATGATTTAAATTCCATTCATTTCCAATTTTCCACATCAACGTGGATGGTTCATTTTTTAGAATTTCAACAGCTTTTAAAAGTAAATTTAAGTTCTTATCTCTTTCATAATTAGCAAATAAAGGAACAATAGTTCTTAGTTGATACTTTGAAAGGAGAGAGAGAGAACGCGATAATCAATTATTACCGATCAGGGGAGCCAGTTTACTTCCACCGAATGGACTCAGGAGCTGAAGAAACGTGGTATCGCCATCAGTATGGATGGCAAGGGACGATGGAGGGATAATGTCTACATCGAGCGTTTTTGGCGTAGCATCAAATACGAGTGCATCTTTTTGAATGAATACAGCATGCTCCCAGCTCTGGAAAATGGCCTCAGGAGCTGGATCAAGCGCTACAACACCTGGCGTCCTCATCAAGCCCTCGGCAATAAAACGCCTCGGCAGTTTTATCAAGAAGGGCTTGGTAAGGTAGGTCCTCAAGAAGAATCAAAGGTTCTTACTTCACCCTGCACGACCAGCACACCCAAGGTTTTGGATGCTCTACTCCAGGTTTTCGAGGTCTCGTCGCTCTGCTCCGAGAACCTCTCAAACCTTGCGTTACGCAACCAAAACCTTGCCTTGACCACTAGCTCCCCACTATCTTACATTGCCTTTGCCAGCATTAAGATCCTAACCTTCTAGCACCCTTCCTTCACTAAGCTTATTTTAAAGAGCTTTTGGTCGAAGAACAGCGTCCACCTCATGGAGCCAGCAGCAAAAAATCCCATCACGAAAGAATAGCTAGTTACTACTATTACTGACTATTTAAAACCATCTCTTGCTTCCTGAAGAAGAAGTAAGCCGAGTACAAAAAAGTCTCCGTGTAACTTTAAATAACCTCAACTGTGTCGTTCCCGAGTATCGTTCTCAGGTAATGCAGAGCCTCTACACCCATTGTACTAGAATTTTAAAATCTGAAAGTCGCAACAAAGGTGCAGGAAAAGCGTTAACTCATTTCTCACAGTTAGCTAGCTTGCCGATTGAACGAGCCACTGTCACCGAGGAGTCCATCACACCAAAACAATTTCTAGAAGTGCTGGCATCATTAAAAACATATACTGATTTTATTTATGCAATACGTCCTAAAATTGTAAAGCAAGAGACCTCCGCTGTTTTTGATCAAGAAAAAGAAATAGAAGCTTCTCTTGCACCAGATCAGCAGGCCCAATTAGAAGCCATTGCAAAAAGCGAATTACTTGAAGGACTCTCGAATCGTGGTGGTGATTGCTATTTCAATTGTGCTCTTCAAGCCTTTAACCCGGATATTTCATACTGATCGTGACGAGGAGGCTGCGAAGCTAGGGTGGGGTAAGGCAGACGAGCATTTTGACGCCGGGCTGTATGTGTCCATATTGACTCGCTCGCACCTGCTCGGCTCGCCCTTACGGGCTGCCCCTAACCTAACGGTTACGGCAGTCTACCCCAGGCTCTCCCGAGCACTGGTGTTGTCCAAGTCACAATGTGAGTTTGAGCGAAGCATTCACCCTAGCTTCCCTGTCTCTGCAATAGATCAGTATGAAATATCCGGGCTAAGAAAAAAGATCACCCTTATGGTGTGCCCTTCTTAATTTAATAAACTATAAATATTATACCTTTGCTTAAATAAATTTTAAGATTTTTTGCGCAAGAGTCTTTGGAGATAGCAAAGCTTATAAATTATATTTCTTAAGAAACGACTGGAATAATTCTATTCCTTGATGTTCTTCGGGACCAACATCGTAGCGAATATATTTTGTTAAGTAGCGGAGGGCAAGTTTTGGATGAGGCTCTCGAGCTGCAATCTTACTACGTAATAAAAGACCCTCATTTTTAGAGCGTAGTAAATATTTTTTAATATACTCTTTTTGCGTACTTTCCTTATTTAAACACCACATGGCAAACACAAAAGGAAGTTTTGTAAAACGATACCATTCCCCGCCAAGATCGAGTATAGAGCAATCTGTCTTTTCTCGTAAGGTCATGGCAGGATCACCAATAATGAGCCTTGCTTCTACTTGAGAGGAAGGATTCTTTTCTTCGAGATAGTTAGGATAAAGATGATAAAACTCAGCTAAGATAATTTTTAATAATTGATTAGAAGTGTGTGAAGAGGGATCGAGCTGCACGTTCTTAATATTTTTTAGCTCTCCTTGATAAGCTAAGATGACGCTGTAGACATTTCCACGGCATCCAATACCAATATTATCGACCACTTCGGCTTCCGGAATTTTTATAATATCATAAATAGAAAGCAGTGCGGCATCTACTTTTCCACTATTAAAAAGATGAAGCAGCCCAGAGGGCACATCTTTATCAACAGAAAAGGGAAGTGTTTCTAATAAAGGTCGTGAGTTAAGATAAGAAACAGCACCTATCTTAATTCTATGAGAATTCTGTTGAAATTCTATCTCTGATGCAGGCGGCAGTCTTTCTCTGGTACTCACTTCCTCGAGCAGCTCCTTGTAAACTGCGGGTCCATGCGCCGGAGGGCCTTGCCCTTCATCACTAGCAGCGAGCTTAGAAAGAAGTCTATTATTTAATAGATCTAGCCCGGATATTTCATACTCATCTACTGCGGAAACCGGGAAGCCTGATGGATGCTGCGTTGAGCTCATGAGATCAATCGTGCTTTTGTTTTCTCAATGGGCTTATAAAAAGTATTCCGTTGGTGAGGAGCACGACCCACACTTTGAATGACCTCCTCTAAGGCGGCAACAGTTTGCTCTTTGGGTGTCTTTGCTCCAGCCATATGAAATATCTTTTCCTCTTCGATGGTTCCATGGAGATCATCAACACCGTAATAGAGTGACTGAGCAGCAAGAGGTAATCCAAAACTAATCCAATAAGCAGTTATATGCTTAAAATTATCCAGAAAAAGCCGAGCAACCGCAAGGTTACGAAGAGATTCTTCAGAGGTTGCAGGAACAATGTGAGAGAGTGCTGTTGTTTCAGGAACAAAGGCATAGGGCAAAAAAGCCGTAAAACCATGAGTCTTGTCTTGCAGGGCACGAAGTCGATTCAAGTGATCGACGCGATGAGCTACTGTTTCAATATGCCCAAAAAGCATGGTAGCATTACTGCGCATACCCATTTCGTGCCAGATTTGATGAGCCTCCAGCCATTCCTCAGCAGTTTCTTTTCCTCGGCAAATTTGATCCCGAATGCTCTGATCAAAAATCTCAGCCCCACCTCCAGTCAAGGTATCTAGTCCCGCATCACGTAATAACTCAAGTGTTTCACGCAGTGGTTTTTTAAAAACACGAAACGCCAAGTGTCTCACTTCCACAGCCGTAAAGGCTTTTATATGAAGTTCTGTGCTCACTTTTCGCATCTCACGTAAAAGCTCAAGATACCATTCTCCTGAAAGTGAGGGGTGAAGCCCCCCTACCATATGAATTTCGGTAGCTCCCTTTGCCCATGAATCACGTACGGTTGCTACAATGTCAGGAATAGCTGTTTCAAAAGCATGCGCATCTCGTTTTTTCGCACCAAAGGCACAAAACTGACAATTCAGAATACAAATATTCGAGTAATTAACGTAGCGGTTAAAAATATAAGTCGCCCTATTTCCGTGAAGACGCTCCCGAACCACATTGGCCATCGCTCCGATGCCCAAAAGATCAGGAGAGTGGTAAAGAACCATCGCATCTTCCGGCAAAAGACGCTCAGACGCATCTATTTTTTTCCAAATCGACTGAAGCGAAGAATCTAATAAATGCATGAAAAGTTCGTGTTGAAAGAACAGACTTATCGTAGCCTTGCAGGAACCTCAATTCTAAAAGGATGCTTTTTATAAAACCACACGCGAGCCCAAATATTTCATACTGATCTACTGCAAAAGCCAGAAAGACTGATGGATGGTTTGTTGGACTCGAGGAGCGAAGCTCACCTCGCCCTTTCAGGGCTACTTTTAGTCCTGGCTAAATCCAGCAGCAGGTCCAGCAGCAGGCCTTCCCCAACCCTCTCTTGGAAAGCTGGTAATACCCCATCAGCCTTCGCGGCCTCCTCGTTACAATCAGCATGAAATATTCGAGCTCGCGCTTTATGGATGCTTCAGGTTATTGTCAGCGAGACATGTCTTTTGATCTACAAGCAACTTATCAGCCACAAGGAGATCAGGCACAGGCGATAGAAAAGTTAAGCAGTTCCATCCTTCATGGTAATCTCCATCAAACACTCCTAGGGGTTACTGGCTCAGGAAAGACATTTACTGCTGCCAATATCATTAGAAATCTAAATCGTCCGACGTTACTCATTTCACACAATAAGACATTGGCTGCGCAGCTTTATTCAGAATTTAAACAATTTTTTCCTAATAATGCGGTGGAATATTTTGTGAGCTATTTTGATTACTATCAGCCAGAAGCCTACATTCCTCGCTCGGATACCTACATTGAAAAAGATAGTTCTATTAATGAGGAGATTGAACGTTTGCGTCTTTCAACGACAAGCTCACTGATAACACGGAGGGATGTTATTGTCGTTGCGAGCGTCTCTTGCATTTATGGTCTAGCCTCACCGGAAGATTTTTTGCAAATGCTCTTTACCATCAAAAAAGGTACTATCATCAACCGTGAGGAGCTTCTGCGCAGGATGGTTGAAATGCTCTATGAACGAAATGAAATAGAATTTATACGGGGACGTTTTCGAGTCCGTGGTGATGTGGTAGAGGTTTATCCGGCACAGAATGAAGACAAGGCCATTAGAATTGAATTTTTTGGAGATGAAATTGAACGCATCTCGGTCTTAGATCCCCTCACCGGCCATACTGAGGGAGAGCTAATACATTTTACACTCTTCCCTGCAAAACAATTCGTCACCCCTCAGCATAAGCTTCAAAACGCGATTATCTCGATTAAGGAAGAACTCAAAGAACGCCTTCTCTGGTTTGAAGAAAACGGAAAATATTTGGAAGCACAACGTCTGAAAATGCGAACTGATTATGACTTGGAAATGATGCAAGAGATGGGATATTGCAATGGCATTGAAAATTATTCTCGTCATTTAACAGGAAGACCTCCAGGGACGCCACCTTATACGCTCATGGATTTCTTGCCTGAGGATGCTTTGATCATGATTGATGAGTCCCATGCCACCCTACCTCAAATTAGCGGCATGTATGCGGGTGATCGCGCTCGTAAATCGACTTTAGTCGAATACGGGTTTCGATTACCCAGCGCCCTGGATAATCGTCCACTGAGTTTTGCGGAGTTTATGAAAATAGAAAAACAAAAACTCTATATTAGTGCGACACCGAGTAGATTTGAGCTCTATAATAGTTTTGTGGGTAATACTGCCTCGGTTGAATCCTCTCAAATTTTTCCCGACCAAGTAGCACTCATTAAGCCTAATGGTGCAGGAGAAAAACTGAGCGTGTTAGAAGCAGGCACTCCTTTAATTGTTGAACAAATCATTCGCCCCACTGGATTACTCGATCCGCGTATTCTCATTCGGCCACTTCAAGGACAGATTGATGAAACAATAGAGCTTTGTCGAATTCGCATAGAACGAGGAGAAAGAGTTCTCATTACAACGCTCACCAAACGAACCGCTGAAGACCTGAGTGATTACCTCAAAGAGGTCGGGCTCAAGGTGACCTATTTGCATAGTGATATTGATACGATTGAACGTGTGGAAATCCTACGCTCTCTACGTGCAGGGGAATGTGACATCGTTGTTGGTATTAATCTGCTCCGCGAGGGACTAGATCTTCCCGAAGTGAGTCTTGTTTGTATTCTGGATGCTGATAAAGAGGGCTTTTTGCGCAGCAAAACCTCTCTTATTCAAACTGCTGGCCGTGCTGCACGTCACTTGCATGGAGAAGTGGTTCTTTTTGCTGATACCATTACCGAAAGCATTCGTGCGTTACTAGAAGTCACCGAGTACCGTCGTCGCCGGCAATTAGAACACAATGAAAAGCATCATATCACGCCACGCAGCGTACAACGTCCTGTTCAGGAAAGTCTCCGCGTGATCCTTGAGAATGACCCGAACTCTGTCATGCAAGAGACACCGCATGATCGCGCTCGTTTTATTAAAGAACTTAAAGAGGAGATGTCCATTGCTTCAAGTAAGATGGAATATGAACGAGCTGCTCTTCTACGCGATCAGATTAAGGAACTTGAATCAGGCGGTGGGGGGGAAAGTTTGGAGCGATCACTTAATAAAGGTAAGAAAAAAACTTCTTCTTATCTCAAGAAAAAATAACTTTCACATTCATGCCTCGCCCTCTTCCGACTCAGGTATCTGCCCCCCATTCTCACCCTGCCCTCTATTTTGTGACCGGCAATGATGAGGCAGAAGTACGCCGAAGAGCTCAAGAAAAAGTTTTTCAATGCACGCCCAATCCCACGGATACATTTGGTTTGGAAATCATAGAGATGACGAGTGATACGGTGGATCAAGGCGTTGAAGCAATTGAAAAAACACTCCAAGCCGTGACGACATTTCCTTTTTTAGCAGAGGGAAAATTAGTCTGGCTAAAAAATGTGAGTTGCCTCAAGGATTCTCCTGCAGGGAGATCTGAAGACATTCAAAGCGCCTTAGAAAAACTACTCATTACATTAGGAGACGGTCTACCGAAGGGAGTGACCCTTTTAATAAGTGCTCCTCAAGCAGATAAACGACGGACTTTTTATAAAAAATTTTCATCACTCGCTCAAGTGATCCTTTGTGATCAACCTGATTTCGGTTTTCAAGGCACTGAGGAGGATATTGTTTATTGGATTATTGAACGTGCTAGAAGTCGTGGGATTACCTTGGATATCGAAGCTGCAGAAGTCCTAGCAACACGCATTGGTGCTCATTCAGGACAAATAGAGATCGAGTTACAGAAACTTGTGACCGCTGCAGGACCCAACCATGTGATCACTAAAACACTAGCCCAAGCTCTGGTTCCACGAACACGCATGGGAGGCATTTTCGATCTCAGTATTGCCATCAGTCAACGCAACCTTCCTCTTTCGCTAAGCACCCTGACACAACTTTTATCTCAAGGAGAGTCAGCAATGGGAGTTCTATTAGTAGCAATTGTTCCTACATTACGTAATCTTCTTCTTGTCAAAGATCTCATGGAACGTCACAAACTCCAGCCTCCAGCAAAACCAGCATTTTTTTTATCCACTTTACAAAAACTCCCCCCGGCAGAAACCAGTCATCTTCCTCGCAAAAAAGATGGCACTTTAAACGGCTATGGACTTGGCCAAGCTGCAATGCATGTCCACGCTTTTGAGTGCAAAGAATTAATGGAAGGATTTTTAGCCTGTCGTGATTGTAACGCGGCATTGTTACGAACCCAGCGATCTGAAAATGTTTTACTCACACAACTCATTATCAAGCTAGTCTACAAAAAATAGCACCGCTCATTTGCAAAGAGAACTTTTCTGTCGTAATATTTTATATTCCTACTC
Source organism: uncultured Spartobacteria bacterium (assembly GCA_903913785.1). Classification (GTDB taxonomy): domain Bacteria; phylum Verrucomicrobiota; class Verrucomicrobiia; order Chthoniobacterales; family UBA6821; genus CAIWMF01. The sequence continues at coordinate 1,191 of CAIWMF010000085.1, read as the reverse complement.
TTTCTATTTCATCTGAGCCTTAATGAATCTTCTGAATAATCCCTCTAGTTTTAGGCCGACTACCCAAGAGCAATACGAAAAAAAAGAACAAACTCTTTTTATTCTCTTACTAGTCCTTTCCCTGTCTCATCTCATTATTGATATGACACAAGCCTTAGTTCCTGCGCTCTACCCCCTTTTCAAGCAATCATTTCACTTAAGTTTTTTTCAAGTGGGATGTATTACCCTAACAATCAAGTCCATTGGTTCACTATTTCAACCGATGATTGGGTTCTATACAGATCGCTATCCCAAACCATATTCCTTAGTAATAGCGATGTGCACGACTCTTGTGGGTCTTATTCTTTTAGCCACGGCTCCCACTTACGATTATCTCCTACTTGCAGTAGCGTCTATTGGCCTAGGAGCAGCTATTTTTCATCCTGAAGCGTCTCGCGTTACTCAAATGGCCTCTGGTGGAAAAAGTGGCCTCGCACAATCACTCTTTCAAGTTGGAGGTAATACTGGAACCTCCCTGGGTCCCCTCATTGCAGCACTCTTTATCTTCCCTCATGGTCGTACTTCACTCCTCTGGTTAGGGAGTGTTCTTTTTGGAGGTATTGTTATTTTAAAGAAAGTTGGCTGTTGGTTTGCTCACAACACCCATCGCCTGCCCAGTAAAGCTACAGCTCAATCAGAGTACCAACATATTTCCAAGAAGCGTCGAGTCTTTGCTGTTTTCATTTTGATTGTTTTACTTTTTTCCAAATATTTCTATTTAGAAAGCATGATTAGTTACTACACATTTTTCTTGCTAAGAAAATTTCATCTTTCCATCCCTCATGCTCAATGTCTTCTCTTTCTATTTTTATTTTCAGTAGCTATTGGAACACTTTTTGGTGGTCCCATTGGTGATCGCATTGGACGCAAAAAAGTCATTTGGGGCTCTATCTTAGGAGCTGCTCCTTTTGCCATATTACTACCTTATGCATCACTTTTTTGGATGAGTATTCTTAGTATGATCATTGGAATCATTCTTGCCTCAACCTTTTCTTCGATTGTTGTCTATGCCCAAGAGCTCATTCCAGGAAATCTCGGTATGGTCTCAGGTCTTTTTTTTGGCCTTGCTTATGCCATGGCAGGCATTGGTTCTGTTTCTCTCGGTGCCCTTGCTGATGCAACGAATATTGACTTCGTTTTTAAAATTTGCTC
>CAIWMF010000084.1 GCA_903913785.1 uncultured Spartobacteria bacterium | reverse complement strand
GATGCTAATGTTATCCGCTAAAGCCATCGGGTGTATCACCAGAAAAGATCCAAAAATGGCAAGCAAGAGGGAGCGTAGAACAGTTTTCATGAAATAATATTTATGTATTGTTGTTAATATTTATGTATTGTTGTTAATGAAGTATGATTTTTATACAATCAAAAATAAAATGACAAGAAAATTCTCCTTATTCTATTCTCTTTATTCTCCTTGGCGCTCCAATTTTTAACGAACCTCCGGTGCTATCTATTTGTTGAGTCCATTCGTCGTATTATTTTTTCTTAAAAAATGATTGATTCCTGATGGCGCTCCATTAGAGTTCACTCTCACTTTTTAATAAATAAAAAAGCCTTTCTCTTGCTGTTAGTGAATTATAATTTCGTTATTTTTTTACATTTTCCTCTTTTAAATTAAGTTAATGTCGAATTTTTTTCCACGCTGGTCGAATTTCTTACCCCTTAAGTTGCTCGTCTCTTTGGCGGTGATCGGTGCTGGGCTTGTGGGTGGTGTGTGGTATTATTTTACACCGAAGTATACCCGCGTTGGTTATCAGCCTGATCAACCGGTTCCCTTTTCCCATGCGATCCATGTCCAGCAGCTTGGGATGGATTGTCGCTACTGCCATAGTTTTGTTGAAATTGCGGGTCATTCTAATATTCCTAACACACAGACATGCATCAACTGTCATGGTCAAGGAAAAGTCAAATGGGATAGTCCACGTCTCGCACCAGTCCAAGAGAGTTGGCAGACAGGGCTTCCCATTCCATGGGTGAGGATTCATAAAGTGCCTGACTATGCCTATTTCAATCATGCGGTCCATGTGAATCGTGGGGTGAGCTGCTATAGTTGTCATGGGGCTATTAATGAAATGTCTGTGGTGTACGAAGCCAAGCCCCTGAGCATGGCATGGTGCTTAGAGTGTCATCGTGCACCAGAAAATTTCCTTCGACCACCGAGTGAAATTTATAATATGGAGTGGCATCCTAAATCCTTTGATGCACAACAAGAAATGGGTATGAAATTTAAACAAGAGTGGAATGTGAATCCTCCAGTAACATGCGGAGGCTGTCATAGATAATTGCTTCAAGACGATGAAACATATTTTTTCACATCCCAAGCGTCCTCAACAACCAACTCTTTGGCGCAGCCCTCAAGAAAAGGAAAACACAGCTGAGTTTACTCAATCCCTCGAACGTGAATTTCCGGCCGGCTCCGATCATCTTACCGAAAAACAGCAAACGCTAGGTCTCTCGCGTCGTGACTTTCTTCGTTTAACCGGTGCTTCGGCTGCTTTAGCTGGTATTGGTCTTACAGCCTGTCGCCGTCCTGAGGCTTATTTAGTCCCATTCACGCGCTCGGCCGAATGGACAATTCCTGGAAAATTTTTGTACTATGCGACGACAATGCCTGCTCCTACAGGTGCTATTCCGCTCGTTGTCACCACCTCGGATGGACGCCCCACAAAGATTGAAGGAAATCCTCTGCATCCCATGAGCAATGGCTCGACCGATGTATTTGCACAAGCCTCTCTTTTGGATCTCTATAATCCGTATCGTTCTAAATCAATTAGTCTTGATGGTAAAGAGGTGAAGTCAGCAAAGCTCGATGCTTATCTTGCCAAGCTGCGTGAAGAGGCATCTGCTAACGGAGGTGAGGGGATGGCTATTGTCGTTAACCGTACTCTATCGCCAACACGCGATCGCCTATGTGATGCCTTAACCAAAGAATATCCCAAAATCCAATGGGTCGAGTACGAGGCACTTTCAAATCACTTCTTTGAAGAGGCTTGCGATACTGCGTTAGGTCTAGGTATGCGACCTGTTTACGATTTTAAAAAATCAGATGTTATTCTTTCCCTTGATGCTGATTTTTTAAATCCCTCGGTCGCTGGTTTTGGAATGGCTCATGGATTTTATGAGCGTCGTAATCCAGATGCATCGATGAATCGTCTGTATATTGTCGAAAATAATTACAGCCTAACAGGTGGAATGGCCGATCATCGCCTGAGGCTAAAAGCAAGTGAAATTGGTAGTTGGACCGCAGGACTGGCTCTGAACATTGCTCAAAAGACCAATAACATTTCATTACAAAAGCTTGCTAGCGCCTGGATCAAGAATCATGCCAAGACCATTTTTTCTCATGAGTCTGAGCAATGGCTTGCAGGAGTCGCTCATGATCTTCTGGCACATCGAACTAAAAGCCTTGTTCTTGTGGGAACCGAGCAACCTGTTTCTGTTCAACTCATGGTTCTTGGCATCAATGCTGCATTAGAAAATTTTGGAACAACACTGCACGTGCAGAGTACGGGAAGAAAACCGACAGCTTCGTTAAGCGATCTGGCATTAGCGATCGAGCAGGGTTGGATCAAAACACTCCTTTTTCTTGAGGTGAACCCTGTCTACACGGCGTCTTCGGAAATAAACTGGGCTGATCTCATACAATCTGTTCCTCAAACACTACATCTTTCCTTATGTGAGGATGAGACGTCAAAGATTTCTCATTGGCACGTACCTGCTGCTCATTATCTCGAATCATGGGGAGATGCAAGAAGTCTTGATGGGACACTGTGTGCAGTCCAACCGATGATTTTACCTCTCTGGAATGGACGCTCCCAATTAGAAGTACTCAATGCACTGCTTGGTCAGCCAAAGCCAGAGGGACCAGCATTGATTCGTGAGACATTTAATACGTTGTCCAAAGATGCGTCGGAAGCTGCTTGGAATAACTATTTACATCAAGGGTTTTTGACAGGGAGTGCATGCTCTCTGAGTCAACCTGCTTGGAATGATGCTGCCGTACAGGAGAAATTTGTGACATTCAATTCCCGTGCAAATAAATTACCAGGTGATTTTGAATGTGTGTTCCTTCCAAGCTCCAGTGTCTATGATGGCCGCTATAGCGGCAACTCCTGGTTGCAGGAAACACCTGACTTTGTTACCAAGCTCACTTGGGACAACGCGCTACTCATGAGTCCTGCTGATGCACAGCGTTTGGGTTTACAAGATGGTGATTATGTTGAAGTGAAGCATGGTGCAATCTCTCTTAAGATCGCTATCTTGATAGTACCTGGGCATGCAGATGGTTCGGTGAGTGTCGCTCTAGGATATGGACGTAAAAATATTTCTCATATCATTAATAATGTCGGTTTTAACGCTTATCCATTGCGTACTCTTGAATCACCTCGTTTTACAACGTCGGTTTCTATTCAACCTTTGACTGGGCAGAAGTATGTTTTTGCGCAAACACAAGAACATCACAATATGGAAGGTCGTGATCTTGTGCGTGAAGGTACGATAGAATCCTACGAAGAGAATCCCAAATTTGCGCAGACCATGGGGATGGATGGTCATATTCCTCCAAACATTGGCCTTTATACTCGTCCTCCTTTTACGGCACCAGAACAGTGGGGGATGTCCATTGATCTCAATACGTGTATTGGTTGCAATGCTTGCTTGGTTGCCTGCCAAGCTGAAAATAATGTTCCTGTTGTGGGTAAGGACCAAGTGCGTCGTGGTCGCGATATGGCTTGGATTCGTATTGATCGCTGGTTTGCAAGTCCTGATGGCTCGCTAGAGAATCCAGAAATGTTGCCCCAAGCAATCATGTGTCAGCAATGTGACAATGCTCCTTGTGAAACAGTCTGCCCGGTAAACGCTACTGTACATAGTGAAGACGGACTCAATCTCATGGCTTATAATCGGTGTATTGGCACCCGTTATTGCGCTAACAACTGTCCGTGGAAGGTACGTCGGTTTAATTTCTTTGATTACAACCAACGTCCACTTGATGAACTCTACTATGGTCCGCTTGCCCCGAAGGGTATGGCTGATAGCCTGAAAATGTCGAAAAATCCGAATGTTACTGTTCGTATGCGTGGGGTGATGGAAAAATGTACCTTCTGCTTGCAACGCATTGAAGAAGCAAAAATTGGACGTCTTGTAAAAGCAGGCGCAACTGATTCGCGTAAGACCCCCATGAGTCCATTTAAAACAGCCTGCCAGCAGGCATGCCCATCTGAGTCTATTGTTTTTGGAAATATTGCTAACCCAACAAGTGAAGTATCGAAACGCAAGTCAAATCCGCGCGATTATACAATGCTCAAATACTTAAATACGCGCCCGCGTGTGACCTATTTAGCTCGCATAAAGAATCCAAATTTGAACATGCCTGGGGCTAATAGTATTGGTCATGCCAATGGTTTCGGACATCATGAAGCAGATGCTCCACATTCTGCGCAGGCTGATGTAGGGCCGACTCATTTTGATCAAAATGGTCTCTCTATGCCACAACAATCCAGATCAAACCTAGAGGAAAAGAGCACATTACCTGGTGTTCTATCCTAAGAAAAAGAGAAAAATTACTGATGGAACAAGAAGCTCAACATAATTCTGCAGTACAGACCACGCACGAGCTATCCTCGAGCAAGCACAACGACATTGCTCGTCCCCCTTTGGTTCTCAATAAGCGAACCATGGGCTGGATCAGCAGTTACGTGAGTACTATTGTAGAATCTAAAACACCTCTTTGGTGGTATATTTCCATTGCTGTTACTTCACCCATTGCCTTAATAACCCCTCTGCTCCTTATTTACCTTGTCTCAACAGGAGTTGGAGTTTGGGGCAATAATAGTCCTGTAGCCTGGGCTTGGGATATTACAAACTTTGTTTTCTGGATTGGTATTGGTCATGCTGGGACGTTAATTTCTGCAATCCTCTTTTTAACGCGTCAGAAATGGCGCACCTCAATTAATCGTGCTGCTGAGGCAATGACTTTGTTTGCAGTTGTTTGTGCTGGGCTTTATCCCCTGTTTCATGTTGGTCGCGTTTGGAAGGTCTATTTTTTAGCTCCGATTCCTAATTCCAACGCGATTTGGCAAAACTTTAGAAGTCCTCTTCTTTGGGATGTTTTTGCAGTTTCCACATATTTTACTGTTTCTGTTTTGTTTTGGTACACTGGTTTAATTCCTGATCTTGCAACAATTCGTGATCGGTGTACGACTAAGATTAAAAAATTCTTTTATGGTATTTTAGCACTCGGCTGGCGAGGGGGAAATCGTCAGTGGCGTCATTATGAAATGGCTTATCTTTTACTCGCAGGTCTTTCCACACCGCTTGTGCTCTCGGTGCATAGCGTTGTTTCTTTTGACTTTGCAACCTCAGTAATTCCTGGCTGGCATGCAACAATTTTTCCACCTTATTTTGTGGCAGGAGCTATTTTTGGTGGTTTTGCCATGGTCCTCACGATCATGCTTCCAGCGCGTGCTATTTATCCACAACTCCATGACATGATTACCCCTATGCATATTGATAAAATGTGTAAAGTTATTTTGCTTACAGGATCCATTGTTGGATATGCTTATTTGATGGAACTCTTTATGGCCTGGTATGGAGCCAACCCATTTGAGCGTGCTGCCTTTTGGTATCGTGCCTTTGGTCCATACTGGTGGGCTTATTGGAGCATGATGTTTTGTAATGTTATTTCTCCTCAGGTGTTCTGGTTTCCATGGTGCCGTAAAAATATTTTTGCTGTTTTTATCGTCTGTATGTTTGTCAATGCAGGGATGTGGTTTGAGCGCTTTGTGATTATTGCCACAACGCTTGCACGAGATTTTCTTCCCTCTTCATGGGGAATGTTTCACCCCACATGGGTTGATATTTTTACCTTTATTGGAACTTTTGGTATTTTTGGGACATTATTCCTTCTTTTTGTGCGTTTTTTACCCATGATTTGTATGTTTGAAGTAAAAGCAGTATTGCCTGAAGCCAATCCTCACTATGGAGAAGATCACTAATTCGAAGATGAATATGAAAAACTCTACGATTGCAATTGCCGGTCCCACTCAAGCTCAGCTCTTTGGATTGGGTATTGAATTTCAAAGTGCCCGTGATCTTTATCATGCTGCTCAAAAAGTACGTGATGCTGGCTATACGAGATGGGATACTTATTCTCCATTTCCCATTCATGGAATGGATGAAGCCATGGGGCTACAAAAATCATGGCTTAGTGCCCTAGTTTTTATTGGGGGACTCGTTGGATTAAGCTCAGCGCTTCTTTTAGAATTTGGAACTTCTTCATTTCTCTATCCATTAGTGGTTGCAGGTAAACCGACCAATCTTTTTACTATACCTGCTTTTTTTCCAATCATGTTTGAGCTGACGATTTTATTCTCGGCACTCACAGCAACCTTTGGAATGTTTGCCCTCAATGGCCTCCCTCGTTGGAATCATCCTGTGTTTAACTGGGATCGTTTTATGAAAGTCACAGAAGATAAATTTTTTATAGCGATTGAAGCAAGTGACAGAAAATTCTCTCTTGAAGAAACAACTGCTTTGTTAAATTCACTTGGAGGAAGTCATCTTACGGCTATCCATCACGATGCAGAAGAGAAGACTTAATCATCAAGAGAGGGAAATATTTTACAACAAAAAGCACGATTAAAAAATCGATAAAATGATTCTCATGAGACATCTTTAAAATTTAAAACTGAAAAAAGACTACCACTAATTATCACAAGAAACGTCTCCTGACGCATTACGCCTCACCAATTACTCATTATTTGCCATAGCCATGCTCCGTTATTTTTTTATTGGGTTTTCACTCTTAGTCTTACTGATTGTTTCAATCACAGGTTTCCGTGGTTGGAAATCAAAACGCCCTCCTATTGAGATATTTCCTGATATGGTAAGGCAAGCGAAGTATAAAGCACAGAGCGAAAGTGATTTTTACGCTGATGATCGTTCGGCTCGTCAACACGTTCCGGGAACTGTACCTCTTGGATATAGCTCTCCTCAAGTTTATCAGCCTGATGGTCCTCACCATGATGCCTCTTCAGCAGGTGATGTTATGGGAGATGCGGGTCCTTATGGACATATTGAGTTTTCTGCATCACCGGATTATGTGGCAACGGGACGCATAGGGAATCAGTGGGGAACAGGTATTCCTTTTGAGGTCACTGCTGCTACCATGAAACGAGGCCGTGAACGCTATAATATCAACTGTGCAGTCTGTCACGGTGCTGTGGGTATGGGTAATGGAATTGTTTCGAAATATGGTCTTAATGGAATTGCAAATCAACAGCAGCAGCGCATTCGTGATATGGCTGATGGCGAAATTTTTAATACGATTACCTGGGGTAAAAACTCAATGATGGGCTACGCCTCAACCATTCAAGTTCCAGATCGATGGGCGATTATTGCATATTTACGGGCATTACAGCGTGCTGAGCATGCTACGCTCCAAGATTTACCAGAGGATATTGCTAAGCAATATCAAAAGCCATCTATTGATAACAAATTGCCAGCAAATTTGCAGTGATTAATGGCTTCCTGATTTTTATTCCAGTTTTTAGGCGTATTAGCTACATTCATCGACGATAAAAAATATTATTTTTCTAATGGATCAACAAGTAAATAGAAATAGCACCACTCTTCTCGACGTGAAGGCGAGTAGTACAGAGAACCAAACATCTCCAGTCAATTGTTTCTTTGATTATAAACATGTTGGAGGGGCTATTTTTAGATTAGTTGCCATTTCCATTCTTTCATGTTTAGGGTGTATCGCACTTGCAATATACAATCCTCGTCAATTTGCTTTTTCTTGGCTTTTTGCTTTTGTTTTTTTTCTAACAATATGTATTGGAAGTCTTTTTTGGATATTGGTTCATCATGGTATTGATGTGGAGTGGAGTGTTGTAGTCCGACGTCAAATGGAGAATATCGCAAGCCTTTTTCCTACGCTTGCATTCTTTTTTATACCGTTGATTTTTGTTGCTCCACTGCTCTGGAACTGGATGACACTTCCTCATGGAAGCAACCATGTATTAGTAGAAAAATCTGTATACCTCAACCTTCCTTTTTTTTGGATGAGGGCAGCCTTCTATTTCTTATTTTTTTCTATTGCCTCATTTTTGCTGCGCAAGCTCTCTGTGGCTCAAGATCTCACTGGAAATACAAAATATACAGTTATTGCTCGCAAGGTAACCTTTGCAAGCCTTCCCTTCTTTGGAGTCTGTTTGACTTTTGCAGCTGTAGATTGGCTCATGGGACTAGATTTTAAATGGGTTTCTACCATGTGGGGTGTTTATATTTTTGCAGGGTCAGCATTAAGTTCCTTGTGTGTACTGCTTCTTATTATAACAGCCCTCCGTTCTCTAGGTTATTTTAAGGGAATTATTACCGAGCGTCACTATGCATTAATAGGCCAACTGATGACTGCATTTACTGTTTTTTGGGCCTACATTGGCTTTGATCAATATATGCTCATTTGGTATGCCAATATTCCTGAGGAGACGACTTATTTTCTACGTCGAAATACCGAAAGTTGGTGTATTATGAACATTATCCTTGTTCTAGGTCACTTTGTTGTCCCCTTTTTACTTCTTCTCTTTCGTAATCCAAAAAAGCGTCCAGCGTATCTCTGCGGTGTGGCTTGCTGGATTTTACTCATGCATCTTCTTGATATTTATATTATTGTTCTTCCTATGATGCACCCTAAAGGATTTTGCCCTAGTTTTCTTGATCTACTTTCCTTAATTGCCATAGGAACAGCATTGGCTGCTGTTTTTTTAAAACATCTTGGAGATGTTCCTCTCTGGCCGCTACGTGATCCACGTCTTAAGGATTCAATTCATATTTCTGTATGAATGTTAAAGCTGAAAAACTCTTTAATCCTACGATAAGATTTTTATTCGTGACGAGTATACGAAAATCATACTTTTTCTGATGAAGCAACATACTAACAATAATAATGAATCGCACCTCACACAAGGTAGTGTGCAAGATGTAAGCAACGAGCTCCCATCACTATATAAAAGAAAAGACCGCTTTTCCTGGTCTCTTCTTTGGGTTTCTCTTGGAATGTTAGTCCTATTTTTATCAATACTTGTTTTAATTCTTCATTGGAATCCTGCTCCGATGACCGATGATGAAGAGAGAGCTCTTCTAAGGGTTAAAAATTTAACTGAATTAAATAAAAACAATAAAGAGCTTTTGACGACGTATGGTTGGGTTGATAAAGCCCAAGGGATTCTGCATCTACCAATAGAACGTGCCATGGAACTCGAAACGAGAGACCTGAATAATCCATCTCGGAGGCCTCATGCGGTTTACCCCATTGCTCCAATTGATCTTATTCCTAAAGCAGCAGGAATGCCAATGACGCAGTAATCCATACAATAACTTATTCACTCAATACTAACTTGTGCGAACGTTTTATAAAGAGAGCATCTACAACAATCAGGCTTATATTATAGTCATATGACTTTACTCTTTTTAACAAATAGCTTCGTTCTCATCCCACCACATTATCTTTAGATAGCGCTCGATTTTCAGCCTTGCTCTTTCTAAAAATTCTTGCATTCCTTCATGTCATTTCACAGTAATTTGATGATAGCTTCAATGATGAGTTCTAATATTTCATTTGTATCTCCTTCTACTGCTCACACCTTATCTATTACCTGATTTGTTCATGAATCAAGAAACTACCTTTTCACCAGCACAAGCCTCTAATAATCTGAGTAACGAATTGTTGTTGAACTCTTCATTATGCTTAGAACTTGATTGCGCGCTTAATATTCCAATGTTTTTTTTGCTGCGATCGTCGTTTTTTAACTTTGGTTTAGGATTGTTCTTGCTATTGATCTGTTCTATTAAATTGGTTTTCCCCACCTTTTGTGATGGCATGAGCTTTCTCACCTACGGGCGTCTATTCCCGGTAGCTTATGACTTTTTGATCTATGGATGGGCGATTCCATTAGGGTTCGCTCTTGTGCTTTGGTTCACATCACGATTCAGTCAAGCCGTTTTTACTCATACAAGAGTGCTCGTTGCTGCTGCACATCTTTGGAATGCCGCTGTTTTTTTAGGCTCTTTAGCCGTGCTCGCAGGATATGGCACATCAGTTCCTTTTCTCGAGTACCCTAATTGGGCTTCCTTTCTTTTACTTGTGTCTTTTCTTCTGATGGGGGTTTGGGTTATTTTTTTAATAAAGCAGAGCACGTGCCGGACTCTTTATGTATCTCAATGGTATTTTCTCACCTTTGTGTGCTCATTTCCTTGGATGTATGGAACGGCTAATATGCTCCTCACGTGGGGGAAGATTCAAGGATCTGCTCAAGCCCCTATCCAAGCTTGGTATGGGGGATCTCTTGTGGAGTTGTGCTTTACACCCGTTGCACTCGGAATTATTTACTACATTATCCCAAAAATTAGTGGAGTTAAAATTTACAGCTACTATTTAGCACTGTGTGGTTTTGTTTCTTTGTTGTTTTTGGGTGGATGGAGTGGTTTAAGCTTGCTTGTGGGAGCTCCTATTCCTGCCTGGATGATGAGTGCTGGTGTGGTTGCAAACACCTTAATTAGCGTATCAATGTTGGCAGTTGTCGTGAATTTTTATTATATGCTCCAGGAATCAAAAAAAATAATTATTCAACAAAGTCCTGCATTACATTTTGTTGCTGCCGGAATTATTTTTTATGTGATTGCAACGTTTCTTTCTCTCTTAAATACATTCCCTGGTTTTAACGCTCTCCTAAATTTTACAGATTATGTTAGCGCTTCCTTGATTGTATCACTTTTAGGATTCTTTGGAATGACGCTTTTTGCTGGCGTGTATTATATTATTCCGCGACTTACAGGAATCTCATGGTTCTCTAGCGTGATGATTCGTTGGCATTTTTGGTTATCTATTATTGGCATTAGCGTGATGATTTCATCAATGGTTCTTGGTGGAATAATTGAGGGAGCTGCTTTAAATGATTCCGAAATTACTTTTACTAATATTCTTTCTTATGCTCAACCATGGCGTTTTCTTATTTCTATTTCCTGGTTGATTTTAATCGTTGGTTTTGCTTGTTTTATCCGCCTCCTTGTCATGATGCGTTGGCAGATGATCAAAGAAAAATTGCCAATGCCTCAATAATGTCATTTTAATGTATTTTCTTTTCTCATGAATCAATTAAGATCACTGTTTTTAATGATTGCATCCTTCTTTTTCTTAAGTTGGTTTGGAATTGTTATTTACTCCTATATTCATTTAGGACATCTAAGATCAGTGGCAGGTACTGATGGTCTATTACCTCCTGAATATAATGGAAGTGCTGTGCGTGGGGCGCATGTTTATGCAGTGAATGGATGTATGACTTGTCATACTCAGCAAATACGCCAGTTAGATGTGACGCATGCGGATATCGATCGTAAGTGGGGCGAGCGACCTTCTGTTCCACTCGACTATCTTCGCGATCGCACTGCATTTCTCGGGAATATACGTATTGGTCCTGACTTGAGTAATATTGGCATGCGACTCACTGATCCTATGAAGTTATATCAGCATTTGTATGAACCGGCACAAATGGTTGAGGGCTCCATCATGCCTTCTTATCGCTATCTTTTTCACTTGCAAAAAATCCAAGGAGAACCCTCGGCATACGCTATCGTACTTGTTGGACCACACGCTCCACAACTAGGTTATGAGATTGTTCCTACTCGAGATGTTCAGGATTTAGTAGCTTATTTGCTTTCTTTAAAACATAACTATACATTTCCTGAAGAATCCCATACTGCTCCCTAAACTCACCACAACAGCCCAGTGAATCCATTAAATGACCTACATTTTAGTGATGAATTGAATCCAGAGAGAGATCTTCTGGAGCTCAGTCCTGACCCCCTTCCTAGTAATGCTAGTAATAATAGAAGCTCTTTAAAGCCTATTCCAATGTGGTTAATAATGTTGACAATGGTTCTGCTCTTCTGGTCGGGGCTATATCTTGCTTATTATAGCGGCGGCTTTAAGGCTAATATTTATAACTCTGAACTTGTTTCCTGGAGTGGGGCAGGGGCTCGTGGAGGGCCTGTACCTGTTGATTTAAGGGTGCTTGGAAAAAAAGTCTTTTCTCAAAATTGTGTTGTTTGCCATCAGGAAACAGGACTGGGTATTCCTGGTCAATATCCTCCATTGGTTGGCAGTGAGTGGGCTCTTTCTCAGGGATGGCATGGTGACAATCATCTTGTGAAAAATGTTCTCTATGGTTTGCAAGGTCCTATTATCGTTAAATCGATACCCTATAATAATGCTATGGCTCCTTGGAATCAACTGAGCGATCAACAAATTGCAGGGGTCCTAACGTATGTTCGTTCTGAGTGGGGCAATAATGGATCTCCTATCACGCCAGAGTTTGTCGCTAAAATTCGTGCCTCCACACCAGCACGAACCGAAGCATGGACAATGCAGGAGTTACAGGCTATTCCACGAGAACTTTGCTCCCAGTCCGCAGAGACAACAGAGGCTCCTAAAAAATAATTTTCATTTTCTCATGTTATCTTTTTTTAAAAAAATCCCACCCTATCTTTCTTGGAGCTTTTTGCTGTCTCTGATTGCATCACCTCAGTCACTCATCGCAGAATCGCGATTGGGGCATATTTATTGGACACCCGAAAACGCGACAATCAATGGTCTTGCGACCGATGGAATTTTAAATTTTATTTTTTGGCTGACGACTTTTGTCTTTTTGGGAGTTCAAGCTATCTACATATACTACCTTGTTAAATACCGTCGCCGCCCAGGTGTTAAAGCCCACTATAGTCATGGAAATAATAAATTAGAAATTATCTGGACAACGTTGCCAACATTGATTTTTTTGGGTTTGGCGATTTACGGCAATCGTGTTTGGTATAATATTCATCGTCCTGCGCCAGCAGATGCAATGAATATTGAGGTGGTCGGTTATCAGTTTGCATGGGACATGCGTTATCCGGGACCAAGCGGTGTGCTTGCACGTTCTGATGTGAGAACAATAAGTATTGAGAATAAATTTGGTATTGACCCTGCCGATCCTCATTCAAAAGAAGATTTTAGCACAACAGAGCTTGTCATTCCTGTGGGTAAGCCTGTTCATATTTTTCTTCGCTCGCGTGACGTTATTCATTCTTTTTATGTTCCAGAATTTCGCCTTTACCAAGATGCCGTTCCAGGTAGGACAATTGCTTGGGTCTGGTTTAGAACGCTTCGTACTGGCAATTTTCAACTTGCATGCAGTCAGTTATGTGGTAAGGGCCACTACAACATGAAGGCTCCGATTCGTGTAGTGAGCCAGGCAGAGTATGACACCTGGTATGCGGAGAAGGTAAAGAAACCAAATATAGTTATTGGTGACTCCTCTATAGCTAAAAAATAATTTTCTGTTAACCTTTGTTTTCTAATAAATATGAATATTTCCACTGAGCCTACGATTCAGGTAGATGCTACGATTCCTAATATTGCAGTTCATGACCATCATGAAACAAAAGGAATGATGCAATATCTTTGGTCTTATGATCATAAAATGATCGGACTCCAATATTTTTGGACCGCTTTTGCCTTCCTCTTGCTTGGAGGAGCCCTTGCTATGGCAGTGCGATACCAACTTGGTTTTCCCAATCATCCTGTACCTCTGATTGGTCGCTTTCTTCCTTCCTCGCTGGCCTCTGACGATGGAACAATTATTCCAGGTGGGTACAATATGCTTGTCACCATGCACGCAACCATTATGGTCTTCTTTGTTGTCATGCCGCTTCTTATTGGTGCTTTTGGGAATTATTTAATTCCGCTTAAAATTGGTGCTGGGGATATGGCTTTTCCGTTGCTCAATGAGGTGAGTTATTGGCTCTATGTCATTTCTGGTTTTTTTATTTTAGCTGCTTTTTTTGCTCCTGGAGGCGCTCCTGGTACTGGTTGGACTGCTTATGCTCCTTTGAGTGCAGTTGCTGCTTATAATCAAACCCAAATCGGTCAAAGTCTTTGGGGTGTTGCAATTTTTATTAATGGATTAGCATCTATCGCTGGAGCAACAAATTATATTACGACAATTATCACCATGCGAGCACCTGGAATGACTATGTTTCGTCTTCCTTTAACTGTGTGGTCGCTTTTTATTACTTCGATCTTACTGATTTTTGCAGTGCCTGTTCTCTCAGCTGCAGCTGCAATGCTCTTTTTTGATCTGAATTGTGGAACAAGTTTTTTTAAACCTGCAGGTGGTGGACAGCCGCTTCTTTGGCAACATCTTTTTTGGTTTTTTGGACACCCTGAGGTTTATATTATGATATTACCGGCTATGGGGCTTGTTTCTGAAATTATGCCAGTGTTTGCACGCAAGCCTGTTTTTGGGTACAAAGCAATGGTCTATGCAATGGCTTCCATTGGCCTTCTGGGATTTATTGTTTGGGGGCACCATATGTTTGTCAGTGGGATGAACTTGACGCTTAGTGCTACTTTTGCTGTTTCCACTATGGTGATTGCTGTTCCTTCTGGAATTAAAACATTCAATTGGTTAGGTACCGTGTGGAGGGGGTCTATTGAATACACAGTACCTATGTGTTTTACTCTTGCCTTTGTATCGATGTTTGTTATTGGGGGGTTAAGTGGTATTTTTATGGCTTCAACACCAGTCGACCTATTTGTTCATCACACTTACTTTATTGTTGCACATTTTCATTACGTACTCTTTGGTGGTAGCCTTTTTGCTATTTTTGCAGGCATCTATTTTTGGTTTCCAAAAATGTTTGGTCGTATGATGAATCCTACTCTGGGCATGATTCATTTTCTAGCAACGCTTATATTTTTTAATCTTACCTTTTTTCCTATGCATAATCTTGGATTGGGTGGGATGATGCGTCGCATTGCTGATCCTACTGTTTATGAGCATCTTCGTCAGTTGCAACCCCTCAATGTTATTTGTACTATTGGGGCTTTTGGTCTTGGACTCTCCACGCTAGTCTTCTTTCTTAATCTTTTTTATAGCTTATATAAAGGTCCTCAAGCTCCTAATAATCCGTGGCTTGCCACAACTCTAGAATGGACGGTTTCATCACCTCCAGGTCATGGCAATTTTGCTATCACACCAACTGTATACAATGGTCCTTATGAATATAGTGTTCCGGGTATGGAACAAGATTATCTTCCACAGAATGAAAAGGCTCCAGCACATGTTTCCTTGGATACGCATTAGATCGAAAAAACAAGTCAAATTTCCTAAAATTCATTTGAGATGAGTATATCTAAAGATAATGTGATGAGTTGAAAAAAAGCTATTTTCTAAAAAAACAAAGTCATTTCGTGTCATTTCAAAGTAATTTGACTATCTATCGAGGTTAAAAGAGAAGGGCTGGATAAGACAAAGAAACAGAGCGCTCTTAGATGCTCTCCATATATCTTTTAAACACTATACATAACTCTTCTCTGTTTTATTGATGTTTTTAGGTTGAAGTTCAAGTTTGCCAGGCTATTCTCTCAAAGAAAAAATACTATTTTGGATCTGAGTGTTTCACTACCAAGAACCTAATAGTAAGTTAGAAGTGTGTAAAAACCATGAGCACAATACGATCCTCAAGACTAAAGGCCTATCAAAATCAACCGGCCTATCAAAATCAACCGCAATCTCAGGTTGAATCTACTCGCACGCCCTCTAGTCATATCATTAAAGAATCTTATGATCCCTATAGTTCTCAACACTCCTTGGATGAGGAGAGTGAACATAGCTCTGTAAAAAAATGTATTTCCAGTGATGGTTCTAAAAAAAATATTCACAATGATTCAGGAAAATTAGATACACAACCCATCAATCATTTAAATATAAACAAGAGGGGTCACGGTATGTCTCCTTCTCAAGATGATAAGGATATTGTAGAGACAAACGATTATTCTCTAAAAACTCATGGAGATGATAGTCATTTATACTTTCAGGAAACTGTTAAAAAAAAGGAAGTCACTCTCCCTATGCAAGGGATCGGAATAGGGATTAATGGTGGAATACCCATTATTAAAAATCTGAATAATGAAGGCATAGAAAACATGTCGACTTTATTGTCTGAGGCCATGTCTTCTCTTAGCTCATTTACCTCAGTAGATGAAAGTGGTTCGAGTATGATGAATTCACTCGAAAAGAATATGCCTTCGGTATTTTTAGCAGGGGAAGAAGCAAGTGCAGCAAGTAGGATGATAGGATCACAAGAGAGTGGGATTGTTGTTTCCAAACAAACTCTACATTCCTCTCTTACTGAACCACTCAACAGTTTGGATTCTAGTTTCGATTTATCGAAAGACAGTACATTGAATCCATCAGATGCAACTCCTCTCCTACCTCTTACTTCTTTGAAGGATCTATCTCACTCGAATTTTAAAAGTGAAAATAATTCAGATTCTAGTTTCGACTTATCGAAAGACAGTACATTGAATCCATCAGATACAACTCCTCTCCTGCCTCTTGCTTCTTTGAAGGATCCATCTCACTTGAATTTTAAAAGTGAAGGTTCTCTAGGAGCATCTGGGTCTCTAGGTAGTACGATTTCAAAATCTTTATCAAGTAGTATTCGGACGGGGAACTTATCGAATTTGTTAGATGAGCTAACAGCCACCGTGAGTCAAGCACGCCTTAATAGCACGAATGGTCAAAATATTACATTTCAGTTTCGAAGTGATGTGCTTGACAGGACTAGTGTTCGTATTAATGCAAACACCAAGCAGATGGAAGTTGCTTTTTCTACGAGAAGTGCGGCAAGTAATGCAATGCTCAATAATCATTTAATAACTTTACAAAATCATCTCACGGCTCTTTGTCCAGGCCAAGCTATTGAAGTAAAAACGCAATTTCTAACCGCTCAAAATTCCTCAGAATTTAGTAGTGAGGGGGATGCACAAGATGATTTCTCAAATTTGAATCAAGAAAACCGAGGGGATTTCCAAGATCATGGTGACACTTTATAAACCACTTGCACTTTCGCAATGTGAGGTTGAGGTGCTGAACGAATTAATTTTTTCAAAGAGAGTGTTTTCCCTCTCTGAAAATGATCCTGATCAAAAGTTACGCTTTGTTCTACCTCCTACTATTAATAATGAATCATTTGATTTTTTTCTTTCTTTGAAAACAAATCATCATCATATCGATGTATCGTTTCACGCAACAAGTGAAAGTAAATTTATGAAATGTTTTTTGGAATTTGGAGGAGCTGAAGCTATTCCAAAGGATTTTTTAACTGGAGTAACCGCTTATTGCAGTCAAAAAATTATTGCTCTATTAGAAAAGTTGTTTGAGGTTCCTCTATTATTAGAGTCATTTAAGAAAAATGAGATCAAAGAGTTAGAAGATAAAAAAACACTCTACTTTGAAATTATTCGTAACGATTCAACAGTCGAGCTTATGGGTGAAATAAAACTTCCTTTATTCCTCCTTGCAAAAATATTTTCTCTAGTAGCTCCCTTGCCCTATGAAGTACGTTCCGATCTTGAGCAATTCCCTTTTGAGGGAGACATCATCATTGGTACTGCAAAATTATCCCCAGCGCAATTGAGTAAACTTAAGCCCGGAGATCTCATTTTCTTTGAAGAACCATCTGCGTGTGTAACGGGTAAAAGTTTTTTATATTTTCAAGATGGTCAATACTTACCTCTATCTCTTGATCTACAAGAATTACAACCCTTGATTCATAACTTTAAGGATGTTGCTCTTTCTGATTTTCTACCTTCGGAGTCTTCCGATCTCGAAAAACAAGAGAGTGAGACAAAACAAGAGCTGGCTTCTTTAGAAAAGCTTGTCACAATCGAACTCGCATTTAGCCTTGGTAAACTTTCAGTAACAATAGAGCAAATTGCGCAGCTCGCTAAAATAAAAACCTACCCGCCTATCGAGAATGTAAGTAGTTCAATGAAAATTTACGCTCAAGGCACCCTAATTGGTGTTGGAGAGTTAGTAGAAATTCATGGCCAGCATGCTGCCTTTCTTACCCAACTTAACTTAGTAAAATGAATTTTAATCTAGGAAATCCTTTAGAGCTGATTTTAGTTCTTTGTACGGTCGCCATGCTCCCTTTTCTTGCCGTAATGGTAACATCTTTTGCCAAGGTTATCGTTGTTTTTAGTTTGGTGAGAACTGCTCTGGGTCTTCAATCAAGTCCTCCCAACATGGTGCTTAATGGCATGGCGATTATTTTATCAATTTATGTCATGTTTCCTGTGCTTGCTGACACGTATCATTTGAGTGAAAAATTAAATATTTCTAATGTCACCATTTCAAGTATTGGCCCCATGATGAATTCGATTAAGGAACCAATTGAGACTTTTTTAAATAATAATAGTAAAATGAGCGTTCAGAAATTTTTTGTGGTGACTGCAAAACGAATTTGGCCGCCTAAATATGCAAGTACTGTTTCAAAGACAGATTTCATTATTTTGGTTCCCTCGTTCCTTATTTCTGAATTAACTGCTGCTTTTCAAATAGGATTTATCCTCTATCTTCCATTTATTATTATCGATCTTGTGATTTCTAATATTCTCATGGCATTGGGAATGATGATGCTTTCACCAACAACAATTTCACTCCCATTTAAGTTATTACTTTTTTGTTTTGTAGACGGTTGGACGCGTCTGATGGATGGTCTGATTATGACATACCGAATTTCCTAAAGACTCATTTATGAATCAAGACACCTCTGTTAATCTTGTTTCTCAAGCAATGTTGCTGGTCTTAACCTCTTCACTTCCACCTATTATTGTTGCAACTGGTGTAGGGTTGCTAGTGGCTTTATTTCAAGCATTGACACAGATTCAAGATCAAACTCTTCCCTTTGCCATAAAAATTATAGCCACATTTTTGGTTATTGTGTACGCGATGAATTATGTCTTTGGCGATCTTTTAAATTTCGCAATAATCTCTTTTCGTGATTTTCCAGCGATGTTGAATTATTAATTTAAATCTTTCACGTGCAATGGTAAATAAGTTCGCTATGAAGCTGGCAAGTAGAAAATTGGCGATCAACAATCATGTTTGTTCTTCTCATTTCCTATGTGTCGCAATCAATGAAAACTAGCTCGGATATTTCATGCTCATCTACTATGGCAGCCACGAAGATTAGTAGCTGCTTTATGAGACTTACTTCTTGAGTTAAATGTTATGTACAGATACAGCCCGGCATCAAAATGTTCGTCTCTCTTGCTTTATGAGCCTCCTTGTTACCATGAGCAGGAAATATCCGGGCTAGTCGTATAGATTTTTCTATTTATGGGTGATATTTCTCAAATGATTATCCAGGGACCTATGCTCATTGCCCTGGGTTCCGTCCGCTTTGGCACGGTTCTAACGATAGTCCCTTTCTTTTCTGCTAGCGGCCTACCGAGACAGGTTTTTTTAGTGATGATGGCAGGAATTGTTCTGCCTATGACAGCTCCTATGATTTCCCTTGATACGAAGAATTTATTTTTAATTCTCATCCTTATTCTAAAAGAAATCTTTTTAGGTATTGTGATCTCTTTTTTCATTTCTGTGATTTTTTGGTCTGTGGAAATTGCAGGTGAGTTAATTGATCTTCAGCGTGGTACAACGGCGGGAGGGATTTATAATCCTATGCTAGGAGCTCAGGAATCTCCTATAGGGGGACTCTTTCTGCGTATTGTGAGCTATTTTTTTTATGCAACAGGAAGTTTCTTATCTTTATTAGAGGTAATGTTTGCGAGCTATGAGGCCTATCCTGTTGACAAACTTTTTCCTCCTTTTGCTATTGGTTGGCAAAACAGTATCTTTCCATTTTTCACAAAAGTATTTGAACTTGGAATTCTTTATGGATCACCATTGTTAATTATTTTCTTTTTTATGGATTTTGGGCTTGGCTTAATGAATCGTTTTGTATCTCAACTCAATGTTTTTTTTATTTCGCTTCCGATTAAAAGCGGGCTTTGTTTTATCTTTTTACCATTTTATATGCGTTATCTCATTGAGGGCTTTCAACATGACCTTTTTACTCCTGCAGGAGTTGCATTGTTTTTAAAGGGACTTTTTCATGGCTGAGCAACCTACAGGAGAGAAGACAGAAGAGCCCACGTCAAAGCGTCTGAGCGACGCAAGAGAAAAGGGACAAGTGGCCAAAAGTACAGATGTTATTACAACCATCTGTACTTTTTTTGTTTTAGAAACCATTTATCTCACCATTGGAGATATTTATAAATCACTGATTAAATTCTTTGATACTGTCTTTGATGCCATTTCCAGGCCTAACACAACTTCAGTCATGGACCTCTTAGATGTCTCTATACCTTACCTCACTTCTGCTATGTTTCCTGTCTGTATTGTTGCTGCATTTGCTGTGATCATCGCCAATGTAGGGCAATTTGGGTTTCTCTTTTCCATGGAATCACTCAAACCAGACATTACTAAGTTAAGCCCTATGAGCGGTCTGAAAAAAATCTTCTCCATGAAGACACTACTAGAATTATTGAAATCGACCCTCAAACTCACTGTTTTTGGAGTTCTCCTTTACTTTATTATTTCACAATCAATAGGCCCACTCGCAACATTGCCTTTTGCAACCTTGTTTAACTCTCTTGATGTTGTTCAACCAATGCTACTGAATTTTATTAGTTCATTCATGGCTTGTTATGTCGTGCTAGCTGTTCTGGATTTTATCCTTCAGAAAAAAATGCTTATGAAAGAGCTCCGCATGACTAAGGATGAAACGAAACGTGAAATGCACGACATGGAAGGTGATCCTCAAATCAAAGGTAATCGTCGTCGTTTGCAACGTGAAATGATTTTTGAAGATACATCAACAGCTACACGAAAATCCACAGTGCTCGTGACAAATCCGACGCACTATGCAGCTGCGATTTATTATGAACGAGGCAATACACCGCTGCCACTTCTAAGGGCTAAAGGAAGTGGATTCATTGCACTAAGAATGATTGCTGTTGCTCGTGAAGAGAACATTCCAATTGTAGAAAACGTTCCGTTGGCACGTGCACTTTATAACGAACTAGAAGTAAATGATATTATTCCTAAAAATCTCCTGGAACCGGTGACAGAAATTTTACGTTGGGTCAGGACTTTGCCGCCTCGAGTCCCGGAGTAGACCATTGATCTCACCTGCAGTTGTCTCTTTTAGTCCTTGTGCAATACTTTTTCTAATTTCCCACTAAACGATCACAATAAAAAAGCTATGAACTCTAGAAATAATGATTTGCTAATAAGTGCTTATCATAAGCTGAAAAAGGAGGGCTCCTTCTCAGTACGAAACCTAGTCCCTAAAAGTCCCATTGGACATGAATTACGCAAACGCTTTCAAGAGGAAGCATACCGTACCAACCCATCAGAAAGTCCCATGGTACAAGCTTTGATTGCGCATGGATATCATGTGGTAGATTATCCAATGTATCCAGAGTACACAGATTCAGATTGGTTGGCCTCGAGTGTTTCCATGCGTGGACTAAAAATTGTGTTTCGCCAGCCTACACCTCATGATGTTGCAATTTGCTTTATGAAAAGAGAAAAAACGGAGCAAAAAATAGTATCTCCTCTCTTTGGGATTACAGAATTTTTTTCGTTTTGTCGTTATGATTGTCCTGGGCTTAGTTATGTGGGAGGAAATTTAGATAAGCTTTTTGATTGGAAAAATAATGAATCAAAATTATCTATGGATAGGCTTCTTGTTTTCTATAATAAACTTTTGGGGGATATTGAATCCTATGAAGAATATGGAATATTTTTTATTTATGCAGAACTTCATCGAGATAGCCGCTTTGAAAAATTTCCTATTTGGAAACGGGTGCGAAAAACAATGATCGAGAATCGTCAACGTCTTACACAGCTCTCGTCCTAGCTTTTTCAATCAGTTTGCTGCATGTTCGCTTTTGAGAGTCGGCGGGTTGAAATATCCGGGCTAGTTACTTTTTGACCTGTCTAAAAAAGTCATGTATTCATTAGCATATGCCAAATATTGAAGAGATAAAAACCGAGCAAGTAAGTCCTCAAAGAGATGAAGAAGAGAATGTCGATGAGTCTTTATTGACAAAAAAAGAAACAGAGCCACCCTTTCCGTCTAAAATAATCGAGTTAGATAAATTAAAACTCCAGCATACAGCGCAAGCACAAATATCCTCTCAACAAATTTCAAGTTCATTAGTTTCTCCTGCGTCCTTAAAAGTAGAATTATCTTTTGTGTTAGGTCACCAATTTATTGGCATCGATGAATTAAAAACACTTGTAGAGGGAAAAATCATTTGCCTTGGGGGTACTGAATTTGAAGCGAGTATTCTGCTCCAAGAAAAAATGATTGCTCAAGCCAGACTCGTTGTAGTAGAGGGTGTGCCATCTCTGCAAATCACAAAAATAATGAGTGCGTGAGTAAGATCATATAAAGAAACATTGAAAAGACTGTCCGCTTTTAGGTTTAGGTCATTATGAATACTAAGGTTCGAGCTCATGTATCAACACCGATAGGAGGTGAGATTGATACTGCTGACTTACAGGGAGTAGGACTTTATCGAGGCAAGGAAATTAAAAAAAGTCGATTTAATGATAATTTTGAATTTGGAGTTCATGATGAAGGTGATGATCAAGATGGTAAATCTGCCACTAGCCAGAAAGTAGAACTTAAAAGTGATTTTCAAAAAAAGGAAAAGAACGCTTTTTCAGATCAACAAGAAAATCTTCCGGATTTTGATGACTTTGCTAATTCCCCAGATTTTCAAAAATTTATGGCTCAAATAAGAAGGAGTCAGCGAGGTGGAAATTATGAGGAAATCAAGCAAACATTAAACTCATTTTTTAAGGATCCTACCTTAAAAAATGCAGCCCTCAGGGTAGCTATTAAACTTCTTGAAAGCCAATCAGAAGACCCCGAACTAAAAGCATTATTAGAGCAAGTGCTAGATGATTTAAATAGTACTAATGGACCTGAAATTCGAGCGGGATACAATGTTTCTAACGTTGCTGCAGGCACAATAGGCAATGAAGCAGATCTTGTAGCTGCACTAAGAGACTTTTACTGCCAAGTTGTTTTTAGTGATCAAAGTTTAATTACCAATTACCGAACTATTATGAATTCTTTCCCCGAGTTAGATCGAGTGAAGAGAGATAAAAAAAAGAAACAAAATAAGCAGGGACAAGAAGAAGCAGACGGGAAAGAAGGGCAGGAGCGACTTGAAAAAGCATTGGAATTTCTTTTAAAGTCATTAGCAGCAGAATTACACTCCAATGCTCCCTCTCTGGAATCTTCATTTTTAAAAAGTGTGATGGATGGCTTGTGTCAGATGGAATTTTTTCGCAATGCATATCGCTCGTTTTTACAAATGCTCACTAAGATGAATATCATCAATCCAAAAATTCCCGTTAAGCCTTCACGATTAATCAATGAAATATTAACACGTGTGAATAAAGAGAGCCTTGCAGACGATGAGTTTTTACGTATTGCGGAAATATTTTCAGTTCCTCCCCTTGAATTGTCTATTGAATTTCTCACGCGTATTTATGAAATGATTAGGTTGTTTCCAGAAAGAATTTTTCCCAGTGATGCCAATCGAGACAATTGTTTAAAAGCAGTACAATGTTCCTTAGATTCTGCGATAGCTCGAGAAAGTGAAGTTGCATGAACAAAAGGATGAGACATACGATGCATGAAACAAAAAAGTGTTAGCTATTCCATATATATACCTTTCTCAAATGAATTTTTAGGAAATCTTATTTTTTCTTTTTGGTGCTAGTCCAGATATTTCATACTGATTCTGCTGCGGCTTGCGAACACCTGATGGATACTGCGTCAGCTTCGAATTGCTCCTCGGGCTGTATGTTTCCATACCGCCCAAGTCACAATGGGAGTCTAACGCAGGATCACTCTTACTTCCCGGCCTCCGCAGTAGATCAGTGTGAAATATTCGGGTTAATCTAAATCCTTGTGCAATATTTCCCATTTTACTTTATGTTTTTAGAATCATTCTAACATTCATCGGACAAAGCTATATATCAAGTAATATGATCACAGATGTCGTTCAACAATTCTGTCAACAGTATGGTCTTTCTGGGATTACCATGAGAGAAGGAGAAAAGTTAAGTTTACAAATTGATACTATTGGTAACCTTCAACTGGTCCATTCACCACCCTGTTTCCTAATAGGTTTAAGAAAAAAAATAGAAAATATTTATTTGCTCAATGCCAGAAAAATTCTAGCACACGCTCATTTTCGAGAGCCTCGGCTCAAGCCTCTTCATACTCAACTACATGATGACATATTAGGATGTTATTTTATTTTTGAAGAATCAGAAATTAATCTTTCTATTTTATCAAATGGATTAGATGCGCTCACTACAGTTATGGATCAAGTGTTTGAAAATTTGTAATTGTTAATATAGCTTTTCGCGATGATTCTTAGGATTGTTGCATCCGAGGATGTGATCTGCTCTGTTCAAAAGGGAGGTGCAATAGACTGATTTAAAAAGCAACATCCATCTACCTTCCCGTTCTCTGCAGTATATCAGTGTGAAATATTCGAGTTAGGTTTCTCGGATAAAATCCTTGCATATCTTGAGGTATTCTCATTACCGTTTTTAGAATGGATCTTAAAGGAATTTCTTCATTTGATTTTAGAGAGGGAGGTTTAACTCTTTTGCCTCAGGTGCATCCTAGCAAGTTGCCGAGGGAAGAGCTTTCATCGTTGTTAGGAGAGGCGCCTGTGTTAAGTAAGCTACAGGAACTTTTTCGTGGAAATATATTAGAAAATCTTGAGTTGGACTCTATGCAACTTCCTCCTCAAACGCTTAAAGTGCTTGCAAAGGAGCCACTCAAATCTCTTATTTCTGATATTCCATTATTATTAAGTGCTGCTAGTGGTATTGCCTCAAAGCATGAAATTGATCTTGTTGAGGAGATGTTAAAGGAAGAAGTCACGAATCAAGAACTTCTTGCAGCACTTCGTAGAACTATTCTTGGAGGTTAACCCGCATATTTCACACCGATCACCTGTGGAGACTGGGAAAGCAGATGGATACTTCGCTCAACTCACATGGTGACTTGGACAACACCAGTGCTCGGGAGAGCCTGGGGTAGACTGCCGTAACCGTTAGGTTAGGGGCAGCTCGGTAAGGGCGAGCCGAGCAGGTGCGAGCGAGTCAATATGGACACATACAGCCCGGCGTCAAAATATTTGTCTGCCTTACCCCACCCTAGCTTCGCAGTCTCCTCGTCACGATCAGTATGAAATATCCGGGTTAAGGCCAATGCGTGTAAGGAAATCAGAATTTAATATTGGAATAATATAGAATATATTGTGGTAGTAATGGTTGCAAATTGAAATAAGAACAAGGATGAAAATCAATCAACCTTGTAACAGCGCATCATTTCTAGAAAGTTTTACT
>CAIWMF010000083.1 GCA_903913785.1 uncultured Spartobacteria bacterium | reverse complement strand
ATTGGAACCACCGGTTTCCACACCAACGGCACGAATGACTGCAAAAGAAGCATCGCGCATCTTTTGATATTCTTTGTCCGTCAATGTTTGGATAGGGGCTACTGTCATCGAATCTCCGGTATGAATTCCCATGGGATCAATGTTTTCAATAGAACAAATGACAATACAATTATCAGCACAATCACGAATAACTTCCATTTCGAACTCTTTCCACCCAAGGAGGGATTCTTCAATCAAGACTTCAGCTGTGGGAGAAAGGTCCAGGCCATGTTTGGCGATGCGTTCAAGTTCTTCAGGATTCCGTGCAATGCCACCACCTGCTCCTCCCAAAGTAAAAGCAGGACGGATAATGAGAGGATAAGAACCTATTTTTTCTGCAATAGTTAAGACCTCTTCCATAGAATGCGCGGCACCTGAATTCGCAACTTCCAGGCCAATCTGAAGCATAAGATTTTTAAACACAGTACGATCTTCTCCACGCTCAATGGCCTCTGCATTGGCACCAATGAGTCGAATGCCATGTTTTTTTAGAATACCACGTCGCACGAGTTCCATGGAAACATTGAGAGCCGTTTGTCCACCTAATGTCGGCAAGAGAGAATCTGGTTTTTCTCGTATGATAATTTGCTCAATCACTTCAGGAGTGATGGGTTCAATATAAGTTCGATCCGCAAACTCGGGATCAGTCATGATGGTTGCCGGATTAGAATTGAGTAGAACGACTTGATATCCTTCTTCCTTCAGGGCTTTACAGGCTTGTACTCCTGAGTAATCAAACTCACATCCTTGTCCAATGACAATGGGACCAGCTCCGATCAAGAGAATTTTTTTTAGCGTGGTATCTTTAGGCATGCTTTGGGTAGGTTTTGAGGGAGATAAAATTCGGCAAATTTTAGCTTGGATAGTAGATTGAAAATCACCCTTGTCCAAAATAAAAAATCCACATCACTTTTTTTAAAAACCCTCATAGAGCCAGTAATGAAAATGAGAAAATTTTTAGAATAATTTTTAATAGAACTTGGTCTCATGAACTTTAACCCGGATATTTCATACTGATCGTGACGAGGCGGCCGCGAGGGCAGGCTCTCCAGCGCACAGAACCGCAGTGTACAAAGAAGCACTCGAGGATGCGAGCACCGGAGCAACGCTGTCATTCATGATTAGCAGTAGAGTTTTCAAAGAAGTCTATTTGATGCCAGGCTGTATGTGTACATCCTGCCGAAGTCACAATGTGAGTTTGAGCGTAGCATCCACCCTACCTTACCTGTCTCCGCAGTAGCTTCGCAGTTTCCACAGTAGATTGGTGTGGAATATCCGGGCTAGGACAAAAAACAAGCAATCATGAAATTCATGACCCCTTCATTGAAGAACAGCCATTTTTATCTTTATCACCTGAATATTTACATTAGAGTCATCGGCGTCAGAGGCTATGAAGTAAGAAATAACAAACCCCGCCAGGGCAGGAATGCAGCAACGGTAGTTAGCTTTTTACTGTCGTAGTCCTCTGACATTTTTAAAAGTTATAGACTCTTGGTATACCTCAATTATCGCGAAGCGATTCATGGATTACGGTAAATTTTTTTCTTTTCGTGAGACAGATGAGGAATCACGTCCTTTTCTTGAACATGTTGATGATCTGCGTCGCATGGTCATTAAAATTGCGCTCACCCTTGTGCTCGCAATGGTAGGAAGTTTTTTCTTTCGTGGTTTCCTCGCCGCATTCATCCAAAAACCATTACTCTTGGTTGACCCTCAAGGCGCAGGTAGCTTGCAATCATTAGGCGTTGCAGACTCCATGACCATTTCTATGGATCTTTGTTTCTATGCGGGGTTTATTATATCGTTTCCTTTGTTGCTATTTTTTCTAGGTGAGTTTCTTTTCCCTGCGCTCCAACACGCAGAAAAGCGTCTAATTATACCAGTCACCGCAGCGAGTTTTTTTCTTTTTATTCTTGGTGTCAGTTTTAGTTACTATGTCGTACTTCCTGGTACACTTGCGTTTTTTTTCCAAGATGCCAAAGCAATGCACTGGGTCCCAACCTGGACAGTGAGAGATTACTATTCTTTTACGACTCAATTTCTCATCGCCTTTGGGATTGCCTTTGAAATGCCTATTGTTGTTCTCATACTCGTGAGGCTAGGATTTCTCACGTCAGAAATTTTACGCAAGAAACGCTCCATCGCCATTATTACTATTTTTACCATAGCAGCCTTTATTACTCCATCACCTGATCTCATGACATACTTACTGATGGGGGTTCCCATGGTATTACTCTATGAAACATGTATTTTTCTTGCCCGTTGGGTTGAGAAGCCTGGTAAAGAAGCGGAACTGCAGATTGAAAAGAAAAATACTCTTCTTAACCCGGATATTTCATGCAAATTGTGATGAGAAAGCCGGAAAAATGAGGTAAATGCTCCCTGAGACTATCTGACTTCTTATTTTAGCGCTCTATACTTCAAGAAGTCTCATATTTTTATCGATTAAACTAAGATGACTACGTATTAATCATCCATTGAAATGAAGACAGAACCCTCACGACAAGCACGATCGATTCTTCAGGGGGGAGCTATTTCATTTATTGTAGCGATGGGATTTGGTCGATTTGCCTTTACGCCACTTTTGCCGATGATGCTGCACGATCATGTGATTGATCTTCATGGAGGCACTTTCTTAGCGAGTATTCATTACATAGGATACCTTTTGGGGGCTTGTTTGTGTGTTCTTTTGCCATGGTTGCTGCGTAGATGTTACGTAGGTGTGCCAAGCCACACAGCAATCATTCGCTATAATCTTGTCGTCATTGTTGTGTTGATATTTGGAATGTCTCTACCCATTCCTGTGATGTGGCCTTTATTTCGATTTTTAACAGGTATTGCCACTGCTATTGCCTTTATCTATACCTCCGGGTGGTGCTTAGAACGGCTCGCACAGTTAAATGCGCTTTCATTGAGTGGCATTATTTATGCAGGACCAGGAGTAGGCATTATTATTTCGGGTCTTATTTCTATTGCTATGATCTCTTTGCATTGTTCCTCAAGTGTTGCATGGTTTGGATTCTCACTATTAGCAGCATGCCTAACTGCATTGATCTGGAATACATTTCAAGGTGATTTAAAGAATGTTCTATCACCTCATCAGGTAAGAAATTCTTCTATACCAGCTCAAAATATTTGGACATTGGAACCAATCCTTTTGTCCCTAGGTTATGGACTAGCAGGCTTTGGTTACATCATTACTGCAACATTTTTACCCATCATTGCTCATGAAACAATTGCTCAATCCCCTTGGATTGATTTTTTCTGGCCTATTTTTGGATTAAGCGTCGTGGCAGGAGCACTCAGTGTCAAAAAAATCCCCGTCAACATAGATCGACGTTTACTTCTTTTCTCTATTTATATCACACAGCTCCTAGGAGTCCTGATGCCTCTTTATTTTTCAAATCAATGGGGATTCCTTGTGGGAATTATTTTAGTTGGATTCCCATTAAATATTATCTCACTTTTGGGAATGCAAGAAGCACGACGCCTCAGCCCCTTAGGATCAACAACACTGATGGCTTTGTTAACAACGATGTATGGATTAGGACAAATTTTAGGACCCTCTGTTGCTTCTTATTTCCTTTGTCAGAGCAGAACACACACGGAGGCATTTGCGTGTTCTTTAATCACGGCTGCAGGATGTCTTGGCGTAGGTGCATGTTTGTACTTGCTCATAAAATTTCTTTTTCCGATGACCTTCGATTCTGTAAAAAATAAGTAATAACTTGAAGAGTTCAGGTTCAGTGGCCTCAAGAGCAGAGGAGCGCGAGCAGTTGCAAAGGATCAGAGATATATGGAATCAATGACTCACTGCCAACACAAACAACAATGAGTCAAATCGGCGACCTATGTAAAATGGCGACCCTAACGGGATTCGAACCCGTGTTACCCCCGTGAAAGGGGGGTGTCCTAGGCCTCTGGACGATAGGGTCAAGACTCTCTTGTGCTATTTGATGAAAAAGCTCGTATGCGCTTGTTAAGGGGCTCTATAGAGGCTCTATTGCGTAGAGCTTGATAGGGTTGTTTCTTAACAGAAATAGTTCAGAAATAGTTTACTAATCATTGATCGCTTTTTTGATTTCTAATTCGGAAATTGTAATATGATGTTTTTTGATCATCATGTTTTCCTAAGTATTATCTTTTAAAAAGCAGAGCTACGTAGACTAATCTAAAACAATAGGAAGTTCAACTTAAAAAAAGTATAAAAAATAGGCACCGAGTCATTAATCAGCAAAAAAAAGCAAAAATTCCTCATTTTGATTTGCGAGGAATATACTTATCCCGGCGGCCACTCCATCTTTCTTCCTCCTAGAAGATGCACGTGGAGATGAGGAACAGCCTCTCCTCCGTTGTTTCCATTGTTAATGACAATACGAAAGCCAGCTTCTAAGAGATGTTCTTCTGCTGCTATTCTTGCTGCGGCGAGCAAGAGTTGACCTAAAAGCATGCAATCGTTCTCTGTTGTTTTCGAAAGGCGTGGAATTGGTTTTTTAGGAACAATTAGGATGTGTATTGGTGCTTGCGGTGTAGTGTCATGAAAGGCAATCCACTCTTTTTCCTCTGCAACAATATCAGCTGGGATCTCGCGTCGTATTATTTTTTCAAAAAGGGTCATCACAGCCATAGGAGTAACAAGGAGTCAAAAAAAAATTAAGAAAGTTCTATCTCAAGGGGGGTCTGGCGTATTTTTTGAAAAAAGTGAAAGCTGCTATAGTTTCTAATATAATTCACAATTTCATCACGCAATCTATCCTGACAACGCAGTCGCAGTCGCTGCTTGAGGAGCCTCAAGCAGGGATTAAGATCACCAATTTCAACTCGCAGGCTCTTAGATTCAGCGATCTCTTGAAGGCGTTTACCAAGAAGTTGAAAAAAGGCGAGTTCGTATCCACTCCCTGCCTCGAGGACAAGATCAAGAAGTGAGAGATAAACAGGAGGATCAGGAAGAAAAAAGGAAGCGGCGATCTGATCATGCTTGAGTGAGCTGAGGAGTTTTTGAACTAGGTGTTCGAGCTCTGAGACCTTGATAATGCTCCCTGCAAATTCTTGTTGAAGATACATGGTAATTGTATCTGTGAGTGCTCTTCCTATAGACCAATATTCATGCCCAGCTACTTTCGCAGCGTAATCCAGAGCATCCTTGATCCACTCTTGATTAAAATGAGCGGCATCTCCATTCGGAGTCATCAGCAGAGGTATTCCTTGTCGGAGCGCAATCATCCGTTTTTTGAAAAGAAAAAATTATTTTTTACAAGAATTGTTTTGTTTCTAGTCTCGTAAATTTTAAAAAGTGAATATTTTGAGTGCTCTGTTTCTAATCCCCTATAAAAGATCATAATTATGAGATTGTTATAGTCGTGGACTGATCATTGAGTGATTGAATTTCTTCAATAAATTCTCCCACTTCTTGAAAAGCACGGTAAACAGAAGCGTAGCGAACATAAGCAATCGGGTCAATATTCCGAAGCTGCTTCATGAGCTCATCCCCAATAAGTTTCGTAGGGATTTCGTGGTGTTCTAAGGACTCCAAATAGGAGAGTATTTTGAGGACAGCATCGTCTATAACATGAAGGGAGATGGGGCGTTTTTGAGAAGCTTTAACCAAGCTTGACTGCAACTTTTGCCGATCAAAAGGTTCACGTCGCCCATCACGTTTGACAACTAAAAATTCCATGCGTTCTATTTCCTCGTAAGTTGTCAAGCGGTGATGACACTGTAAACATTCTCGACGACGGCGGATGCTCTTTCCCTCTTTAGAAAGACGAGAATCAATCACTTTATCATCAAGTGAATTGCACTTAGGACAGAGCATATGGCCTAGAAACAGATGTGCCGTTAAGAAATGAATATTTTCCGCTCACTCGAACCTCTGAGCCTTGTCCTAACGATAGAAAAAGAGCTATGGGAAATGAGAAGATACTTGCAGCTTTAGTACACGCTGAAAACAGGTTCTTAAAATTCATTCTAGAAAGGTATAGTCAAAGTCTATTTATCCGAAGAAAGTAGATCAGGTTTATTCTTCCCTTTCTTCATTTTTTCCGGAGTCGACGGGACTCGAACCCGCAACCCCCGCCGTGACAGGGCGGTGCTCTAACCAATTGAGCTACGACTCCTAGAAAACAAAGTGAGGAATGAACATCATCCATAGCTAACTCCAGGGAGCAATCTTATTTTTTTAAAATGTCAGATTTTTTTCTTACTCTTTACCACTAGCTCTTGGGTCTTTATATTGATCGTGTTGCTTATTTGCCCACGCAACGATACGTGTCACGAATCAAAATAATATACCATACAGCTTTATTTTCATTTCCTAACACACAGCATGGGTAGCAAGACCTACAAAGCGTACTCCTCCAGAGCTAAGAGGAGTGATCTAGAACGATACGTTGCATAACAAAAAAGAAGTAAAAAACACCTCATTTTGCATTCGTAACACGTATATGTCTTATTCCTCTCTTGCCGATTTTATAGAAGCCCTTGATAAGGCTGGTGAATTGCGTCGTATCCTTGTGCCCATTGCTAGCGAATTTCAAATCACTGAATTAGCAGATCGGGAAATGAAAGCTCCGAAGGGAGGCAAAGCATTGCTTTTTGAGAAGCCAACAATTAATGGTGTCATTTCTAAATTCCCTCTTTTGATCAATGCCCTGGGTTCACGCAAACGCATGGCGATGGCATTAGGTTTACATTCTGTGGATGAATTAGCTCAAGAGCTAGAATTTCTTATGAAGGCCAAACCGCCTAGAACCTTCCGCGATGGCATCAAACTCTTGCGTCAGGGAATGGATCTTCTGCATGCCCGTCCTCGTTATGTAAAGCATGGACCGTGTCAGGAGGTGATTCATATTCTCGATCAAAAGGAGAATACTTTTTCTCTTGAGGATCTTCCGATTCTAAAATGTTGGCCTCACGATGGGGGGCGCTTTATTACTCTGCCAACAGTCTATACAAAGGATCCGGATACTCAGGAGCGCAATGTGGGTATGTATCGGATGCAGGTTTATGATGGCTCCACAACAGGGATGCATTGGCAAGTTCATAAAGTAGCTGCACGTCACGGAAAGCGCTACTATGAGCGGGGAGAGCCGATGCCTGTTGCCGTCGCCCTCGGAGGAGATCCGGTTTTCACACTTGCGGCAACAGCACCCTTGCCTGATGGGATTGATGAAATTCTCTTTGCAGGATTCGCACGCAAGCGTTCTGTTAAGCTAGTAAAATGCATCACCATACCTATTGAAGTACCGGCAGAAAGCGATTTTATCATCGAAGGATTTGTCTATCCAGGGGAAACACGCTCAGAAGGGCCATTTGGAGATCATACTGGTTTTTATACACCAGTGGATGATTATCCTGTTTTTCATGTGACAGCGATCACGCATCGACGCGAGGCAATCTATCCAGCAACCATTGTTGGGGTTCCCCCGATGGAGGATTTTTATATAGGAGAGGCCAGCGTTCGGATTTTTTTACCTATTTTTAAAATGAATTTCCCAGAAATTGTCGACATGGCTCTGCCGGCTGAAGGGGTTTTTCACAATCTTGTTTTTGTCAGCATTCGCAAGCAATATCCGTGGCAGGCTTTTAAAATAATGCATGGCCTCTGGGGGATGGGGCAAATGATGTTTTCAAAATATATCATCATCGTCGATGAGGATTGTGATGTAAAAAACACTTCTGAGGTCCTCTTTCGACTTTGTGCTAACACCGATCCTCAGCGTGATAGCACGATCACAAAAAATCCGAGCGATAGTCTTGACCATGCTCCAACGCTAGCCAACATGGGATCGCATATGGGATTTGATGCGACACGCAAGTTACCCGGTGAAGGCTACACGCGCGGGTGGCCTGATATGGTCAAGATGGATCCTGCGGTCCAAGCATGGGCAGATGAAATATTACCTAAGCTTTGTTGAAAGAAGAGGGGTCTGTAGGGCTTTTCCAATATTGAGATGACGTTGGTCGATGATTTTTCCTTGGAGTGCTGGGTCGTGATCTGCATTTGTAAGAAGATGTTGAATTAACTCCAAATAAGTTGCGTGAGGATAATGCTCTTTGAGTAAGACAAGGGCACCAGAGACAAATGCCGTTGCCATCGATGTACCAGAGTACGCAACGTAGGAGGTATCAGACGCATTCGAGGTTGACAAAATCTCGCATCCAGGAGCCGCAATATCGACACTGTGAGCTCCATAATTAGATTGCACACTCATCTCAGAATCACCCAGCCAAGCAAAGGTCGACGCGGCTACGGAAATAATATTATCAAGCCCATCAACCACTCGATAACTCGCCGGATACGTGGGATGTAAATCGTTGTTATATTGTATGATTTGTTGAATGGATATATTTTTGCCTTTTGTGATTTTCTGACGTGTTGTTATCGTATATTGATCGTTTTTTTCAGGTTCCGGAATTACGGCGTCTCTAGAATAGGTTTTTTGCAGATTTCCTGCATTGCCTGCTGCAGCAACAATGATCACACCTGCCTGCTCTGCACGCTGACATGCTTGGAGTAAAAAATCAGAGTGAGCAGAACTATAGGAGCGATCATAATCTCCGAGT
>CAIWMF010000082.1 GCA_903913785.1 uncultured Spartobacteria bacterium | reverse complement strand
ATTCGGGCTGGTTCTCTCTGTCATTGAGTCGGGTTGATAGATTCGGCATGGCATTAGAGGTAAAAAATGTCTCTTGGCTTTTTTTAACCTACATACATGTTGTAACTTCCAGAGTGCAGAAAGTATTTTTATGATTTTTGGACACTGAGGGAGAACTGGGTCCTGCAAATCATCAATAGGAGACCCGAGCAAACTCCATGTTGTTGGTATATTGAGGGTGCCTATTTTTTTTCCTGCTTGAAGAAGCTGTAATAGCCATTTTCTGAACATTCTATTTTTATCCTCAGCATCAAAGAAAAAACCTTCTTTCAGTAAGGAGGTGCGAAAAAAGAATGTGCTCACTAAAAAATGAGGCTCGGTGATCCAGAGGTACTCTAGTGAAAAGGAAGTTGGAGGGTGAGGGATGATTTTCTTTGCACTGTTGTCATAAACAAGTGCTCCTGTAAACAAGACATCAATTTCTGGGTGAGCAAGAAAATATTTTTCTACATTTAAAAGAGAGCCATCAAGATACTGTTCCTCAGCTTGCAGAAATCCCACAAAGGTTCCTGTCGCACGTGTTAAGGCTCGTTGTAGACCTTCGTTAAAGGTTACGTTTTTTTCTTCCACAAGACGAAGGGTGTAACGTTGCTTCCATTTTGAAAGAGGGAGTTCTTTGGAAAGTTTACTCCATAGATTATTTGTGGCGCCAAGATGTTGAAGAATTTGTTCGCTTTTAATACTGCTCTGATCAGCTAAGGAGCTGATTGCGCAAGTAAGAAGATCACCTGTTTTTAAAGATTCTTCATGAATGGTAATAATGGAAAAGCTTGGAGGGGTAAGTTGGTGAGTTGAGAGCTGAAAAGACATATAATAATTGGTCTGTAATAA
This sequence comes from uncultured Spartobacteria bacterium, assembly GCA_903913785.1. Lineage (GTDB taxonomy): Bacteria > Verrucomicrobiota > Verrucomicrobiia > Chthoniobacterales > UBA6821 > CAIWMF01. The sequence goes on along the minus strand of CAIWMF010000082.1, from coordinate 3,391 downwards.
AATTAAAAAGGATGCAAATGGTATACTTGTATCAAGTGAGGTTGAGGAAATATCTGGGTTGAGCAGAACCTTTGTTCTTCTTGATCCTATTACCTCGGTGCCAGGACGCTCTTGCGCCAAAGCTAGTCGCAGAAATCTCAGCGTACAATACCTAAAAATTGATCCCTTAAGGGTATGCTTGATTCATAAATATCCATGATTAAGAAGAGAGTTGTTAGTGAAGCTGAGTTAACAATTCAATGGGTTCCTTAGAAAGATGAGCTTCTTTAATAAGATGTGAAAGCAAGATCAAGGATGCAAGCGCATCAGAGAGGGCCTCATGCCAACGAAAATCAGGAAGAAGGCAGATTAATGTGTCAAAGAGCTGAAAATATACGATGAGGTCTTCAAGTTTATAAGAAGGGAGCCCAGGAGTCATTTTTCTACTAAGAGTAAGTGTGTCAATCCATGGCCCAAAACCATGCATAGGAAAAACACGTAAAAAACGACGTTCTGTGCCACGTCCATGTGCCACGAGATAACGACCAGCAAGACGTTTTTGAAATTCTGGCCATAGCGTGTACATCGATGGAGCTTCGTGAAGATGATGATTGGATATACCATGGAGCTTCTGTGCTCTCCACGTAACCTCACACTCTGTTTTTAAATAAGATCGAAAAAAGAGCTTTGGCTGCACTTGTAATTCTTTCATCAAAGCCATGCCAACCTGAATGGGGCAGGTCGTTTCTCCCTTGTATGTCCCAGCGGATTCAAAGTCAATAGCCGCAAGAGATGCTTCTTTGATCGTTGGAGAAGTCATGCACTCAGTAAAGACTAGGGACTCTGATCCATAGGAATAGTTTCAAAAGGCATCGTGCTCATTTTTGTAAAACCACTAAAAGGAAAATCAAGGCTAATAATAGCAAAGGTCATAATTCCAATTAACATCGAAAGTAAGACGACCATGGCTCCGTGGGTTCTTCCGGGTGATGAGATCATCAGAAGACTGACTAATACTAAAGTTGTTCCTCCAAGAAGAAACAAAATCCACAAAAGAGGTAGTAGCCCTGTGCAAGAATCTTCAATACGCAGCTCGCGATATTTTCTTAATTTTGCTAAATTATCAATACTGCGTTTGAAATAAATGCTTTCTGTTTTTGTGGTCAGAGAAAATGTGAGATATAGCTTGGAGAGCTTACTAATCAGAGCATCTGCAGCAAGAGTATCTTTTCCTTGCTGAACAATTTTCCATTCATTTTTAATAATAGTTGCCCGATATCCTTTGCAGAGCTGTTGTATCTCCTCTGCATACTTTGGCGTAAAAGCCTGCGCATCGAAATACAAGCTTCTCAAGGCATTGCTCTCTTCATGAAGGTTAAGTGATGTATCCTCATATTGATGCCATGTGGTCGCAACAATAAAGGCCCCTAAAATACCAAAGATCGTGGCAACAGGACCAAGAATGGCATGAGCAATATCATGGTGAGGATTGCGTTTATGAGGTTCAATTAATTTACGAGCAAGGTAGATGCCTGCAAGTGATAGTGATGCAGGAATCATCAAACAGAACCAAAAAAGTCCAGGGCACGTTGCTAAAAAATGTTCAAAATTCATAGCACGAGACATTAGTATAATGAGCTATCACTTTAACAGATGAATTTTTAGGAAAGTTGACTTTTATCCTGATGCGGCAAGAGCCACTGCGTTGTCTATAAAATTTACTTGATTTTCTCAATCTTTATTAAGACCGTTGTGGTTGATTTCCAACCCAAATCGAAAAAACCATGCTCGCAAAACCAAAGCCTAGCTCTTCAGGACAACAAGTAATAAGACCTTCCTCTCCTGCTAGAGACGAGAGTATTCCATTACCTACGGGGAGTTTGCAATTAACTTCAGTTCATCAGATGCCTTCTGCTCCAACACACCCTGTTGCGGTAGGTGATAGAGCAAAAATAACGAATCCGCCTATCTATGCCAATCCGATTGCTCATTACCCTCAGGCTCCACAAAAACCTGTGACGATAACCAATGAAGAGAAGCCTGAGGCGAGGCTGTCACAAAAAACGCATATAGCTCACCATGAAAACCCTCTTCCGGAGCATGCTCTACAAAAACATCCACAACGGAAATCGTGGGAAATTTTAGAATTGCCATCAACTGACATACCCTCAGAGGTTATCAAGACTCAAAATCCTTACCCCTCAGTTCCAGAGATTAGTCATGGGCCGATAGGCGGTACCTATATTGAACCTTCTGCACCACCAATGCCCTCCCCTAAGGTAGGTAGTTTTTTTCCTGAAGTTCCAACGCATCCCATCCTGGCGCCAGAGCCGACAAATCAAGCGTTTTCAGGCTTAGCCAATCAAAAAAAAGCGACAACAACCCCTCAAGCGACAACAACCAATTTTCAGCCGTCTTTACCACCTGATAAAGATAACGAATATAGAAACAGTGCTGCTAAATGTCGGAAGCTAGCAGAAGACATAGAAGAGATACGGATGGGCCGTATATCGAATACGGATCAAAAATCGTTAACATCTTTAACTCATTCACGGGATGCTTATCTAGAAGCGGCTCGTTGTTTAGAGGAGGCTTGTAAGCCTGATTGGACTGGGGAAACTATGCACATAAAAGCGTACATTTCATATTTGGGCAAAAGCAGCAAACTCGAGATTGCTTCACAAAATTACATCAAGGCAGCACACTTTTTCAAGCTTCATGGACTAAAGCAAGAATTACAAGGCCAACATTTGTCTGTTAATGAGGTTAAGGCGCATTATTACTTGTCTAATGCTCGGGTTTATGAAACAGACAAACAAGCTGGCAAGGATTATTCACTCGTACAATTTCTTAATGAATATAAAGAACGCAAAATAGGCGCTTTGGAGAGCCTGTGTGCAGACGCTTTCGAATTCCAACAGCAAATAGACGCCTTAAAGAGGGAAGGAGGAAACGAAAAGCAGCTCCTGGAATGCCATGTGGCACTCCAGAAAGCACATGGCTATTATTCTACTGCTCTCCAACATCTTAAGGTCTTTGACCCAAAAGTCAAAAATTTCAACATCGAAGCATTAACCGAGTATGAGGCAAAATACCTTTATCCTGACACGCGTTTCGTTGATGCAGGACATTTAGCATTGCAATCTGTTCAAGTAGCATTACTCGATGATTCTGAGAGAGAAAATAGTCAGTATCTTTTGAGGAAAGCAGAAGTTTATGCCATAGAAGGAAAAGATGCTGGTGCTAAGTATTCTCTAGCTCAATATAAAATAGAAAAAAGCAGAGCAGAAGCTCAGAAGGCTCGGTTGGCCAAACAGAATGCCCAGCTCGAGGAAAACAGGCAAATCAATCAATCAATGCAAGGGCGCAGAGGTATATAACTCTACGCCCTTAACAAATGCTCAGAGAACCT
>CAIWMF010000081.1 GCA_903913785.1 uncultured Spartobacteria bacterium | reverse complement strand
GGTCTGATTGCTCTTTGGAAAAAGCCCGAAATGCGCCCTTATGCGCTCTGGATGAGCTTGATGACGCTCGGCATCTTGCTTTCCATTCCCTTTGCCCCACCCTGGGATGCGGCAGAGCGGCCGTTTGCAGCGACTTTTCCCTTCCAAGGTCTACTCGCTGGGATCGGCGGCGCTTTTTTTGTAAAACAGCTTGTTGTCATTGCCACGCAATTCTTGAGTGGGAAGATATCAACCAAGCCAGTCGCTCCGCTCGCCCGGAGATTTCATGCTGATGGTGACAAGGAGACTGCAAAGGCTGATGGCGTATCACCGGCCTCCGCAGTAGATCCGTGTGAAATATTCGCGCTAGCAGAGCGGAAGTATGATGTTTTTGTTATGAAGGCGCTTTGTCTACTAGTCTTTTTTTTGACAGTCCCATGGCCGTTATTGCATGGCAAAATCGTGACCTCTATGCCATACTCCAAACCCAAATCGATTTTGCGGACCGGGTCTTTTATCACCGTCACTCCAGAAAATCGCTTGGAACTCGAGAGCCGTATGGAGCCCTTTTTCAGACACTACCGGAGTGAGGCCTGGCTCTTAGATAAGTTTCCGAGCCCTTTTATTCTAGGAATTGATTGGAAAAATAAAAATTTGGACCGCGCCATTCTCGCTCGCAATGCTCAAGAAACATTTTCTTTTCGAGGTTGGCAGGTTGACGTAAGGTTGGCCCCTCAAAATTAACCCCGCTCACCTAACACCTTATTCTTATCTCATGGATCAAAAAACCATTCTTGTTTCAGGAGGTGCGGGTTACATTGGTTCACATGTCTGCGTAGTGCTTGCCGAAGCTGGTTACAGGCCACTGATTTTAGATAATTTTAGCAATAGCAAGACCTCTGTCATCGACCGCTTAACAACCCTCCTAGGTGCTCGCCCCACTTGTATCGAAGGCGATATAAGGGACGCTCATCAATTAACAAAAATTTTTGAAACCTACACGTGTGCGGGAGTAATTCATCTTGCAGGCCTCAAAGCCGTTGAGGAATCAGTGCAACAACCGCTCCACTATTATGAGGTGAATGTTTCTGGGTCGCTTACTTTATTTAGAGCACTCCAGGAGCATGGGGTAAAAAAAATCATTTTTTCTTCTTCTGCTGCCGTCTACGGTGAAAAATCCCAAGAGCTCCTCGATGAGCACGCTCCTTTAAATCCGATCAATCCCTACGGTCGCTCGAAATTAATGGTTGAGGAAATTCTCGAGGATATCTATCGGGCAGAACCAGATTTCAGTATCTTTAAACTCCGTTATTTTAATCCTATTGGAGCACACCCGAGTGGACTCATTGGCGAGAGCCCAAGTGGGATTCCAAGCAACCTGATGCCCTACATGACAGAGGTGGCTCGAGGATTGCGTAAAAGACTCTCTATTTTTGGTAATGATTATCCAACCCCTGATGGAACAGCCGTACGCGATTATATTCATGTGATGGATTTAGCAGAAGGGCATGTGGCAGCATTCCAGGCAGCAGAGCGAT
>CAIWMF010000080.1 GCA_903913785.1 uncultured Spartobacteria bacterium | reverse complement strand
GTAATGGGTAATGGGTAATGGGTAATGGGTAATGGGTAATGGGTAATGGGTAATGGGTAATGGGTGATGGGTGATGGGTGATGGGTGATGGGTGATGGGTAATGGGTGATGGGTGATGGGTGATGGGTTTTTTATTGTTTTTGGCAATGGAGTTGTTGGCAAAGTTTAGATGCTAGAGCTCCTATCGAAAGAATGAGTGGTGTTAAATGATTTCTTAATTCATTGGCATTTGATGTAGTGAGATAATCAAGATCTTCGGAAGCATAAGTCATTGATTTTAATTCATTACAAGAACCTTTGGCTAGATCAAGAAAGTGAGCAAAATCCTTCTTTGTTTTTCTTCCAAATCCTTCGGCAATATTGTTCATGACCGAAATAGCAGCTCTTTGAATTTGGTCACGAAAAGAGTAATCTCTACAGGAGTTGAAAGCTTCATAAATTTCTTTCACTAGTTTTCGAGCATCTTGCCAAATTCTTAAATCTTCAAAATTTTCTGCAAACATCACATCACTAAGTTTGTTGCCCCCATTACTTATTACTCATAACTCATTACAAAATATCCACACAGAGTCGCTCGGTACGGTTGAATAAAACAATGCCAACGAAAACAGCAATAATACTCACCACACAACTTGTGAGTACCTGGAAGAAAGTTACTGTTCCTTGTCCCATGAAGGCAAAACGGAAGCCCTCGATCACCGAGACCATCGGATTGAGTAAGTAGATGGTACGCAGTGGGCCATTGGGCACAAGACTGAGGGGATAAACGACACAGCTTCCATACATCCAAAGCTGGATAAAAAACCCTAGGAGGATTTGAAGGTCACGAAAACGTGTGGTGATCGCAGAGATGAAGCAACCTACCCCAAGTCCGAGTGCTCCCATTTGTATCAATAGGATTGGAAGGACAATAATACGCCATCCCATGCTAATGGGCGCTCCCTGCCATGCATACCAGACATAGAACCCAAGAAATAACGCTAGCTGCATAGCGAATCCGACAAGGTTCACAATGAGCTGAGAGATGGGGACAACGAGGCGGGGAAAATAGACTTTGTCAAAGAGCGAACTATTAGAAAGAAAAGTCGATGCTGTTCCTGTCACGCAGGATGAAAAATAGCTCCAACAAACCGTTCCTGCCATAAAGAAAAGCATCGGAGGAATGGCCCCCGTGGAAATCTTGGCGATGTTGGAAAAAACGAGCGTGAACATTAAGCTTGTAAAAAGCGGTTGCAAGACATACCAGAGGGAACCAAAAAACGTCTGCTTATAGCGCGAGACATAATCGCGGTGAACCATCCTCATGATGAGTTCTCTGTAATCCCAAATTTCCTTCCAGGGAATATGAAAAAGGCTCACACGAGGTACGATGATCGTCGTCCATGCTTCTTCGTGGGTGTTGTCAGTTGTGGAATGAGAGGTCACGAGAGCTTTCAAAAAGTAAAAAAGGAATGCGTGATTCTATCACCAAAGAGACCAAGATGAAAAGAAGTTAACCCAAAAATTGGAAAGTGGTTGAGCATTCATTCGTGACGAGTATAAGTTCTAAAAATTGTGATTGTTCTATGAAATGTTCTTTTTATCCCATTTTAAGAAAGAGTGTGGCTTTGATAGCTAAATTTTTTCTTGTTTCTATTGTAACCCCGTTCACAGGGAAGCTTCAGCAGTTGAATGTAAGATCCCTGAAGAAACATTTCTTCCATGGGTGGAGGTATCATTTCATTAAATTTTTAAATTGGCTGTGTCAGGGCTTGATTACCTTAGCTTACCCAAGGATGGGGTATAACCCAGTAGAAGCACGACGTGAGCGGCAAAAAAGCCAGTGGGCTGCAGAGCTGCTCGGTATGGAGCCCGCACAACTCGAAGAAGAGGCAAGAGAAACGATCGCACAGATTCAGCATGCGCCACCTAGTGCTCGCTCTTCTCAAAAAATCCCCACCTTTACTGTTCTCATCTGTTTTCATCATCATCTCAGTTATTTCAAAAGCTCGCTTGCTTCTCTCCAAGAGGCATGCATGTATAGCCCTGCTACGCCGGTTGAAATTCTTATTATTAATGATGATCCTTCCATTAGTTCAGAGGAATTACTCGCCCAGGCATCCGCGTCTCTACAAGAAAAAATGACCTTGTATTCTCATCAAAAAAATCTTGGGATCTGCAATAGCGCTAATGAGGCGATTGCCCTCGCGCAAGGAGAATGGATCTTGCATCTTGATTGTGACGATCGTCTGAGCCCTCATGTTTTTTCTACACTGACTAAAACCATTAGTGAATATCCTGGC
>CAIWMF010000079.1 GCA_903913785.1 uncultured Spartobacteria bacterium | reverse complement strand
ATGGTGTTTGGCTAAGAAAAAAAAATTAGAGCTCTCCTCTCTTCCACCGAGTGTCGTAATTATTCTAGCACATACCGATGTGGAACCTCATCCAAAAGCAGTACGCAAGGAGCATTCTGCTTTTGATCTTCGATTTTTTATAGGGAGCAACACCTTGCTTTTTTTTAAAAAAATTAAAGAGGTTACTGAGTTTCTCGGTAATTGTACGCTTGGAATTGTTCACATGATTCTTGGTAAGCAAAAATTACGATGGATCGATTGCCTCCTAGAAATGCAAGATTGTTGGTCTTCATCACTACTCATTGTGAGCTTTATTAGTTTTTTAGTGGGAGTGATTTTAGCTTTTCAGGCAGCCATCCAGTTTCAACGCTATGGGGCTGGTATTTTAGTAGTCGACTTAGTGAGTCTTTCTATTGTTCGAGAAATGGGACCCATTATGGCAGCCATTGTTGTTGCCGGTGGTACGGGCGCTGGTTTTGCAGCGCGATTAGGAAATATGAAAGTCGATGAAGAAATCGATGCCCTACAAACATTAGGAATTTCTGTAGTCAACTTTCTCGTCCTCCCCCGGTTGTTTGCAATCACCATCATGATGCCCATTCTTACCATTTACTCGAATGTTTTGGGGATTCTAGGAGGTATGTATATCTCTGCAACCATGCTCCATATTCCCACAGCTCTTTATTGGAATGAAATGCACCATCGCGTGAGCTGGACTGATATTGCTAGCGGTCTCATCAAGAGCTTGTTCTTTGGAATGATGATTGCTCTTGCCGGATGTTTACGTGGCATTCACTCTGAGCGCAACACCGCTGGCGTCGGTCATGCAACCTCCTCTGCAGTCGTTACGAGCATTATGCTTATTATTCTTGCAGATGCTCTCTTCTCAGTGATCTACAATGCACTTGGAATCTAGATTCTCTAAAATATGCATCACACCATGAGTGCCATTAGGCTAGAAAATATCAGATGTCTTTATGAAGAAACCATTGTTTTAGAAAATATCTCCTTTGCTGTAGATGAAGGAGAACTTTTTTTTATCATTGGTGGAAGCGGCTGTGGTAAAACGACCCTCCTTCGGTGTATGATAGGCCTGCTCAAACCTGATCAGGGAGATATGTTTTATTTTGGGAAAAATTTCTTGAGCGAAGATGTAGAAGAACAACGTATGCTTTTAAAAAAGTTTGGCGTCCTTTATCAAAGCAGTGCCTTATGGAGCTCGATGACCATTGGTGAAAATATATCCCTGCCTCTAGAAGAGTACACAACGCTCAATAAAAAGGATCGCCGTGAAGTCATTGCGCTCAAACTTGCCCAAGTAGGTCTTGCTGGGGCTGAGGAACTTTATCCCAGCGAACTGAGCGGTGGGATGAGAAAACGAGCAGGTCTTGCACGAGCCTTAGCACTCGATCCCAAAATTGTTTTTTTTGATGAACCCTCAGGAGGTCTTGATCCAGTCACTTCGAAGGAAATTGATAAATTAATTGTAGAAGTTCGTGATACCTTGGGCACGACCATGGTGATTGTCTCTCACCAACTTTCAAGCATTTTGAGAATTGCCGATCGCGTCTTAGTACTGGATCATGAGACACGTGGAATTATTGCCGATGGGACACCGTACGAACTTGCATCCAACAGCAGTGATCAACGCGTGAGAAATTTTTTAAATCAATCATGAAATCAAAATGGCATCCCGTGAGCGTAGGCAGCTTTGTGATCGGTGCCATCATCCTGATCACTTTGGGACTTCTCTCACTCCAATCGTTTTCTTTTTTAAAAAAACCACTCCGTTTTATTTCCTATTTTGATCAATCGGTGCAGGGACTAAGCGTCGGTAGTGACATTAAAATACGTGGAGTACTTGTCGGACACATTGTAGGACTACATGTTTACTACGACTCGAGTAAAAATAAATCTGCCATTGCCGTGATGGGAGAACTCAATACAAGCCCTCTGATGGATCCGTCTGGTCACACAATCGACATCACGGATCCTAAAAATTTAGAACATCTTGTTCAAAAGGGATTGCGTGCAGAGATTGATCTTGTCGGCATCACTGGCATGCAATATGTACAACTCGCTTTTTTTGATCCTAATAAAGCATCGATGAATACTATTTCTGATCATGAAGTTTATCTCGTGATTCCTAGTGTTGATTCGGGGGTATCTCAATTTACAGACAACCTTTTTACCATCGCCGAAAACTTTAGCAAAGTCGACATGGCAGGGATTTCTTGCGATCTTAAGACTCTCCTCTCCTCTCTTGAGAAAAAAACAGAGGAACTCAATCTTCATACAATGACATCGCAAATCTCCTTAGCTGCAGAGGCTATTGAGCAACTTGCTCGTTTTTTAACACAACATCCCTCATCACTCATTTTCGGCAGAAGAGCCACCCCTAGAAAAAACAGATAGTATACCCGAATATTTCACACTCATCACCTACGGAGACCGGGAAGGTAGGGTGGATGCTGCGCCCAAGTTCAAAGTCTTCCTCGGGCCACACCAGTGCTCGGGAGAGCCTTGGGGTAGACTGCCATAACCGTTAGGTTAGGGGCAGCCCGTAAGGGCGAGCCGAGCAGGTGCGAACGAGTCAATATGGACTCATACAGCCGTCGTCAGACTTCATCACTCGCCTTACCCTATAAGCCTTCGCGGCCTCCTCGTCACGATCAGTGTGAAATATTCGGGTATAGTCAAATTACGTTGAAATTTTTATTCACCGCGAGCATACATCATCCCTGCAATCTCCTCTAAATCAGCTTCCTCAGCTTGTTCTTCGAGCAAGCGTTCTTCCTTGAGCCAAATATCACGATGTTGGTTGATTTTCCAGACCTCTTTATAAGCCTCTTCTTGAGCGTGGAGACACTGGGCCGTTTCTTCCTTGGCGACATCTAATTTCTTACGCGCTTCTTCCACTTGAACCACATAAGTTGATTGCCGAGATCGATTCCACTGAATCTGCTGGGTGATGTCAGTAACTTTATGCAAGGGATTAAGCGTCCCTAAAACCGTCTTAAAAAGACGATCTGCCTCCTCCTCAATCCATACTAAATAATCTTCAAGCGCTTTTTGAGCCTTTTTTACTTCCTCCTCTAAGATCGCCTCATGCGTACGCGCTGCAGCAAGCTTGCGGGTAGCCTCATCTTCTTTGCGCACCCTCAAGGCTCGAATCGCTTCGAGTGGATAAGCTTTCATCGAACTAATGTTTCAAGTTTTTGAATAGTTTCTTCAAAAGTCGACTTATCTCCTAAACCCTGGCGCAAGAATCCATTCATCACATCTTTTTTTGCAATCGCCTCATCTGTTATGGCATCATTTCCTGCTTTATATTCTCCAATTTTAAGCAACAGCTCTGCATCTTGATATTTCGAGAGAAGCTCACGAAATTTTCCTGCTGCACTCAAATGCTTGGGTTGAGAGATCTGCGTCATCACACGACTAATGGAGGCTAAAATATCAATTGCCGGATAATGATTCGCTGCTGCAAGTTTACGAGAAAGGATAATATGGCCATCGAGGATGGATCTCACTTCGTCTGCCACAGGCTCATTCATATCATCTCCTTCCACAAGCACGGTATAAAGTGCCGTAATGGATCCAACAACTCCTGGACCAGCACGTTCTAAGAGCTGAGGCAAAATGGAAAAAACAGAAGGAGGATAACCTCGACGTGCTGGTGGTTCACCAGTAGCCAAGCCAATAACACGCTGTGCACGCGCAAAACGTGTGACAGAATCCATCATTAAGAGAACTTTTTTTCCTTGATCTCGGAAGTACTCTGCTATTGCCGTTCCCACATAAGCTGATTTAAGACGCTCGAGGGCAGGTCGATCAGAAGTAGAGACAACCATGACTGTTTTTTTTCTGTTTTCAGGAGTCAGGGTCATTTCTAATGTTTCTCGAACTTCTCGACCACGTTCACCAATGAGCACCATAACGACGACTTCGGCTTCTGTGTTACTAATAATTTGTGCCAGCAAGGTAGATTTACCACCTCCAGCAGCTGCAAAAATACCAATACGTTGTCCTTGGCCACACGTTAACAAACCATCAATGCTTCTAATTCCAAGAGATAATGGATCTTTAATGAGAGAACGTTTAAGCGGATCCGGAGCATCTGCAATAACATTGTAATAACATTCTGGAATAAAGGGTTCGGTATAATTATCCATAATTCTTCCAAGCCCATCGACCACACGCCCTAATAAGCCTGCCCCAACAGCTACCTGCAGGACTTTTCCTGAGGCAATGACTTCTGTGGTTAAGGAAAGTCCCGTGAAGTCTCCCAAAGGCATAATTAAAGCGCTCTCCCCTCTAAAACCGAGCACTTCAGCATCAAGTGGTTCTTTAATTCCAGGTCGTCTTAACTCACAAAGCTCACCAATTTTACTATCAGGCAAAATGGCTTTTACTAACATGCCAACTACTTCGGTAATTTGACCTCGGAGCGGCTTAGGTTCGGTAACAAGTGCTAAGGATTGGAGTTTTTTAAAAAAATCTTCTCCCATCACATGGTTGCTCGAAGAAGGCACAATAACAGCGTCCACATTAGGAGCAGATTCTAAATGATTGGGATGATCTTCCATAACGAAGGGTTTTTTTTAGTTTTTGGTTGAATGGGCCATCCTAAAAACGTGAATCGAAATACAAAGTATAGCCTACGAATTTCGTTTCAGGTTGTTTTTTAGCACTGTGCAGTGCACTTGGCTTCTTGCGCACACCGATTTGAAAAAATAAGGTGAGACTCAAGTACATTGCGTCATATTTTCTATTTCCATTCAGATTTTTAGGATAATGAGGCTTGCCCAAGAGATGCCTCAAGAATGCCTAGCTGACTCTCAAGCGAGGCATCCACTAATCCCAAGGGAGATTCTATCACACATGAATTAGGTACTAATTCTTCACGCGTTCTGACTTCCATTTTTGAACCCGGAGGCATATGTGTTTGAAGTTTCGAAACAACAGCATCTACAGCTGCACGATCTTGAGGATGGATTTGTAGAATGATACGTGGCTGTTGTTTTAATTCATCAAGCGCCTTCCCTATTAATTGGTAAAATCGCTCCTCCGGTGGAAGCTCGAGCACAAAGCGACGAACACATGTGATCACGACTCCAATTAACTGACTTCTCGATTGTTCATAATAATCTAGTGAGGCTAAAACTGTTTTAATATTATAGGCGGCAACGGCAGCTCGTCCCTCTTTGAGACCTTCCTCATAACCCAATTTTTTTTGATTTTCAAATTCTCTCTTAGCATCTTCTTCGATTGCGAGAGAACGTGTACGGGCCTTTTCTAAGAGATCGGTTGCGCGAACACAAAGAGCCAACTCCTTTTGAGGAAGCACCGGCCCATGTTGAAGATAACTTGGAAGATCTTTGTCCCATTGAAGCAATGAGGAAATAGATTTATTTTTTAAAGTCTCAATATTCATTGAATCACGGTAGAGGTTAGAGCCAGGAAAGAGTCTCCTTCCAAAGAGAGGCGAGTATTTCCTCCGCTTGCAAAGCCCACGGTAATGGATGATCACAATATCCTTGAGCAAAACATCCATGCAATTTTGTTCCAACACGCTCTTGAATCCCGCGTTCTTTTGAGGAAAATCCATGCTCCATGATCATGATGGCACCTTGCTCAATAGATTGATTAATATCATCTAACTTCGATAAGTTGGCATACATTGGCTCCAAAAAATATTTTTTAGAGGCATTGCTTAAGAGCACAAATTGAAAAATATCCTCACCTATCTGTTTTCGAACTTTACGCACTAGAGATCCGTCAATGAGCTGAGTAATTTCTCGTCTCATAGAAAAGGAAGCACTTAATAATGCAAGGCTCTTAAAGCGACTCGGTGACATCATTGCCACATCCCATAAAGGATCTTGAGGAGCCCAATGCACAGGAGAACTCCATGATAGTTTAGCACGTAACAAATCATCAACATGGATGCTCACACGAGAATCATGTTCTAAAACATTTAAAAACGAAGCAGGCATACAAGATGCAAGTACTTCTGGAGATGCATGTCGTATTGGAGAGTTATTCCAATGAATCCACGCGTCAATATGAGAGGCAGTAGCATCACGATTGATCCAGGCTGCAATAAGCTCATCACTCCACGGAGTCGTAGTATTGGACAATGGGTGGCTTGTTTCGGAATGATCTAGAGCCTCTTGGTTCATGAGAAAAGCGATCCTCTCTCTTAGAGATGAGTACCGATATGGTTTTTAGAAATAACGTAGCAACTTCTTTTATTGGTTCATGAGTACGAAATATACTCGTTACGAGTAAAAATTAGGTTTTGAAAACGAGGTTTTTTTAGGTTTTTTTAGTCTGAAATTTTTCGCTTTCGCGCTAGCAAGACTTAAAGAGTTCCCTGCTACCGAAGTAAAAGGAGTGATCTAGAACGATGCCTTGCGCAAAAAAGAACAAGTAAAAATTCCTTATTTTCATTCGTGACGAAGTCATATTGCTTAGGTATTAGGAGGTGCAAGTACAGGGGGAGCTACTTTGAGGGTTGGAGCTTCTGCGACTTGCCTAGGAGAGTTCTCACTGACTGGGCTTGGCTCTGATTTTTTCTTAAAAAAGTCCATAATCATTTTTCTTCCAAAAATTCCAGCGAGCACAAGCGCCACACCAATAAAAACAAACGCTAAAATAACAAACCAAAAATTCCACAATGCTGATTTTGGAATTTTAATACCAAAGAGGGAAATTTCTTGGGCAATGTTGAGTGGATAATAGTAATCAATGCTTTCAGACTGAACAATAACAACCGATACATTATCGTAGTTAAGCCCCTCGACGCTTTTCATTACGAGTGTTTTGATTTGTGGTACTAACGTTGGAGGAACACTCCCTGGACGAAACTTCAAAAAAACAGACGCAGAGGAAGGTGTTAGTGTTTCTGTATAGGGGTCATTTTTTGGTAATACCAAGGAAACCCTTGCTACTAAAACGCCATCAATATGACTCAGCGTTTCTGAGATTTGCTGACTCAAGGCATACATAAAACGAATTTTTTCTTCACTTGGAGAAGAAACAATGCCTGTTTTTTTAAAAACCTCACCGATGCCAGAAAATTTTTCTGACGGAATGCCATACCATTTTAACAAATCAGTTGCAGCAGCAAATTGTTGTCTCGGAACCGAAATGGAAAATAGATTTTCTTTTTGAGAAATTTTGACAGCTTGAATGTTTCGTACCAAAAGAAGTCCCATCATTGTGTTGGCATCTGACTCTGATAAGTTAGAGTAGAGGACTTCTGGGCCACATCCGCTAAGCAGCAAGCAGCCGAAGAGCACCAAAAGTAATTTCATAAAACACCTCCTCTCAAACAGCAAATGTTTGAGTTGTTTCAATAAATTCAAATAAAAAGCTTTCATGAAAAATGTAAACGTACGTGACCCCGTTGATCCAATCAAGCAAACTTCCTCTTTCTTACCATGGCGCGTCATACATCTCACCTATCCACGAGAAACAGTCGAATACAGACATCTTGAACTACAATGGACACCTTTCTGGATCATTAAGCGACCTAAAATATCAATTAAAAAAAAACAAATAGCACATCAAGGCTCATCTGTGAACTATGGGGCTTTGTGTCAGGAGCTTGAATCAGTTCTCAATAACCAAGAAGCAGAAGGCTATCAACTCACGGCCATTTACCCAACCCATTCGGGATCCTATTGCCTTACTAAAATACCCAAGCAACCATACGCCGAGTTTTTGAAGAAGACACATCCGAGCCATTATCTTCATGGAGCAGAAGCACTCATCCTCGTTTTCAGGAAAAAATAAATTTTTCAAATGTGATAATTTATTTTTAGTAATTGTCTAATGGCTTTTTGTGCTGAATCCCTACTTGGAACTTTTGCGAGCATCTTGAGTCGAGGTGCCTCTTTCCGAGCCATATCCAAGAGCATAGGAATCTCCTCTTTGTTTTTATAAGAAAATCCTCCATGAAACACTTGCGGGTAATAAGCCGAATCTTTGGGATAGAGAATGGGTCGACCGGCCGCCATAGCGCTCCAAATCTTCATTGAGGCCGAATGATCTCCTTCTTCAATAACCAAGGGCTCGTTGGAAACCATTGTGTTTTCACATTCAAAAAAAGATACAGGAAGCACTATCGTAGAATTCAAAAAGCCTTCACGCCGTAGATTCACACTATCTTGAACCCCTGGTGTAATCACAGTAGCTCCCGGAAGCACCTGTGATAATGGCATAGAAGGCACGATCCATTGGAAGCGGTGACCGTTTTTTTGAGCTTTAGGAAGAAACGCTTGAGACCATCCAATAAACTCGATTCCCTCTCCTGTTGCGCGTTGCCGTTTGATATGGCATGCATCAAGTATGTTTTCGAGTTCAGAGAAAATTGCATCTAAATCAGGATCATGCCCAACCTTGTGATGCCATCCTAGAGCCGAAGGCAGCTTCTTTGTACCAAATCTTCTACAAAGCGTATGCACGACTTGTCGCCTTTGATTCTTGATCCAAGAGCCTTGAGCAGTCTGCAAAGGATGTGTCGTCTGTTTTGTTGCAAGAAGATTTTTCTTCGCAAGATCTGCATAGAGCTCGCATAGCCCCGTACGCATAGAGGCTGTTGTATGTGACTGATGCCATCGTTCCCACTGAGGCTGAAGTGTCGCATACAAAATATTGTGCGCTTGATCCTCAAGAATACGATCTACTGCCTCACTAACAGATTGGTAGAGCGAGATAGGCTCTAAAATATCATGCGCCAAGCCAACTCGAGTACTCAGGATCTTGCAGCGACTTGCGGCTCCTTCCATGATTGATTGAGGACCACCCTCCCAGCGTGAGGGAATAAGCATGAGATCAGCAGCATTAATAAGTTCATTGAGTGTTGAGCGATCTAAAATATTTATTCCAAAATCATCTTTCTCACACTCCCTCTCCCCCACAAAGGTAAAGGGAATATTCTCTCTTCTTAATGCTTGACGCATCCAATGACGTCTTGGCCCAGCAAGCAGAACGTGAAAAGAAGCATCTCGATGTTTTAATTCCTTGAGAATCGCGAGCATGAGCTCGGGAGCTTTCTGGAACTTGGGTTGCGAGAGATCCGTCCCCTCGCTATCACGGTGAAAATTCGCAATAACGTAAGCATCTTCAGGGATGCCAAATTTTTTTCTCATCGTACTTATGTCCTCTAATGGAAAAAAAATCTTTTCATCAATCGTATAAGGAATGTAGGTCACAGGGAGACGTAAGGCATGAAACTGCTCAAAAGCCTCCTTGGAACGTGCCACCCAAAGATCTACCTGCTGCTGCCCGAGAATAAATTCAGGTTGCTTCAAATAAAAAAATGGAGGGTTATCAGCATGTGCAATGATAAAGGCTTGTTTTAAAATCTCGGGATGGACCACCCCTAAACCTTGCCAAAACGGAGTATGAATCACCTGAGCCCTCACAAGCGGTACTTCCTGGACACATCCAGATAAGGCTTCACGCATTTGCCT
>CAIWMF010000078.1 GCA_903913785.1 uncultured Spartobacteria bacterium | reverse complement strand
TCTGTTTTGGGAATACACGATTTATAGTCTTCTCATTGGAAGCGCACTGTATCTCGGCTTTGCCTATCTCTCCTCGACACCCGAAGTCATGAAGTCGGCCCTACGGTTTTTTTATACCACGGCGACTGCTTTTTTGCTCTTACTCTGCTCAAAGAAAAAATTCACAGAATGGAGGCAGGGCTTACTACTCGTTATTGTGGTGATCTTGGGTCTACTTCCTTATCTCTACATGCCTCTTGCCTCGAGCACCAATCCGCCAATGAACTGGAGTTACACGAGCACCCGTGAAGGTTTTTTTTATGCCATCAATCGTTCTCAATACTGGGGAACCTTAGCTAATCACTTGCAAGGAACTATTGGAAAAGCAATGGGCATTCCACCCGCTCAAAAGCCACAAGAGGCGAGGATACAAACAGAATCTAAGCTCCAATTATTTATCGGTTTTTTTCAACGTTTTTGGATGGTTCTCTTTAAAAACATTTCACCATTACCGCTTGTTCTTATTGCTGCTCTGCTATTTTTTTTAGCAAGGCAAGTTCGAGAGCAGCAAATTTGGTTTACGCTCCTTGTCATTGGTTTTCTCTTAGCCTCATTCTTTGAACCAATCATGGCCCCAAGTGGCTACGATAATCCTGTCTGGGATATGCAAAAGCCATGGCAAGGTCTTGGCTACGGATTTCTACTCCTCCTTGCAAGTTATAGTACAAGCGTATTGATAGTAGTACTCAGACCAAAAATTCGCCCCATAAGTAGCATTCTCCTTTTTCTTTGTGGAATGGTGACAATCTATACCTTCTTTATCGGCTTGCCGCGCAGTTCTCAAAAGAACCATTGGTTTGGCTGGATGTTTGGTCATGACATGCTAGCAGACCTTCCACCCAATAGCTTTGTCTTTGGTGGAACCGATCCTGGACGCTTTATTCCGACCTACATGATTTTTGGAGAAAGTTTTCAAGATCCTTGTTGCAAGCGTGACCCAACATTTGATCGTCGAGATCTCTACATTATAACCCAAAATGCACTAGCTGACGTCTATTACAACCAATATATTCGTTCTCAGTACACTGATGAACGCCCCTCAACATTTCATTGGATCGAACGTTTTTTAGGACGTGATCAGACTTATCCAAAAGAAAATCTCATCCTCCCTCACTCCGAAGAGATCACTACAATCTACCAGAAGTTAGTACAGCAAGTTCAAGACAACTCGCAATTAGCGAATTTACAAACCAATTCATCTCCTCTTAATACCGCGATTGCAGAATGGATTTTTCTTCGCAATAGAGATCATCATCATTTTTTTGTTGAGGAGAGCTTTCCCATGCCATGGAGCTATCCATACGCTATTCCACATGGACTTTGTTATGAAATTAATCATGATCCTCTGCCTGAGTTATCAGGTGATATCGTTGCCCAGGATCGAGAATTCTGGACTCATTACATCAGTCGCCTTCGTAATATGAAAGGCTTCGAGCACGACGAAGTGGCTCAACATTCTTTTGCCAAACTTCGTAATACCACAGGAAATATTTATGCTTTTCGTCACATGAGTAGAGATGCTGAGTTTGCCTACAAACAAGCCCTTGATCTTTGGCCTGGCAATTGTGAAACGGTAGAAAATATGATGAATCTCCTCTCGCAACAAGAGCGATTTCAAGAAGCAGACGCTCTTGTCACTTCATCGCTGCTGATTGATCCTAACAGTCCGGCACTGAAAAAAATGAAAGAGATGACTGAAATTCGATTGAAATCGAGTAAAGAAGCCCCCCTGCTTGAGCAACGTTTTAATGCAGAACCTAAGAACCGACCGCTTTTTATAAAATTGGTTCAAGATTACATCAACATTGGTAATCACACGAAGGTTGATCAACTTATTGGTAATGTCATTGTAGAATCACCCCAAGATCCTAAATTGCTCCGCGATATGATTAATTTATACGTAATGCAAAAAAATATTCCACAAGCATTAGCCATCGCAGATCTATTAAGTAAGGTACAGCCCAATCAATGGGATGTACTCTTTGCCAAGGCCAAGTATCTACTCATTTTAAAGAAAAAAGATGAGGCGATTTTTAACCTCCAACAGGCTATTAAACTTGGCGGTCAAGTAGCACTTCAACAACTTTTCCACGAACCAATTTTCCAACAACTAACAAATGAACCAGCTTTTCAGGAGTTCCTACGCACTCAACAAAAATCATCATCGATTAAAAACCATGCTTCGCACGATTTGTTTGCCTAGCCCACTATGACCCTTCGTTTTTCTCATCTCGCACCCTATGCTATAGATCCTTCTCACTCACTTGGAAGAATCATTCCAGAGCAACAACATTCTTTCCGCAATTGTTTCCAACGAGATCGAGATCGCATTGTTCATAGCACTGCTTTTCGTAGACTAGATGGGAAAACTCAAGTTTTCCTCAATGGGCAGGGTGATTATTATCGAACACGATTAACACACACCATTGAAGTGGCCTCTATTAGCCGTACAATAGCACGAGCCTTATACCTCAATGAAGATTTGGCCGAGGCAATTGCACTGGCACATGATTTAGGACACCCCCCCTCAGGGCATGAAGGTGAAAAAACCCTTCGCCTGCTCATGCACGATCATGGTGGTTTTGATCATAACGAACAAAGTCTTCGTGTTGTCGAATGTTTAGAAGAAAGTTATCCACAACACCCAGGGCTCAATCTTTCCTATGAAGTACTAGAAGGACTTCGCAAACATCATCATCAATTTCTTTCACCAGAAGGATCTAATTATCCTTCTCCATCTCTGGAAGCTCAATTAGTGGATATGTCAGATGAGATTGCCTATTACAGTCATGATCTCGATGATGGGATGGAAGCTCAATTATTAGACATGGCACAACTTGATGAATTGAGCCTATGGCGCGACGCCAAGCAGAGAGCTCTTGAAGAAATGGCAGGTCGGGCAAACCAAGAAAATACATTAAAAAACAAAAAATTCATTTTACGTTGTCTCATCAATCATCAGGTTGAAGAGCTTATTACGGCGAGTAGAAATGCCATTGCAGCTCGAGATCTTCAGTCTGTTCGAGACGTTAGATGCGACCCAAAGCATCTTATTTGTCTTAATGAGATCCACAAAAAGAAAAATGTAGAACTGCGCGCTTTTCTCTTTCAATACTTTTATCGTCATCCAAGCATTGCTGCTGCAAACAAGGATGCCTGTGACAAAATCAAGATCCTTTTTGAGTGCTTTACAAAAAATCCTAAACTCATTGCTACTCCTTTTCTAGAGCGCATAGAGCAAGATGGAAAATACCGTGTGATTTGTGATTACATTGCTTGTATGACTGACAGATATCTTAATACGTCTTATGAGAAGAGTATGACTTCAAGAACTTAGAGTTGAAGAGAGAGCACATCATGATTACTTTTTCTTGGAGCCCAATAATTGTTGAACTACCCGCCTCTCCCATGAAATCAAAATTTTTTTTCACTACCCTTTTACTGATTATTTTTTGTTGCTCGCAGCAACTTTTAGCCACAAATAATATTCTTTCAGTTCAACAAACACTCTCGAGATTTGGTTATTATACTGGCCCTATCGATGGAAATATAGGAAGCGGGACAAGTACTGCTATTAGACGTTTTCAAGTGGCTAATCATCTGCGACCAACTGGGACCTTAACTCCAGAAACAGAGGAGGCACTAGGAATGAACACCTCTTCTCAAAAAAACAATGCTTTATACCCACGACCACAACATCATTATCAACCCCCTATTCTTCCAGATCCTAAAGCACTCGCAGATATATTTATAGGAGGTCCTCTTCTAGCAGCCTCTCCAGAAATTCAAATTGCTACTGTTCAAAAAGCTCAAGAGAATTTAAAAACTTTAGGATATTATGTTGGTACAATCAGTGGTGTACCAGATGCCAACTTGAAAGCAGCATTACTTGCGTATCAGAAAGATAGTAAATTTAAACACTCCGGACGCCTTGATAAAATCACCTTAATGGGTCTTGATATTCTTCCTGGAGTTTATCAGTCAGGTAATTGAATATTCGGGCTAGCCCGGATATTTCATACTGATCGTGACGAGGAGACTGCGAAGGTAGGGTGGGGTCAGGCAGACGAGCATTTTGACGCCGGGCTGTATGAGTACATACCGCCCAAGTCACAATGTGAGTCTAACGCAAGATCCATCTGCTTTCCCGGTCTCCGCAGTAGATGAGTATGAAATATGCGGGCTAGCCCTTTTTGAGGCGATTCCATCGGCTTTTAAGAATGAGTAAAAAATCGGAAGTTTCCTCTACCTTGAGCAGGAGCGATGCCGTAAAAAAAAGCAAAATAGCCATCGTAACAATTAAGAGTAAAGCTCCCGTCCTAATTAAAATCGGACTTCCATGCAATTGCTCCAGCAAGTGAGAAGAGAACCAAACGAGTATCATCATAGGAAGTGTTGAGAGACCACAGCGCCAACATGTAGAGAGCAATTGACGCAGCTCAAGGGGACCTGCAAATCGAACCATAAAAAAATAAAGAAGTCCAAAATTCAGCGTCGCCGATAGCGCTGTTGAGAGAGCTAGGCCCCGGTGCCCCATATGGAGCTTAAAGATAAAAATCCAGTTAAAAAATAAATTCAATGCTATTGAGAGAAAACTCACCATCATCGGTGTATAGCGGTGGTTGAGTGCATAAAAAGCAGGAGAGAGAACTTTGATACAAGCATAGGAGACGAGTCCGATCGAATAAAATTGAAGTGCCATGGCCGTTTGGATCGTGTCATGCAGATGGAATTTTCCATGCTCGTAAATAAGAGCAATAATGGGACGCGCTAAAATCATGAGCCCTACTGCTGAGGGAATTGTTAAAAAAAGCGCCAGACGTAGTGCTCGAGCCAGCGTTGAGCGAAATTTCATAAGGTCTCCCAAAGCAGCAATACGTGATACTAAAGGTAAGGTGACCGTTGCAATGGCAACACCAAAAACCCCTAGTGGTAATTGCATCAGACGAAAGGCATAGGAAAGCCAGCTCACAGGCCCATCCCCAAGGTAAGAGGCAAAGATACTATTAACCATGACATTAATCTGAACGGCACTTGCCGCAATCACCGCAGGCAACATCAAGAGAAGCACCTGCTTCACACCAGGGTCACGCCAATCAAAATCAAGTATAAAATGAAAGCCTGCTTTCGATAAACTGGGAAGCTGAACTACTAATTGCAATAGCCCTCCAAGCAAGGTCCCTAGGGCTAAGCCTGTTAAGGCACGTTCTCCAAAATGAGGATCAAAATACCAACCAAAGACAACACCTCCAATAATAGAACCTAAATTAAAAAAACTAGAAGCAAGCGCTGGTGCCGTAAAAATATTTTTTGCGTTCAGCATCCCCATAATAAGTGCAGCAAGGGACACAAGCAAAATAAAGGGATACATCACCTTAGTTAAAAGAATAGTAAGCTCAGCCTTCTCGGGACCAAAGCCTGGTGCAAGAAGGGCAATGAGCTCAGGAGCAAAAAAAATCCCCAGTAATGAAACCAGACTCATAAAAACAGTGGTCAGTGTCATCATTTTAGAAGCAAGCTTCCAGGCAGATTGATCACCATTAGTGGCAATTTTCTGCGAAAACACGGTCACAAAGGCCGTTGACAAAGCACCCTCAGCAAAGAGATCTCGTAGTAAATTAGGTGCACGAAACGCAGTAATAAAAGCATCCATTCCCCTCCCCGCCCCAAAAAAACCCGCAAAGATCAATTCACGTGCCAGCCCAAGGAGTCGACTTAACATCACAGCCCCAGCAACAATACTTGCGGCACGGGTATTGAGCTGGTCATTATGATTAGATTTAGCCCGCATATTTTATACTGGTTCGTCGCGAGGCGCCGCGAATCCTGATCTAGAAACCACCGGCGACCCAAAAGACCGCGGTGGAGACTGCCCAGAGTTTGCAGGCTCTCCCGAGCATTGGTGTTGCCCGAGGAGCCATTCGAAGCTGACGCAGTATCCATCAGGTGTTCGCAAGCCGCAGCAGAATCGGTATGAAATATTCGGGTTAGATCGCATCAGAATGATGTATCGTCTTCATAGATTTGATAAAACTAAAATCATAAATATTTTTAGCAGCCTAGCCCGAATATTTCACACCGATCTACTGCGGAGACCGGGAAGCCAGATGGATGTTGCGTTAGACTCACATTGTGACTTGGACAGTATG
>CAIWMF010000077.1 GCA_903913785.1 uncultured Spartobacteria bacterium | reverse complement strand
GCGTTGGTGGAGAGCAGCAAAAGCATTTAATAACGTCTGTACATTTTTTTCAGGAGCAAGGCGCCCCACATAGAGAAGCATTTTTTGGTCTTTCTTGAGTCCATGCTGATTCCGCCATGCTTCTCCACGCGAAGGATCAGGGTAAAAAACTAATGTGTCCACGCCAAGTTCCACCGTAGCGGTATTCCTAACACCCCAGCTCTGAAGTAGCGATGCTAAGAGGGGATTAGGAACGAGTGTTTTCTCAAAATGATTGTAGAGAGAGGTTACATAACGTTTTGAAATTTCATTTGAAATCAAAACCGCAAGTCCTCCAAATAACTTTGCAACTGGCCGTACGGTGGCCTCTGGAAAATGTGAGTGATAGAAACCCACAACCGGAATGTTGAGTTTCCTTCCTGCGGCAATCACTTTCCAGGCTACGTGATAGGGATCTCCGGATTCGATTAAATCCGGTTTTTCTTGTTCTGCAATCTCTTCGATCAAATTCACATTGAGGAGGGCACGATAACGCGTTCTTCGAGAAATTAGGGGAGACTCAATGGTCCAGAGAATATTTTCACCCTGTGTCAATCGCTCCGTTTTTTCCCCTGGGACAATTAAGAGGTGACGGTCTCCCTGCAAGTTAAGATGCTTAGCCTTTTCATCTAGGTAACGCCGGACTCCGCCACCCACGGGAGAATAAAACTGAGTGATGTCACAAAAGAGCATGAAGAGAAAAGGAAAAAACTATAGCCTGGAGGCGATAGGCAGTAAACAATCCGTGAAACTATAGCCCGAAGATGAAAGGTCCAAAATAGGGAAGAGGAGAAAAGCAAAAATTCCTAGGGCTCGCCCAAGAAAAAAATGAAGAACCTGTTTTTTAAATTGCTCAGGCTGATGAAAAGCAAGAAGTCGAAGGCGCACAGCGATGGAGTGTCCCTGAAGTACTCGGGTAGAGAGAGCCCAGGCACGACATAGTTACTCGTAACTTCAGTAGACCAAAAAACAATTTCTTCATTTTCTAACATTTATTTGATCAGGGAATAGATGGGCACAGCTTAAAATGAGTTAAACATTTCGAACAAATATCCTTTAAGGTACTCGGTTTCAGGAAGTGCAAGCACAATCGGGTGATCTGGGCTTTGAGTAAAAATATGACGTTGCCGTGCTGAGCGTCGAGCATCGTGAAACGCTTCTGTGGCCGTATGATGAAAAGCGGCAGCAGAAATATGATGAGAACATGAGAATGTAGCAAGGCGACCATTGGGGGCAAGTAATTGAGCAGCCTTAAAGTGAAGCTCGCGGTATCCACGTAGCGCATCGCTGATTCCTTTTTTGACCCGTGTGAAGGGAGGTGGATCTAGGATGATGAGATCATATTTTTCACCTCGGCGTGTTGCTTGGCTCAAATAATCAAAAACATTAGCGCCAATCACCCCAATAGTGACACCGTTTGCGTGGGCATGTGCTTTTAAACGTGGAATATTTTCAGCACCTGATTCTACAGCAATGACCTCGCTTGCTCCTGCACGAGCAGATGCGATAGCAAATGCACCTTGATTAGAAAAGCAATCAAGCACGCGTGCTCCTTGAGCCCAGGGAGCAAGGTCTCGGTAGCTTGTCACTTGATCGAGATAAAACCCCGTTTTCTGACCCTGTAAAAAATCCATTAAAAAAATCATCCCTCCAATCATGACCTCTTGCTCCTTGGGGGTTTCTCCAAGAAGAACACCAGTGCGCATTTCTAAACCTTCTAGTTTCCTAGAAGAAGAATCATTACGTTCAATAATTGTTTCTACTCCGAGGACTTCCTTCACAACTTCTGCGATCAAATCGCGTCGTTGATCCATGGCAAGGGTCAATGTTTGCATAACCGCAACGCTATTGTAGCGATCGATTATCAAGCCAGGTACTCCATCGCTCTCACTCCAGAGAACACGGCGCACCAAGGGATCGATCCCTATACGATCTCGATATTCTTGTGCACGTTGCACACGACGCATAAAAAAATCACGATCTAACTCTTGGCGTTGATAGGAAAAACGACGCGCGATAATTTGTGATTGACTCTGATAAATAGCGCTTCCAAGCATCCGATCGCGGCCATCTTTAATCGAAATCACCTCTCCATCTTGTGGGTTCCCATATATTTTAAGGACCTCTGAGCTATAAACCCAATCATGCCCATGAAGGATACGTGCTCGAGGTCGAATGATAATACCAGGCATAGGCAGAAAGAGTAGATGGTCAGGAGTGTGTGGTATAGTCAAATTACGTTGAAATGACATGAGAGAACGCAAGGACTTTTAGAAAGAGCAGGGCCGAAGACTGAGTGCTATCTCAAGATATACTCATCACGCATGAAAATGAGGGTTTTCTTTGGTGTTGGCCCGGATATTTCATACCAATCTACTAATTCCCTGCCTTATTCATTCTTACCTGCAGTCTCTGCGGCCTGTTGGTGCAATTCTGCCTCCTGAGTCAAAAAACTAATACGTTGTTGCTTAGGATTTTTATTTTGCGCTTCCCTAGCTGCGTCAGAAAAAGTAAGCCCTGCCTTACCAAGGTGCCTTGCTTTGTCATGCAGACCTGAAGCCCCTGCCTCTGCAGCTTCTTTGTACAAGCTTGCCGACTGAGTAAATAAATCAATACTTTG
>CAIWMF010000076.1 GCA_903913785.1 uncultured Spartobacteria bacterium | reverse complement strand
GAGTGCTTGTAGGGGACCTGGCTTTTTCACATTTCCAAGTAAGGTAAAGAGAGGTTTAGAATTTTTAGTGTCATTACAATCTCCCATGACCAAGAGATATGTCTTAGGATCCTCTCTCATGATCGTCTGAACGTAAGATTTAAGATAGTGTGCTTCAGCAGCTCGAAAGGCAGCCTGGTCATAGTCGGGAACAGGAATTTTTGATTTGAAGTGGAGGGCGATCAGGCGAAGTCGAATATTTGGTTGTGGTTCCACCGTCACATCAATAATACCTCTTGGACTATGTTCTGCCTTCCCATTGACAAGAAGAGGGATCATGGCCTGAGAATGACATTCTACCAAGGGGAAGCGACTGAGTAAAAGGAGATGTCTTTCTTTATCCCATCCTTGGAGATATTCCGAGTAAGGGTAGTCCAGACCAACATGATGTAGGTGGCGCTCGAGGTCATGGACTTGACGCAAGTCACCAATTTCCATAAGCCCAATGATATCGGGATGTAATGTGGCAAGAATAGTGGCAATCGCTTGTTTTTGATTCTCTGGCTTCCCTGCACTAGTACGAAAGCGACCATTGATCCAACGTGGCATTGTTAGATAATTCTCGACATTATAGCAAGCTATGATAAGAGGAGTTGGAGACGTTCTTAACCCGGATATTTCATACTGATCGTGACAAGGAGGCTGCGAAGCCTGATGGGGTACCACCGGCGGTCCAAGAGACCGCGGGGGAGACTGCCCAGAGTTTGCAGGCTCTTTTAGGCAGCCCTGAAAGGGCGAGACGAGCTTCGCCAAGCGAGTCAACGCAGACGAACATTTTGACGCCGGGCTGTATGAGTCCATATTGACTCGCTCGCACCTGCTCGGCTCGCCCTTACGGTCTGCCCCTAACCTAACGGTTGTGGCAGTCTGCCCGAGGCTCTCCCGAGCACTGGTGTTGTCCAAGTCACAATGTGAGTCTAACGCAACATCCATCTGGCTTCCCGGTCTCCGCAGGTGATCGGTGTGAAATATCCGGGTTAATGAGGTCTGGGCAATCGAATTCGTTTCTGCAACGGCAGAGACATGAGCGTCCTCGGGGTACTCTAGATCCGCTTGGAGGAGCGATGTAAATAGGGTAACAAAGAAAACAATTCCCCTAAAATATTCCCTCAAATTTTCTAAGTAAGAAAAAGAACCCACAAGCACAAGAGCGTCTAACTCTGCTTGGGTATTTCTTCGCTCGCTGGCGTGTGACCATGAGTGCTAGGAGGAGTCGTTGTTCCTGCTAGTGAAGAAGGCGAGGAAACCTGATCGTCAAATTCTTGTTTTGCTTTTTTAAATTCATTAACACTCTGACCAAGACTCCGTGCAATTTCTGGAAGACGCTTTGCCCCAAAAACCACAAGAACAATGAGAAGCCAGAGAACAAGGTCCTGGCCGCTGGGAACTCCGAATGCTAAAAAAAAGGAAGATGAGGAAAAAGAAATCATGTTCAGATTGATAGCAGTGGAAGCCTTGCAATGCAAGAATGCATTGCTCTTTATTCATACTGATCGAGGTTTTTGTAATAGAGACTTGATTTTCTACGGTAGCGTTATTGGAGAGATCATGTAAGCTTCCTTTTTTATGGCATCTTTTACCCATCAACTAGAACAACTCATCACCGGCTCTGTTCAAGTCCATAGCCCGTACGAACTCAAAAAAAAACTTTCCCTTGGGATTCCCTTGAGAGTCAAACTGGGTGTTGATCCTACCTCCTCGGACATTCACTTAGGACATACCGTTGTCTTACAAAAATTACGACAATTCCAGGACTTAGGTCACCATGCTCTACTCATCATTGGGGACTATACTGCGATGATTGGCGATCCTAGCGGTCGTTCTGTAATGCGACCTCCTCTCTCCCACGAAAAGGTCTTAGAGCATGCCCAAACTTACCAAGCACAGGCTTTTAAAGTCTTAGATCCTGAAAAGACAGAAATTCGTTTTAATAGCGAGTGGCTGGCCCCGATGCGATTTGCCGAGGTCATTAGGCTCAATAGTCGCATCACTTTACAACAAGTCCTCCAACGCGAGGATTTTCGCAATCGTATCGATCAAGCTCATCCCATTCATCTTCATGAACTCCAATACCCGCTCATGCAAGGGTGGGACTCGGTTATGGTCCAGGCTGATGTCGAGCTTGGGGGGACTGATCAGCTCTTTAATTTGCTTGTGGGACGCGATCTTCAGCGTGAGGAACAACAAAGTGAACAAGTCGTGATGACTATGCCTTTGCTGGTGGGACTTGATGGCGTGCAGAAGATGAGTAAAAGTCTTGGAAATTTCGTCGGTGTTGAGGAAGATCCGAGCAGCATGTTTGGAAAACTCATGAGTATTTCTGACTCCTTGATGCATGATTACTACCGACTTCTCCTTGGCGAAATCTGTGATCATTCCCTCCATCCCATGGAGGCTAAAAGATCATTAGCAGAGCGTATTGTCAGTCGCTACCATACCACTCAACTCGCAGAGGAAGCACGCAGGGAATTTGACCTGCGCTTTTCAAAACGTGATCTAGAGGCTGCAGAACTTCCCGAATATTTTCCAACGACCAATCAACCTCGCGATATAACCTCTTTAGTTGTGGAGGCTTTTCAACAATCCTTTGGCATTAGCAAATCACGTAGTGATGCACGCCGGCTCATTGAGGGGGGGAGTGTAACCTGGTCAGGAGAAAAAATCTCAGATCCTAAAAGGGTGATGGAACTTCGCGTAGGAGGAGTACTCAAGCTCGATCGTAAAAATGCGGTGAGAGTAAAATGACGATCGGGTTAAGATTAGGGAAATCTCTTTAGTGGATCACCATGCATATCAAGCTCTCCAATACTATCATCACGAGAGCCATCAGGATGAAGCCGGTATCTTGAATGCCATGGTGCAATATCATGCGTCTCACTAAGGTCCGTATCAGAAGGAGTAGCGTCGCTACCTTTTTGTAAAGCATGGCTAGGCTTGTCTGCTTTTGTATGCATGAGCGTTGACAACTCTGCACCCATCGCTTTTATCTTTTCTTTAGCTGCACGCAGGCCCTTGCTATCTGTTTTTAGAGTCTTTGGGATCACTACTGATATGTTTCCTTTGTCAAGTGAAGAGGGCTCTTGAGCGTCATCATTGGGAGAGGATCCACGGAAGGGATGATAGGTTTTTATTCCTGGTATTCTTGTTGCTCCTGAGGTCTCTCTTTTTGCTAAAGATTGAGCTGGGACTTCCGTAACTCGTGAATTCTTGAAAGCAATAGGACCTTAGCCCGCATATTTCATACTGGTTCGTCGCGAGGCGCCGCGAATCCTTATGCAGACAAGGAAGGTGATGGATTGCGACGACGGCTGTATGTCTCATACTGCCCGAGGAGCAATGCGAAGCTGACGCTGTATCCATCAGGTGTTCGCAAGCCGCAGCAGAATCAGTATGAAATATGCGGGTTAGATCTCTGCCGTGCCTACAATGATTGGAGTGATGGTGCCTTGGTATTTTTGGGTGCTGTTTGGTATTGAGTGGGACATACTATTTTAGTTATGTGGTTTTTTTGGCGTGGAACGAAATAATCGAAACCAATTCCCAAGACTTTTTTCGAGGCCTTGTTGAAACGTCAAGTACGATTCAGCAAGTGTCCCACCGCTCGGGATAGCTTGTAAAAGAGCTGGTAGAGACAAGGTAGGTAAGTCATAAATCGTGGAGCTCACACCGACCACTGAGGCATAATGAGCATCACTAGCAGCTGTTCCAGCAAGCCCCCGACGTTTTGCATAGCTCGAAGCATCTTTATTAAAGGCTTTGAGCGAGACGGCGGCATTGAATGTTTCGATGGCATTTACATTGAGGTCGTTTAAAACCTCCTCACGAATACCTGCACGAAAT
>CAIWMF010000075.1 GCA_903913785.1 uncultured Spartobacteria bacterium | reverse complement strand
TCATATTCTCTTACAGTGGCAATATGCTGGAGTAACTCGTCCTATTAGAGGTGGATGTTGGGGTAAAGAGGGACAATGTCCAACAGGAGCGGAACAATTCGCCAACACGACAGTCATGGTCATCGATGGCTCCGTCAAACGAGACTATATTGGTTTTCGTATTGCAGCTCCTGCAAATTAAATTCTTAAAATATTTTTATTGCAGATCAGTAATCATTAAAAACTTTAGTGATACTTTTCACAAAAATACGATCAGATATTGTTACTCATCCTTTCAATAGCTGGTCATCTATATAGCCTCATAAAATTTTCCAATATAAGTGTTAGCAACAATAAGAATGGAATCATGAGATGATGATACTAGTATTGGCTTTTGGACTTCCGGCTGCACCTGAATGTACCTTTCTCCTAATTCTTGCCTTTATTTTAGTAGGTCCTAAAAAACTTCCTTTAATCGCACGTAGTTGTGCAAAATTGCTTGGTGAACTACAAAATGCGAAAGATGAATTAACGCGAGAAATTCTTCAAATCCCGGTTCTTCCAAAAATTCAAGAGCCTCCAGAAAAAAAAATCCATCAGTCTGCGCCTGATAATTTCAAGAAAGAGGAAGGCTAGCCCGCATATTTCATACCGATTCTGCTGCGGCTTGCGAACACCTAATGGATACTGCGTCAGCTTCGAATGGCTCCTCGGGCAACACCAGTGCTCGGGAGAGCCTGGGGTAGACTGCCGTAACCGTTAGGTTAGGGGCAGCCCGTAAGGGCGAGCCGAGCAGGTGCGAGCGAGTCAATATGAAGCATACAGCCGTCGTCGCAATCCATCACCTTCCTTGTCACCATCAGGATTCGCGGCGCCTCGCGACGAATCAGTATGAAATATGCGGGCTAGCTAAGAAAAACCTATCTTCAATAATTGAGAATCATGCAAAAGGCTCTACTTTTATTGGACATCATCAAGCCTTGTGAGTAGCTCGGCTATTGTCTGCTCTGTTTCATCTCCCATGTTAGAGATTCGGAAAGTTGTTCCTTTAATTTTTCCATAACCGCCATCAATAATAGAGTGATATTTTGCCTTAAGACGAGAGATCCACGCAGAGACATCAATATTTTTAATATTTTTGACGCAGGTAAGGGATAGGGATCGATATCCCTGGGGTGCAAAAAATTCAAATCCTCGCTCCTTAACCCAATCATGAACCATCTTGTTAGTGTGCGCATGGCGATCATATCGCTCTTGTAAGCCTTCTTGAAAAATATCATCGAGTTTTGATTCTAAAGCATAGATGTGACCAATGGATGGGGTGCTTGGGGTCATATCGTCTTCATGATTTTTTTGAAACTCAAGAAAATCAAAATAATATCCACGTCCTGGTGTTGTTTTCGCACGTTCCATGGCTTTTTGGGAAACAGAAAAAAGAGCTATTCCCGGAGGGAGTGCTAAAGCTTTTTGACTCCCTGTTAACATCACATCAATACCGTATTCATCCATGGAAATGGGCATGGTGGAAAACGAGGATACCGTATCAACAACAAAAAAAACATTTGGGAATTCTTGCGTAACTTCAGAAAGCTCTTTTAAAGGGCTTAACACGCCTGTAGAGGTTTCGTTATGAATGAGAGTCACAAGATCTATGTCTCCTTTTTCAAGTCGAGCACGTAATAGTTCTGGTGTGATAGGCTGGCCCCAATCGACTTGTAGCTTCTCTGCCTGAAAACCAGAACGTTTCGAAACATCAAACCATTTATCAGAAAAAGCACCATTCATACAGTTGAGCACTTTTCCTTCTGATGGTTGGATGAGATTACGCACTGTGGCCTCCATAACACCCCATGCAGAAGAAGTTGAAATATAGACAGGACGCTTCGTTCCAAAAAGTTTTTGAAGTCTGGGTTGGCATGAGGCATAGAGTTTTTTAAAATCAGCCCCACGATGACCGATTATAGGAGAGGAAAAAGCATTTCTGGTTTTTTGAGAAACATTGACAGGACCAGGGATAAAGAGGTTGAGGGATTCAGTCATAAGAGGGTCAGAGCGTTGATTATTGTTTTGGATAAATTTAGGATTGTATTATCTAAGAGATGTGATGGCTTTTTTCACGATAGGATGCTGATAGTCAAGCGATAAAATTACTAATGATATAGTCAAATTGCACTAAAAAGATAAATTTTGTATATTATGATGAGTTCTTATTAGTTCTATTTTTCTGAAGGCGAAAACTTTAATAAAAGGACCTCTCATTTTTTTGTTACCTTTTTACCTCTCCTCAAATTCTAACAGATGAGACAAGGAAATAAAAATTCCTTTTCCACATTGGTTCACTTCCGGGCAAGATCTATTTGTCCCAGAGGAAATTTTCCAGTCGGAGCTTGCTAACTCTTTCCTGAGCTTCGCTAGCACGAGGACCACCTTCGGAAATAATTTGTTGATACAGTCTAATTGCTTCACTCCATTCTTTTCTTGATTCTAATAATCGCGCTGCTTCAAAAGCAGCTTTATCATGCCAGAGGGTTTCGGGTTCTTCATTTAAAGGAGTCTTGAGTGCTTCATAATAAGCGGCAAGAGCAGAATCAATATCACCTAATCTTTCATCAGTTAACCCTATTTTACAAAGTGCCTGATTGCGCCAGTACGGCGACGTCTTCGGTTCATCAGCTAGTTGCCGCCAGACGTGATTAGCCGCTTGGTAATTTGCACGGTCTTTATTACCAAGTGCATTGAGTGTATCTCCTTTGGCCATTTGTGCTGTATGGCGCAATTGAGAGGAAGGTTCAGAAGAGAATAAAATCTGATCATAAATAGCAATAGCTTCGAGTGGTAATGCTTGTGCATTTTTTAATGCAGCCTGATCCAATCGGGCTTGCCAGGCATCAGTACCGGCATGAGTATTCTGAGCGACTTGTTCTAAAAGCATTAAAGCATCATCCATGGACTTCGGATCCATGCTTCGCGATGCAGCTTGAGCAGCCAAAAACAATGCTTGCCGTCCAAGCTCGGATGAAGGTTCTAATTTGCCAACTGTTTCTAGTTCGAGGCGGGCTTCTCGCACATTACCGTACATGAGCAACGCCTCGCCAAGCTTCATCCTCACTTCGCTTGTAAAGAGAGATTTAGGATATTTTTTAAGAAAATTGCGAGCACCTTGTATCACGTCTAAGGCGCTTTGACGCGTACCTTGATCTGCGGAAAGCACAGCTAGATATTCTTCGTGCTCATGAGCCTTTTGGTCATTTGTATTTTTAAGAGCAGGAGAAGCCGTCATGTTGGATGAGGATATCTCAATGAGTGATTGATTATATAAGGCTTCTGAGGAGAGCTCTGGATCAAAAGAAGCTGCCTCATTAAAAGCTTTTTCAGCTAGTTCAGGGTTCTTTAATGCCGACTGCACTAAACCACGTTCAAAAGCATAGCGCGCTCGCATCCTGGAGGATAAATCTGGGCGATCGACAATATAGTTCAGAGCTCCCTGAGCATCCCCTTGTAAGAGTTTGCTCTCTGCAAGTTCTAAAGCGGTATCATCTCTGAGAGCATGATGAGGATATGTTGCTAAAAAAGTGGTGAAACAGTCATTCGCTTTATCGCTATGGCCAAGGCGCTGTAGGGTTCGGGCATAAGGTAACATTGCGTAGGAAGCACGCCATGGTTGTGTCGTATCTTTTGACCACTTTTGAAAGAGAGTCATATCATTATTATTTTGTAATAGATAGAGGTGTTCTAATTGAGCTATCAATTCTGGCACACGCGGTGATTGTGGGTTCTCTTGTAAATATTTTTCTAATATTAACTGTGCGTCTGCCGGTTTATGAACAGATAGATTACAATCAACTATTCCTAAAACAACTGCAGAAGATGTCCAAGGATCGAGAGCAGTAATTTTATGAAATCTCTTAAGAGCCTCATTATTATCTCCTTGTTGCGCTGCAGATAGAGCGAAGAGATAGGCAAGCTGGGGTTGTTCGACGAGTGTCTGAGGAGGAATTGTTTTAAAAATTTGTTCGGCATCACCATACTTATGCAGGGCAAGTAATACTGATACTTTTTCTTGCATTGCGAGGGCAGTCATCGGCCCATTAGGAGCAATACCCTCAAGAAGGGATAGTGCTTTTGCTAAATCACCTTGGGCACGGTATCCACGAGCTAATGAAATCTTTGAGGCTTGGATATAATCTTGCAGCTGTTGAGAGGGAGCTTGACTTTTACCTTTGGTGCACAATTTTTCAAGGAATTGTTCTAGTAGTGGAGTTGCTTCGTTCGGACGTTTGAGAGCGAGTAAAACTTGACCTTTCCAAAATAAGAAGAGTTCGTCGATTTTTTCTGTTTGCGTAGAGACAATATCCTTTGACTCTAAGATAAAAAGTGCCTCAGAAGGACGTCCTTCTTTGAGTAGAATTTCTGCGAGGCGTAATGCTATTTCATGGCGTTTGGTTGGATCTGTTTCTTGTTGAAGCTGTGTGCGTAAAATAGCGGCAGAAACTTGGGGTAATTTTTCAGAAGACGCTTGATTAGCTAAATCATGACTTGTTGCAGCAAGAGTAGGAGCAAGGGATTGTTGTTCTCCACGGTCCTTGGAAAAGTCGAAAACTGGTGCTAGGGAAGATGATCTATTTTTGACATCCTGTTTAGAGGTTGTCATTGGTGTTGCGGCAAGAGTACTTCGTATGCTGAGAAAAATTACAAAAATAGTAATAAAAAAATGTATTGTCATTGTAAACATTCCTAATTTTTATTTCTGATGAACGCATATTCATTTTTTTATTTATTTATGCAGATATCAGAAAAAACCAACCCAACTCATGTCCCAACGAATGCTCAGCATGAGATTTTACAAGCCAACGGATTCACTCGTACTCTGATTCTACCAGCAAGCCCACAAGAAATCCTAGAGAAAACGATATCCTCTTTTCCTTCCGATTTAAGCATATTGCCGACCGATCACTCTGCAGCCAATCTCTCTTTTTCTAAGGTGCATCCTCATGTAGAGAGTTTATTAGAAACACTTGATAACACAGCAACTCTAGTCAATAGAGAGCCACTCTTAGAAGCCTCCTTGCAGCTCCTTGAAAACACAACTAACCATGCTGCAAATTTACTCGATCCTTTTCTTGTCCTAGATTTAAGAGTGGAAAAAAAGGAGAAATTTTTGCTATGTGATCAAGAGTGTCAAGTGATTGCTCAAGATCACCTACCGAGTAAAGAAGAATCAGAGAGAACTTGGCATCACTTTTCTCAAGCAATCAAAGCTGCCTATGGTGATGAATTAGCAAAGAGAGTCCTTATGCATGAAGTAGGTAGCCCATTAACATGTCAACACGTAGCATCGATCATTCATCAATGTAATGCGAGCATGACACATATTATTGATTTGATTCCTAACCTCCTGAACACTTCTTTCACAGATAGTCATGATCATGTGGATTCTGATTTAGAACGTGAAACTCAGCGAAAATATGAAACACTCTCTCTTGAAGAACAACGCTCTCTTAAAACGTTACTCGATACAGGAAAAAAGCTCTTGAGTACTCCTGGCAATCTGATCAAGGCTGCTGTTCTATTAAAAGGGTATGGGATTGGACCTGCGGTAACACATGCAGCACTTTATCACGGAATGGCTCTTGTTGGCGCAGGGACACTTGGTGCTGCATTAGTTCCCGTTGGAGCTCTCGGAGTGGGTATCGGAGCCGGGATTCTTGCGGGTAGAACTGTTGGTTGGATAACAGGTTATTGGGATGCTCTCATTGATAAGAATCTTAGTAGTAAAAGCCATACAGTCGCACAGATTAGTAGTGATGCTGCTGCCAACATTTCTGTGAATAAAACTATAGGGGGCATGCTAGCAGACCATGTAGGCGATACTGTTTTTGGTAGTATGATCGATAATACAATGAGTATGGCAGGTCTTCCCGGTACGCACGATATGGTCAAGGAAGTATTTTCATTAGCTGGCTATTATGCTGCTCAGGCAGCTGTTCACCATAGACTGCATAATTTATCTAGCTCTGTCATGACTACAGCTCAATCTACGCATGACTTGGTAGGAAGAGTCATGAGCGGAAGTCTAGCATCTCATAGCCTAGAGAACCTTCATTCGGAAAATAATGAACCTTCTGTTACGCAACCTCATTCCGAAATAACAGAAGAAGAGAGAGCTGCTATTAAGGCTAACGCAGGTGGTGAAGGTCGTGCTTTTAAAGTCCTGTATCAATTAAATGAGTCGGCCTATCTGCCAAAACATTTTAATGATTATGTGCATGCTCGCTATTTAAGCTTGAAAAGCCTTGCTGATATCAAATATGGGACAGAATTAAATGCTCCTCTACAAACAGGCTGCACCTTTAAAACTGGTCTAAGAAATACGAGTGCTCAGTTAAATTTTAACAATGTATTAGAGGATATTAAAAATCACTACTTGTTTCTCAAGCAACATCTCTCTTCTCAAAGCAGCACGGAGCCTTTTGTCAAAGAAAGATTGGACGAATTACAATCAATTTACACTCTCATGAAGCAATATGAAGGGGAGCCTCATATGCATTCGAGAATTACAAGAATTGCCTGTGAAGCGTATAATAAAATCCTTGATGCTAAAGAAAAAAGAGTCGATCCTACCGGATCTTCTAAGGGTCTTTATGTGGTGAATCTTTATCCCTATGCACATGATATTGCCTACAGCGTCCCAAACTCGCCTTAGCCCGGATATTTCACACTCATCTACGGCAGAAGCTGGGAAGCCTTATAGATGCTGCGTTAGACTCGTATTTTGACTTGGGGAGGGCTGTGCTCATACAGTAAGGTATTAAAATGGTAGGTCTGCGTTGATTCGCTTGGCGAAGCTCGTTCTTGCCCTTTGAAGGGCTGCTTCAAAGAAAGAAAGAGAGAAAGATCCTGGAAACTCTGGGCAGTCTCCCCGCGGTCTCTTCGGGTCGCCGGTGTTACCCTATCAGACTTCACAGTCTCTTCGTCACAATTAGTATGAAATATGCGGGTTAGAGCTTTTTTAAAAAATTTAGCGTAAAAAACCTACTTTCTATTCCTAAGGGGTATATCTTCAGATTGTTGCAACCAGATCATTGTCTCTTCTAAGGTTTCATAGAGTTCTCTGTGAGCTTTCCAGTGAAAATCTCGTTCAAAAGCACTTCCGTCAATAACCCAGCGTTTTGCAAATATTTCTCTGACACGATCACGGCCAAGACTTGGAAGAGCTCTTCTAAGCTTGGGAATCTTATCTGCTATGCTTGAAATAAGTTGAATAATTATGTGAGGTAAAGGCAGATTAATACCACGCGCATGGGCTAGCCCGAATATTTCACACTGATCTACTGCGGAGGCCAGGAAAGCAGATGGATCCTGCGTTAGACTCACATTGTGACTTGGGCGGTATGTACCCATACAGCCCGGCGTCAAAATGCTCGTCTGCCTTATCCCATCAGCCTTCACAGTCTCCTCGTCACGATCAGTATGAAATATCCGGGCTAGCGCTGCTGCAGTATTCAGAAGTTCTAGATCGGTGATAGCATGAGGATGCGTTACAAAGTAGATGCGCTGAGGCAGTGAG
>CAIWMF010000074.1 GCA_903913785.1 uncultured Spartobacteria bacterium | reverse complement strand
TTTCAATTGTTTGTGAATGATCAAGGTTCACTCCATGCTTTTAAAAATAATTTTTTTGGTAACATTCAACTCATCAGTATCATGCCCCTCTTCCATTACCAAGCTTTTGAGGCATCGCGCAACGAAGTAAGCGGATCACTTGAGGCAACCTCACAAAGCGAAGCTTACCGTATTTTACGACTCAGAGGGATGCAACCCAAGTCACTCTATGAGGAAGGTAAAACAATTTCTAAAAAAACTTCTACAACAGATCAGTCGCCTGCGACATCAGTAGCTAATGTACACCTCACGCGACTCAATACTCCGCAACTCCTTTTTTTCACAGAAGAATTAGCTGAGCTTTTGGAGGCTGGCTTACAGCTTGAAGGAGCACTGAAGGTTATTGAGCAGCGGCAAGAAAAATCACCCGTTAAAACTGTTGCTGCCATTTTACGTGCTCGAGTGCGAGAAGGGGTTAGTTTTTCTAAAGCATTGCGTGATTGCGGCGAGTCTTTTGATCCTCTCTATTGCAATCTGGTAGCAGCAGGCGAGGCCAGTGGAGCTTTACCAAAGATTTTAAAGCGTCAATGTGCTCATTTAGAAATGATGGAAGAACTCCGCAAGAAGGTAACTTCATCACTCGTTTATCCTAGTATTGTTTTTGCATCCGCAATTCTTCTGATGTTTATTTTTCTTACATTTTTAGTGCCTCAGCTTTCCGTGCTGCTTGGCAAATCAGGTCAAAAACTCCCTTTCATCACGCAATGCTTAATCAGCGTGAGTGAGTTTTGTGGGCATTGGTGGTGGGCCTTAATGGCATGCCTGGGAGCAGTATTTCTCGGGCTGCGAATGGCTTTAGAAACGCCAGCTGGTAAAGCTTGGTCGCATCGGGCCATGCTTGATATTCCGGTTGTAGGAGCTGTATTAAAGACAAAATTTTTTGCTGAAATATTACAAACATTATCAACCCTTGTTTCCAATGGTGTCACGATTCTCACAGGAATTCATCTTCTTCATGGTGCTACAGGAAATGTATTTTTAAGAGCGCTTTTAGGACAGATTGCTGCACTTGTGAGTGAAGGCTATAGCTTGGAGCGGTCTATGAAAAAAGTCGGGTTTTTTCCACCAGTGATGATTGATATTTTAAGTGTTGGTGAACAAACAGGTGATATTGCCGGAGCTTTGGGTCGTGCCGCACAGCGTTATGACCGAGAGCTTTCTTCTAAAATTCAATATCTCACAACGCTCATTCAACCTGCGGTGATTCTCCTAGTTGCTCTCTTCGTCGGTGTAGTAGCCTATTCTATGATTGCTGGTATTTTAACAAGTGTGAATTCCTTGAGGGCTCGTTAACCCGAATATTTCACACAGATCTACTGCGGAGACCGGGAAAGCAGATGGATCCTGCGTTAGACTCACATTGTGACTTGGGCGGTATGTACACATACAGCCCGGCGTCAAAATGCTCGTCTGCCTTACCCCATCAGCCTTCTCGGCCTCCTCGTCACGATCAGTATGAAATATGCGGGTTAACCCGAACATTTGATCCTAATTCGTCACCAAGTCTTCGTCGCAACAAGTATAATATGAGGGTAAAGAGTTTTCCTTGTCGTCTGATTTCTCAAAGATAGGATTACTTTCTCATGCTGTCTATTTTACCAACGCCTATTGGCAATCTTGGAGATCTTTCTCATCGTGTAGAGGCTGCTTTTAAAGGGTGTGAACTTGTTGTGGCCGAAGATACGCGTCGTACGGAACAATTACTCAAGCACCTCCAACTACGTAAAAAGACAGTGAGTTTTCAAGAGCATAATGAAAAACAACGTTTGCCCATGATCTTGCAGGCACTTCGTGAGGGGAGAGAGGTGGTGATGGTTACTGATGCTGGAACACCCTCCATCAGTGATCCTGGGTATCGTCTTATCAGAGCATGTTTAGAAAATAAAATCCCCTATACTGTTCTTCCTGGTCCCTCAGCAGTGACCACTGCCCTTGTAGGGAGTGGTTTGCCACCAGTTCCTTTTTGTTTTGGCGGTTTTTTTCCTAATTCTGGGTCTAAACGACGGTCAGAAATCAAAACTGCCTTAGCAAGGGGGATGACGTCAGTCTATTTTGAGTCCCCCCATCGTCTTTTAGCATCGTTAAAAGATTTTATGCTACTCATGCCGCAGGGCCATCTTTGTGTTGCTAGAGAGTTAAGTAAAAAATTTGAAGAATATTGTCATGGAACTCCGGAGACGCTAATCGAGTATTTCTCTCAAAAAACAATTCAAGGAGAAATTACCTTGGTTTTTCATCCCTGTCCTTTTTCCTCGAAAGAACATAAAGATCACTCTGAGAATATACCCATTTTACGAAATTTAGCGTAACGTTCCTTGAGCAGGTTGGAGAGCGACTTCTGTTTTAATTCTTTTAATGCGTGTAAAATAGCTTTGCTTACTTCTGTGGCTGCGGTGGCAACGTCATAATGAGCTCCTCCCAGGGGTTCAGGAATAATACCATCAATGAGCTCGAGCCTTGCTAGGTCTTGCGCTGTGAGCTTGAGTGCTGCTGCTGCTTCTGGTGCATGTTTGCGATGTTTCCAAAGAATGGCAGCACATCCCTCAGGGCTAATCACAGAATAGTAAGCGTTTTCTAGCATGAGGGATTTATCCGAGACCCCTATTCCTAAAGCGCCTCCAGAGCCGCCTTCGCCGATTATGAGAGATACAATGGGAGTTTTTAGCAGCATCATTTCTCGAAGATTAACCGCAATAGACTCAGCAATGTGTCGCTCTTCAGCACCGATTCCAGGATAGGCACCAGGAGTATCAATGAAGGTGATAATAGGAAGAGAAAACTTTTCGGCTAATTTCATTAACCGAAGAGCTTTTCGATATCCTTCAGGATGGGGGCTGCCAAAATTACGCAGCACGTTTTCTTTAACGTTACGTCCTTTTTGTTGCATAATAACAACGCAATGATATTTTCCAAGACGAGCTAAACCTGCTGGCATTGCTTTATCATCGCCAAAACAACGATCGCCGTGTAATTCCACAAAATCACTAAAACAATGTTCTAGATAGTCTAGTGCATAAGGGCGTGAGGGATGACGTGCAATTTGAACACGTTGCCAAGGAGTAAGATTTTTGTAGAGATCAGTGCGCATGAGCTCTAATTTTTCCTGTATGAAAGAAATACGATCAATATCCTCAGGTGTGCGAGAAATTAAATCATCTAGGCATTTTTCTAATTCGAGCAAGGGCTCTTCAAAATCAAGGGGTATAGGTGTCATGGTAAATTGAAGGAAAAAGTGATAGAGGCAAAAGGTCAGTAATCATGAAGCAACATCATATAACCTAAAACGTGAAACAATCCAAAAATTGATGCCGTCAAGGTATATATAAAAGTTTAGTCAATCCTGACAGATGTGTCCTTGCTGAGGAAAGGAAATATTTCCTTCATATCATCAGTAGAAATGACAAAGCCAGCAGGCATAGCTGGAGATGTGGTATTAGGTCCGCTCGTTGGGGTCTTAGCTGTTGAATTGTTGTCAAGAGCTGGTCTCTCGTTAGTCACTTGTGTAGGAGGAGGAGTCAAAATATTTCCACCAAAGCGTAAGAGAATGATACGTTGGCTCGCAGCATATTTTTTGTCACCAAAGGCTGTGCGTTTATTTTCTGAGGTTGTGATGCGATCGAGAATTGTTGTTATTTGTGGAGATTTTTTTTGAGTTCCTTTAGCGGGATAAGAGAGCAAGGGATAACATTTTAAAAATTGGCCATGATTCTTTAAAATCAACAGTCCTGCATCACGGTCGATCTGAAGCTCAGTACTGAGCTCTGGAACGAAAAGGACTTCGCCGATTTGAAGATTGATATTAGGTAGATTGTTGAGTCGTTGAATGAGTTCAGGATTAGATTTTTGTTTGCGTGCAATGCGATCGAGGGAATCACCTTTGATGACCGTATAATTTTCCTTGCTCTCCGAGGGAGGAGAGGAGAGTAAGTCCATGTTTGCTTTTCCAAGCAAGGTCAAGGCTTCTTTTTTTCGAGGTGCATTAGGATAGTTGGCTAGCCATGTGAGCCATGCTGCTTGAGCTTCTAAAATTTTTCCACTATTTTGTAGACCAAGAGCAGCATCAAAACTCGCAATTGATGGGTCTGTAACATGCTTCATGGAAGGAGTTGCAGGCTTTTTTTTAAAAAAACTTATAAGCGTGTCGTTTCTGTAGGGTTTAATAAAGAGGATATAGCCAAAAAATGCTACAGAGCCAAAGACTAGAAATCCAACAAGAAAAAGAATGAGTATTTTTGAAGAGCGCATAGGTTTTTATAATTTTATACTCGTTGAGAATGAAAATGAGGTTGTTTTAAAGTAAAAAAAAATGTTTTAAGGTGGAAGAGTGAGATGTCATGCCTACATAACACAGGCTCAGACAAGAATGATAGAGAAGACACGGGATAAGTAAAAATTCTTAATTTTCATGTAATTTCAAAATAATTTGACTATAAAAAGAGATTTTATCATTGCTCCTGCTCTTAGGGGGCAAATAACGCTAAATAAAGCCACGTTTTTTCCATTCACTCACATTGCCTGCTGCCGAGCGTTGGATCATATCCATGGTAAATTTTATAAGACATGCCTCCCAGGCCTCATCAATCCCTTCTATGAGCGTTGTTGTTTGATCATCTTGCAGATTGATTTCATCTTGCAGGCGTCTAATGACATCTTCTTTGGGTTGTTTCAAAAGTTTTTCAGAAATATCTGTTTTTTTAAAAATAAACCCATAACGGAGGATTTTGAGGTGCTCTGGATAGTTTCTAAAAAGTTCTATCATTTCCTCAGCGTGCTTTCCAAATCCCTCTAATAAAAATTGATTCATATGCTGAGGCGCAAGAATACGTGGGCGTTCTGCGTGAATGAGGCCTGCGCGAACGCGTACGATGCCTACTGCATCCATGGGTTCAGTCACAAGTTGAAATTGAAAACGTGTTTGTCCAAAAGTCTCAATGGTGCTCTTCGGCTCGACAATCACACGGGTGTTTTCGAGTGCATAGGTGAAATCGTCAGCAGAGATCATGAATGAAATAAAGTGAAATGCGAATAATGACTTGCCATATATGTACCTTTTTCT
The DNA here is from genome assembly GCA_903913785.1 of uncultured Spartobacteria bacterium. Classification (GTDB taxonomy): domain Bacteria; phylum Verrucomicrobiota; class Verrucomicrobiia; order Chthoniobacterales; family UBA6821; genus CAIWMF01. The sequence continues at coordinate 9,831 of CAIWMF010000074.1, read as the reverse complement.
AATGAATTTTAAGGAAATTGTACTTGCTTCTTTTTCGCGCTAGTCACGTTGTCATCACTACTATTACCTCGCTAGCAGCACACTCTTTAAGCCTTGCTAGGCCAAAAAAAACTCCTGCGCACAAAAATCCTAACATTCATCCAAAAAAGGTATATTCGTTCTAAAACTTGTACTCAAGCATCATTCTGTATGAAATATGCAGACTAGCCCGAATGTTTGATGCCGATCTACTACGGAAGCCGGGAAGCTATGCTGGATGTCACTCAAATTCACATTGTGACTTGGAGAGGGCTCTACACAGACAGTCCTGCGTCAAAAAATTCATCTACCTCACCCCATCCTACCTTCGCAGCTTCCTCGTTACAATCATTATGAAATATCCAGGCAGGTGCTCTCTGCAGTGCTATTAGAGGAATTCGTATCATACAAACATTTATTTTAGACAAAGGTTCTCACCATCATGCTTTCGAAATTTTTTATTGAGAGACCGGTTCTCTCCAATGTTATTGCACTTGTTACAATGCTTCTGGGTGTTGTTGCCATTATTAATCTTCCAGTCACACAATATCCTCCCATTACCCCTTCAACTGTTCAAGTAACAGCCTATTATCCTGGTGCCACGGCTGAGACCTTAGTCAAGAAGGTCGCTCTTCCTATTGAACAGCAAGTGAACGGAGTGCAGGGTATGATCTACATGTCGTCGAATTCTACGAGCACCGGAGTTTATATTTTAACAGTCACTTTTGATATCGGAACGAATCCAGATATGGCTCAGATCTTAGTTGAAAACCGTGTGGCTGCTGCTCTTGCTCAGTTGCCTGATCCAGTCCAAACCCAAGGCGTAGTAACCAAGAAAACATCAACAGCCGTTCTTCAGCTTATTACGGTGACCTCAGCAAAAGAAAAATATGACGCTCTTTTTCTCAGTAACTATGCCACGATTTATTTACAAAATGAACTCATTCGCTTGCCTGGTGTGGCCAATATCAATGTCTTAGGTGTTGGTCAATACTCCATGCGTGTCTGGCTCAATCCTGATCTCATGCAGCAGCGGTCGCTAGTGCCTTCCGATGTGATCAACGCTCTTAAAGAACAGAATGTAGAATTAGCAGCAGGTCAATTTGGTGCCCCTCCGGCAGAGAAGGAACAAGATTTTCAATTTTCAATTACCGCTAATGGATCTCTCAATCAAGTTTCTGAATTTGAAGAAATCATTGTGAAATCCAGTGCCAGTAGTGGTGGGAAAATAACCCGTCTCAAAGATGTTGCTCGTGTTGAGCTTGGCTCTCAATCTTACAGTCAATTTTTTGAAGCTAATGGCAAACCTGCGGCCGGTCTTGCCATTTATCAATTACCAGGCTCCAACGCCATTAGTACGGCTAAGGGTGTTAGAGAGAAGATGCAGGAGTTAGCAAAAAATTTCCCACAAGATTTAACCTACGAAATTTCCTTTGACTCCACAACAATCGTGGAGGAATCCGTACATGAAGTCTATATGACGCTTCTTGAGGCGGGGCTTTTGGTGCTTATTGTGATTGTTGTTTTCTTACAAGATTGGAGAGCCTCACTTGTTCCTGCGACAACAGTTCCTGTAACCATTATTGGTGCTTTTGGGGCTATGGCTCTCTTAGGTTTTACAATTAATACAATGTCGCTTTTTGCAATAGTCCTTTCCATTGGCATTGTTGTGGATGATGCCATCGTCATTGTAGAAGGAGTTGTGCAGCATCTTGAAAAAGGAGCGACACCTAAAGATGCAGCTATTTCAGCAATGGGAAGCCTCTTTGGTCCCATCATCGGAATCACCTTGGTCCTTATGTCTGTCTTTCTTCCAGCTGCCTTTATGCCTGGCATGATTGGACAAATGTATTGTCAATTTGCCCTTGTCATAGCAAGTACAGCTCTCATTAGTGCGATGAATGCTATGACGCTTAAGCCAACACAATGTGCGCTCTGGTTAAAACCACGTGATCCGAAGGCACATCTCAATATTGTTTTTCGTACCTTTAATGCATTGTACAATCCTCTAGAAAGATGGTACGAGGGTACGATTCGTTTTTTAGTCATCCACAGTATGAAGGTGACGCTACTCGGCTTGCTCTTATCTGCTCTGGCAGGTTGGGGGCTCACAAAAATTCCCTCAGGATTTTTACCAACAGAGGACCAAGGTTATTTAATTGTTGTTTCCAATCTTCCTAAAGCCATTGCCTTGGGGAAAACAAAAGCTGTTGTGAAAAGTATGGCAGAGGAAATAAGAAAGCTAGAAGCTGTTAAGAACACACTGATTGTGGGTGGCATTGCTCCCTTCGATTCCAATGATGGGATTGTCTATGTTATTTTAAAGGATTGGGGCAGTCGTGGTTCACGCGGCAATCTGAGTATGATTAATAGTGATCTTCAAAAAATTGCTGATTCACATTTAGAGGCCAATTCAACTGTCATTATCCCACCGCCCATTCAAGGATTGGGCTTTTCTGAGGGGTTTCAAATGCAAGTCAGTCTCATTGATGGATCCTTTAATTATGAGAAATTACAAAAGAGGGCACAAAACATAGCTGCTCGTGCTAATAAAAATCCTATGCTAGAAAAAGTTAGCTCTAGTTTTTTGTCCAATATTCCTCAGCGTCATCTCACCATCAATCGGCGTGAAGCAGCGACTTATGGTGTGAGTATTGGTGATATTTTAGATTCACTACAAACCTACCTCGGTTCGACCTACGTTAATCAATATAATCAGTATGGACGTACCTTTGATGTTTTTACACAGGCCGATACTGATTTTAGAGCCAGTCCAGATAAAATGAAAAATTTCTATGTGCATGGCCAAACCAATTCGATGGTGCCTCTCGGATCACTTGTGAAAATCGATCGCTCCTTTGGACCTTCGACTATTGCGCTTTACAATATTTATCCCTCTGCATCCATTGTTGGGGTTCCTTCCCGTGGAACAAGCTCGGGAGAAGCATTAGATGAGTTGCAGAAAATTGCTGATGAAGAATTCATGCCTGGCACACAAACTTCCTGGACAGCATTGTCGTACCAAGAAAAACTTGCGGGAAGCTCTACTTATCTTGTTTTTGGCCTTGCACTCCTTCTGGTCTATTTGGTCCTTGCTGGTCAGTATGAGAGCTGGATCACTCCTATTGCCGTAATCTTAGCAGTCCCGCTTGCACTCCTTGGAACGGTTGGGGCATTAGGTGGTTTGGGCTTGGCTAATAATATTTATGTTCAAATTGGCCTTGTGCTGCTCATTGCTCTTTCTGCCAAAAATGCCATTTTGGTTGTCGAAATGGCCCGTGAATATCGTGCCGCAGGTCACGATATCACCGAAGCAGCCGCGATGGCTGCAATCAATCGGTTTCGTCCGATTGTAATGACCTCTCTGACTTTTATTATTGGGGTCTTGCCACTTGTCTTTGCATCGGGTGCTGGTGCTAATGCTCGCCAATCTTTGGGTATCGCAGTAGCTTCAGGAATGCTCGCCTCTACCTGTCTTGCGGTTGTGCTAGTCCCCTCATTTTTTGTTGTTCTCGAGCGTTTTGCAGAACGTCAAAAGAGATCTGCATTATCCTGAAGGTATTCGTTTAGTGGAGCAGAATGGATACTTAAGAAAAAATCCTTTTCAAAAATTTTTCCAAATTTTAGAGCCGGATTTACTGGCTCTTTCGCTCACCTGAACGAAGGTTCCTGAAAATCTATCTATTCTAGAGCAGCCCAAACTCGATGAACATCATCGTGTTCTTCCAGTTTTTCTAAAAATGTTCCTACCTCGTGACGTTGATGTTCATTAAGTATTGGAAAATTTTTTGCAACGTAACCAATTTCACTCGTAATCACTTTCCAGCCATGTTCCAGAAGCCAAGTGGAAACAGCATGCGTAGCCGTTCTCTCGGTCATAAAACGAGCTCCAAGAGTATCCATAGGAATATCATCATTCTGAGCATGCGTTAATGATTCTACTTCATTCGCTCCAGCTTCAATAGCAGCCTCCTCAAGGTCAGATTGGAGATTATTGGTGAATGCCTCTACTAATCCCACATGATCGAAAAGAAATTTATTGCTTCCTGGATTGCCTAGCTGGGCATCACGAAAAAGAACACGAATTTCAGGAGCGGTTCGATTGTTATTATCGGTTACAACCTCGAGGATGACGGGAACTTTGTGAGGTGCGTAACCTTCAAAGAGAATATGCTCGAGTAAACTTTTTTCTTCCCCCGTTCCAGAGCCTTTCTGGATGGCTCTTTCAATGACATCACGGGAGACACTTTCGCGTTTTGCCTTCTCAATAGCAGCAGCTAGGCGTGCATTCGTCGTAGGATCAGAGCCACCATGACGGGCGGCAATGGTGATTTCACGAACGAATTTCCCAGTTGCTTTTGATTTTTTGAGTGAAGAGACTTCACGTTTTGCTAAGAGCCATTGGCGCCCCATAGAATTTTAAAAGATGGAAGATAAAATTACTCCGCAATCACAGGTGTTGCACTCATTCGTTTGCGTGCTGTTGCGTCTAATATTTTCTTGCGCAAGCGTAAACTCAGAGGAGTCACTTCGACATACTCGTCATTGGCGATGTACTCGAGAGAGCGCTCTAAAGTCATCTTGAGTGGAGGAGTAAGAGAAATGCCTTTTCCATCACCTGTGCTCCGCATGTTAGAGAGCTTTTTTGCTTTGCAAGGATTGACAGGCATATCATCTGGACGCGCATTCTCACCAATCACCATACCTACATAGACTTCTTCTTGTGGTCCAATAAAGAGGCGGCCTCGTTCCTGGATTGTGTCAAGGGCGTAGGCCATGCTCGTTCCATTTTCCATGGAAATGAGGACGCCGTTATTGCGAGTGGGGATCTCACCTTTATAGGGAGCATATTCTTTAAAGAGATGCGACATGATACCATGCCCTTTTGTTGCATTAACAAGATCTGTTTCAAAACCGATCAATCCACGCGTTGGCACAACGGCTTCTACGGTCACACTATGCGCTTGATGATCCATGGAGATAATATCAGCTTTACGACCTGCAAGACTTTGCAAAATATCACCCAAGTTGTCTTTCGGGACGTCGATGTAGACGCTTTCAAGGGGCTCAATAAGATTTCCTTGTTCATCACGTCTGAAAATGACTTCGGGACGCGAAACAAGTAACTCAAAACCCTCGCGCCGCATCTGTTCTACGATCACAGCAATCTGCATTTCTCCACGAGCTTTAATCTGAAAATGCCCGGCGGTATCTGTATCTTTAACCTCGATGGAAACATTTGTCCGTGTCTCTCGAGTGAGACGTTCGCTAATTTGACGTGCCGTCACGAGCTTTCCTTCCTTACCAGCGAGTGGTCCATCGTTGATACAAATCTTCATGGTGATGGTTGGAGGATCTATGTCAATAAAAGCCAGCGCTGGTCTCTCTTCACTATCGGTGAGGGTTTCTCCAATAAAAACATCTTCAAAGCCCGCAAGGCCGATAATGTCTCCCTCAGAGGCCTCTTTGAGTTCAATTTTGGCTAAACCTTGATGACCAAAAAGAGCCGTCACATTCTTTTTCTCTTTTTTTCCATCTTTATGAATACAGACGATAGAATCACCCACCTTAATTGTACCACTAATAATACGGCCATAAGCAATACGTCCTAAGTAATCACTCCAATCAAGATTGGAAACGAGCATTTGGAAATAAGAAACATCCGCTTTTTTAGGGCAGGGGATATGCTTGATGATCGATTCATAGAGTGGCTCCATGGTGCTGCTCTCTTGATCAATTTCACTCTTAGCGTAGCCTTGCTTGGCGCTGGCATAGACAACAGGGAAATCGAGTTGTTGATCGTTGGCTCCGAGTTCTAAGAATAGCTCAAAGACCATGTCTAGCACCTTGTGAGGACGTGCATTATCACGATCAATTTTATTAATCACCACAATTGGTTTAGCTCCATTTTCAAGAGCTTTTTTTAACACAAATTTTGTCTGAGCTTGAGGGCCATCATGGGCATCGACAACCAAGAGTACTCCATCAACCATTTTCATGATGCGCTCTACTTCCCCACCAAAATCTGCATGCCCAGGGGTATCAACGATATTGACGTGATATTCTTTCCACTGAAAGGCAGCGTTCTTAGCTTTAATGGTGATTCCTTTTTCACGCTCAAGATCCATGGAATCCATGATGCGTTCTTCGGAAGCCTTGGCCTCATTAGCTCTAAAAGTTCCAGCTTGTTTTAGGAGCTGATCAACGAGGGTTGTTTTTCCATGATCAACGTGAGCGATGATGGCGATATTGCGAATTGATTCCAAAGATGATTCCATAAAAATTAAAGGTTCGGTAGTATCTATAGCCGCAAGCCCGATGTCAACTTCTACTTTCTATGTTCCTTGTTTTTCATAAACCATATGGTTGTCTTTCGCAATTTACTCGTGATAGCTCCTCTCATCGCACCTTAGCAGAATTCGGATTTCCAGCCGGTGTCTATCCGCTAGGGCGTCTTGATGCAGACTCAGAAGGGTTGCTATTGCTTTCTAATGAACGCGGGCTCAATAGCAAACTACTGGATCCTCGCCATGGTCATCATCGTACTTACTGGGCTCAGATTGAAGGTGTGCCTTCAGCAAGCGCATTGCAAAAATTAGAAAATGGAATATTGATTCAACATTATAAAACCTTACCCGCAAAAGCATGGTTACTTGATCCTCAACCCAGTCTCCCCACTCGAGTGCCACCTATCCGTGTTCGGAAAACCATCCCTGATTGTTGGATTGGCATCGAACTCATAGAAGGGAAAAATCGTCAGGTGCGTCACATGACGGCAGCTATTGGACATCCAACACTCCGTTTGCTTCGCGTTTCTATAGGAAAATTTAAACTAGGTGATCTTCGCTCTGGAATATGGAGAGAATTAAGCAGAGAGGAACGAATGCTTGTGATGGAAACTCAAGAATAAATCAAAAACATCAGTAGAGCAGGCAGAGAAAAGAGAGCTTGATCATAATCTTGTCATGATAGTGACACCTTTTTTGAAGTTTTAAGAGATTGCAAAAGTAAATAAATTGCCTACTCTGCACCAAAACCATCATCATGAAAACCTCGCGCGCTATTGCTTTGGTCGTTTGCCTATTCTCGTGTTTCTCCATATTTTATGTGAATAATGCCATTGCAGAGGATGCAATTTCTCCATCTCTTACGGCTCTTAACTACACGTTCTTTCTCAAGAGCTGTGCAAACGAGGATCCTTATCATTTTTATGAAGAGCTAGCAGAAAATCACTCGGCACTCTATCCTATCGTGCGTCTTGGCAAACCAGGTTCCTATCACTATGAATTGCTTTTAGAGGATTCAGATTCACCAATCCTCTTTACGAGCGCTTATGACGCCCTTGCCTACAAATTTTGGGAAGAATCTGTTCGCTCGACAGGAGTCACTCAAGATGCATTTTTTGCAAACGCTGATTCGTTTCTTGATGGCTCAGAGCTAGCCCGGATATTTCACACCGATCACCTGCGGAGACCGGGAAGTGAGGGTGATGTTGCGTTAGACTCACATTGTGACTTGGACAACACCAGTGCTCGGGAGAGCCTGGGGCAGTCTCCCCCACGGTCTCTTGGGCCGCCGGTGGTACCCCATCAGGCTTCGCAGCCTCCTCGTCACGATCAGTATGAAATATACGGACTAGGAGGGATAACGAGATTGTACAATAATAGGGTTTCTCTAAGTGATCCCTTACTAAAAAGCAGCATCCTAACCTTTAGCGTAAATCCAGACGCTTCTCTCCATGAAGTAGATGATACCACTGCCCAACCAGTCTCCTTAGAAACCTTAGAGAGTGCATCTGTCTCATTCTTGATAGGTCTTACACTTTTTGCAGGTACTACCTACGGTTGCTACAAGGTTGGAAACGCGTGGCATGACTATCGTCAAAAAACATATTGTCAAGAATTTCAAGATTTACGTGGAGGAAATGCTCTAACTCGAATATCAGCAGATCAAGATCGTGAAAGGACTCAAACTCTTTTTACTAGCTTTCCGAGCAGTTCAGACCAAGAACATCAACAGCTTGAAGCAGAAGGCCATTTGCCGGTTTTCGACTCAATGTACGAAAATGTTTTAAAATACATTAGAGAAGATATATCCCATGATTTCTTTAATGAGACTCTTGTGAAAGCTATTAATGCACATCCTGATATACATTCTCTTATTAAAGGTCGTGCTCATCTATTGTCGCAAAAATTAGGTGAGATTTTATCAACTATCCAGCAGGGTGACTTTAGGAATAAATTTTTTACAAGTTGCCAAGGCGTTTTTAAAAAAATAGATGATGCCTGCTATTGTCCAATACAAAATAATGCTCTTGTCTTCTATCAGCTTGAAGGAATTAATAACAATATTCCAGAAATTAAATCTGCGATCAGTAATATTAATTCAAAGAAGAAGGAGAATCCTGCACCTGCAATTTCAAAATCTTCTTCACAAGAGCAATACATACAGAGGACACCCTCAAAAACAACAAGTGAAATTCCTCCTGTTTCAGGCGACTCATTGTCCTTGGCTAAAAAAAATACTTCCAGCTCAAAAAAGGTGAAACTAATAGCTACTCCTCAAGAAGAGATATTAGATATTAACCAAGAGTTAGCAACACGAGTATTATTAAATCCAAGGGCAGAACTTGAAAAACAATTACTATGCATAGCAAAAAAGTTTTATCAATGTGCATTAGATTCTAAAAGAGCTGAACATACGTCGGCTCATGCCTCTGAGGTTAGCGCCTATGATCTTAGAAATGCATATGAGCAAGTAGCATCCTTAATGAAAGAGGGTGCAAATAAAGCAGAAACTTTTGATTCTCCTTACAATAGAGAGAGCATCACTTCTTTAATCAGCGATATAGAACTATTATGTCCTCAGATTGTTAATAATGCTCGAACTGATATTAAGAAACTCGATATATTAAATAAAGAATTCAAGGAAAAGATGGTTTCATTATTCACTATAATGACATTAGATAATAAAGATACAGGCAATGATCATGCACCAGCCAAGAGAACAGAATCTCTAAATACTCCATCTCTACAAGCAGATCATGCAGAGCTATTAGTTAATCTATTAATAGAAGCAAATCATACAAGAAACAGTTCTCTGTCGACTGATACATCAAAATCACCAGTTTTTCTAAAAAAGAGCACAATACATCTTCATCAAGCTTTTGAAAATTTAAAAAATGATATTACTCAAAAGAATAAATTAGATCATACACTTTGTTTGCTCAAAGCCGCCATGTATTATCGAAAAGCAGCCTGCCACTATGAGAACAATTCTAACAACTCTGAGATTGCCACTTTATTTGTAAAGACAGCAGAAAAATTTGCATTATTAAATGATAAGACAAGCATGGACTCTCCAGATAGGAAAGTTGCTTTCTTGAGCGAAAACAATGCATTACGTAATGAATTTATTAATATAATGTTACAGCAATTTAATCAAACTCGCTTAAATATAGCTATTGAAAGCGGTAATTATCAACAATCTCAAAATTATCTTAATATTGCTTCTCGACTCTATCATAATATTCCAAAAGAAAATTTACTATCTGACTCTTCTGCATGGCTATTTGCGCAAGACTCACTACACAGCTTAATAGATGCTGCAAGTGCCTCTAATAATAGCAAAGATGATCTTGCAACTCTTCATGGGCACCAGGCATATGCATCTTGGATGATGTTCCAAAACCAACTAAAATCAAAGAGTCGATTCGTCGATGATAGTTGGCAAACAATGCGCAATGATACATCAAATGCCATAGCTGCATTCCAATCACCCAATAACGATAGCCTTAGTCTTCAAAGGCATCTT
>CAIWMF010000073.1 GCA_903913785.1 uncultured Spartobacteria bacterium | reverse complement strand
TATTGCAAGAGGAAAAAAGAAAATGGTCGCTCTGACTGCATTAATGCGAAAAATTATCGTCATTGCCAACGCAAGATTGAAGTCTCTTTCATTAGCTTAATCCAATTATCCAAATCTTAAAAAACATAGTTGATTCGGGCTAGAGGTAGAACGGAAATATTTTACAGCTCAACTCCGGAAAAATGAGCGTGGGAAATTTTTACGCATCGTTGAAGAAGCGCAAGGCCGTCGCAATACCGTCATTGTTCCTGCTAGTGGCTTTGCTGGTTTTTTAGAAATGATCAATGATATTCTCTCAACCGAGGCAGCAGGTGAAGAGAGAATTTTAAAAAGAGTGATAGCGGCGGTTGTACGTGCTATATCAGCTGCATTTTTATTTCAAATATTCGAGGGGCTTTATTTTTTGACAATACTTTTTTCAGCCAAGATTCCATGCCATGAGACCATGGGATAAATGATGCTTTCCCTGCCAATCATCGATCCTGGGCTTAAGACACTGTTGCATCCAATTTCTACGCGATCTCCAAGAATAGCGCCAAATTTCTTGAGGCCAGTAAAAATTTTTTCCGTAGGAGTTTTGATGATAATTTCCTGACGATCTAAACGTACATTAGAAAGGATGACGCCAGCTCCAAGATGAGCACGGTAGCCTAAAATAGAATCGCCGACGTAATTGAAATGAGGAACTTGTGCTTCGTTGAGAAGGAATGCATTTTTTAACTCACAAGAATTACCAATTACGGCATGATTTCCAACAATGACGTTCTCACGAATATAACAGCCTTTGCGCAGTTCACACCCTTCTCCAATCCAGGCAGGACCTTTAATCATAGCGCCCTCTTCAATGATGGTATTTTTTCCAATGTAAACATCCTTCCCTATAAAGGCATGTCCCAGGATGATCCCATGATTTGCTGGCTGAAGATGCTCTGCTAGGTAGGAGGCAATCTGAGGGAGAATATCCCACACATAAATGCTTTTTTTTAAGAGGATCTGATGATCCGTCTCTTGAGGATCAAGATAAGAGTTAGGATGAAACATAGAATCTGAGAGTATTTTTTATAAGTAGTTATTTCAATCATTGGAGGAGGAAAATTAAGAGCGGGTTCGAAGTCAGTGGGAATATTTCCTGTGACATCGGTGTGTTCAATAATGCTCTATAACCAAAATAATTTGACTATAAGCTCAAAATACGTGTCATAGCTGCACGTACGTGTTCAAAGGCTATCTGACTCATGGGATTTTTTTGAAGAGGTGAGTTCTTTTCTGGTGTTGCTAGTTGAAGGATTTCATGTCCTGGCGAGTAGTCTAGTGGCCCGTACATGGAAGCAGGACTCTGGTAGTGTAAAAGTGCCAGGGTCGGACATCCAATAGCAAAGCCAAGGTGCATGACTCCTGTATCCGTAGTCACAAGCATGGAGGCTCCCGTTAAGAGAGCAGCCGTTTCCTCAAGGGTGGTTTTTTCAACAAGATTGATGACCCAAGGAGTAGCAGCCTCAATAGCATATCCTGTCGATCGATTATCGTGGCCTCCGGTTAAAATAATTTGATGTCCATGGTAATGGGCGCTGAGCCATTGAATGGCTTGAATGTATGACTCAATAGGCCAGTTTCGCCAGGAGAGTGTTCTGCCTCCGCCTGTTTGAAAAACAATCCATGGTTTTTTTAAGCCAGGATGATGCTTGAGCAAGACCGTGAGATCCTCTGGAGCTACATGATAAACCATACCACGATTCACCGTGGCACCTCCTGCAGCTATGGCAACCTTCAAGGTTTCCTCAACAATATGGGTTTCATATTTTGTTTCTATAGGATGTGAGAGAAGGAAGCTAAAGGATTGACAACGCTCAATAGCTCCAAAAAACAAATGGCGATTGAGCAGGTATCCGAGTGGAACAGCTTCTTCATTCACATGTAATGCGACAATTAAGTCAGGTCTTTGTTTGCGGAAGCGTAGGAGAAATTGTATTTGAGAAATGGGTGATTTGCTCAGTGGGAAGACTTGGTCAATAAAAGGATTGTGTCTTGCTACTGATTGGCGCCGATGATGTGCTGCAACAACAAGCGTTGCGTGCGGATATCCCTGCTTTAAACTTTTAATGGCTGCAGAATCAAACAAACTATCGCCGATTCCTGTGGTGCTAAAAACTAAAATGAGTTTGGGATCTTTCGGTAGAGAAGATGGTGCTGGTGGCAGGAAGTAGCAAAGAAAATGAAAAAATTGCTTATTTAAAAAATGAGTGATTCGATTCCACATAAATCATTTCTATTTTTTATTTTCTATTTTTTCTCGGACAGCTCGTTTCCATATTCGATCCATAAAATGGACAAGGCGTTTTGAAGATTTTGTAGGGCGAATGCATTCAATGTAAACACCACTCACTAATGTTTCGATTCCAGAGAGACCATCCAGTCGGAGTTTTGGATGCACGATAGAAAAACTAGTATCAGGCTTGCGTAATACATCATATCCCGGGGCTAAATACGCAGTGACCTCGACATGATGATGTTTAATGTGGACTTCTTCTACCAAGCCGATGGGAACACCAAGATAGCGAACTTGTGTTTGTCCTGCGAGAAGCCCTTGTCCATCATCAAAGGTCATTTTAAGAGGCTCTGGACTGAGTCGAGCTGCTTGTTCATTGGAAAATAAAGGAAAAGAGCTTCCAGCTTCCGCCACCGATCCTTGATCAGCAGTCAATGAGTCATAGGCAATACCTCCTTGGAGAAGTGATTGAAGGCTTGAAATCTCCATGTTAATGATTCCGGGTCCTGCTTGAATTTTTGTTCCAGGCAGACGCCAGAAGACGCTCTTTTCGTGAAGTGTACTCAAAAATTCCTGCTTGATAAAAATTGTGAGGAAGGGTTTGCCTTCACTATTCATTTCTTTTTTCTCAATTTTTCCAACAATGATTCCTCGGTGTAATACAGGCGCATCCACATAGAGGGTTGGAATTTCTTGAGCATAGAGATGAAAGGTTGCTCCCTCGTTCCCAGAGCGAGCTTCTTGTTCGCCCGAAGCAAGCTTAAAGGATGCTCCGTTTTTGACTTCTTCCTGTGGTGCTTGAAAAGTATCTACGGCAATAGTTCCTAAGAACATATTTTTCAAATTCTGGATTTCTGTTTGAATCCCGTTGGGTCCTATTTTAAGCGATGCAGCAGGAAGCATCCAGAAATGACTATTGCTATGAATGAGTCCGATGTATTGTTTTTGAATTGCTGCAATCACAACAGAATTTCCATCTGTCAATATTTCTTTACGCATGACGCCGCCAATAGTGATGCCTCGATAGGTAATAGGAGAGCCTTCTTCGAGGTAAGGAATTTCGTGAGCAGTCAGTTTTAGAATGAGTCCAGGGGCTTCTAAGGGATGCAACGGCATCTTTTCCATGCCAATAAAATGTGTCGTTCTTGGTCCTTCTCCAAGACGTGCTTGTATGGAATTGCCTTGAATAATAGAACTCAGTCCAGAGGTTTTGGCTAAACTAATCACAGGTTGATCAATCCAATAGAGCGTGCCTGCTTGAGAGAGAGGCGCTGCAAATGCTTTTAATCTGATTTGAACCATGGCCTTGCTAAGGTGTTTATCAAGCTTGACATCAGTCACGGCTCCTGCTGCAACTCCACGGTAAAAAAGAAGCGTCTTGTTTGCTTGAATTCCTGGAGCTTCATGAAACTCGACCTCGATAGTAGGCCCTTCAGATCTCCAATTATTCCAAAAAAACCAAGCTGTGGTTAAAAATGCTAACAATGGAAAAAGCCAGATCCACGAAAAGCGAATATTAGCGTGACTGATTATTTTGCCATGATCAGTGAAATGAGAGTGAGAATGTTCCGTTGGCATAATATAGCGTTGCCCTCATGAATTTAGAATTATTTTACGCAGGAAGTTGTGGAAATAGCCTTAACCCGAATAATATTTCACACTAAATCTATTACGGCTTGTGGAAAGCTCTATTATTACTGCGTTGGTCTCGAATGGTGATTTGGGCAACACCAGTGCTCGGGAGAGCCTGGGGTAGACTGCCGTAACCGTTAGGTTAGGGGCAGCCCGCAAGGGCGAGCCGAGCAGGTGCGAGCGAGTCAATATGTACACATACAACCCGGCATCACAATCCTTCACCCGCCTTGCATTAACAAGCTTTGCACAGCGCCTCATGACGATTCAGTATGAAATATTATAAGATAAAAATCTGATATCTTCTCGAATTGTCATCAAAAGAAAGTCTCAGTACTTTTTATGACACGAGAGCAAAAGCCTCCCTCCTTGCTAGCAAGGAGGGAGGAACG
>CAIWMF010000072.1 GCA_903913785.1 uncultured Spartobacteria bacterium | reverse complement strand
CTCAGATCAACCTCATTATCGCTCCCTCATGACGGAAGCATGGTCTACTGCTCTTGAAGTAGAACATCCTCCAGGATTTGAAACCAGAGATTACTGGTGATATTCGTTTCGGTAAACATGGGATAGTTTGTAAGCAATTCAATCAAGCACATCTACATCAATTTAATACCCTACTATATTAAGAAAAGATTATGGGCTCCATTGAATCTTTTTTATAACTCTTTCTTAGCATTCGCTCCAGACGTCAGGTACTTCACCCCAAGACGCTTGAAGAGTTGCTCAAAATCCATTTGGATCCCAATAAAAAACTCTCCAAACTCCGCATACTTGACACTTACCTCATCAAAGCGCATTTCATAGACAATTTCCTTAATGGAACTCGTTGTCTTTGCAAAAAGGGAGACCCCCCATTCATGATCATCAAGCCCTGTGGAGCCAGTAATGAACTGACGCACACGTCCCGCATAACGCCGTCCCACAAGCGCGTGGCCTTGCATGAGTTTCTTGCGCACCTCGAGTGGCAAGGCATACCAATTCTGTTCTAGATTGCGACGCTTGGACATCGGATAGAAACAGAAAACTGGCCACTCTGTGGCTTCAGGAAGCTCTGGATAGAGGCGGTCCTGAGTATATTTGGTAATGCGCTCAGAAAAAGCCTTCATCTTTTCCTTAAAGATAGGCATGGAGGCAATAATGCCTTCCTCCAGCTCGAGCTTAGCAGCATATTCTTCATCATTCATCCCGTATTCGCTGCGCTCGGTCATCGAAAGCCACGAGAAGGTCGGCACGAGGACCCCATGCCCAAGGGAATTTTCTAATTGTTTTGCGACTTGATCGAGAACATGAAGATCTGGGGTCATCATCATAAAACCAAGATCAGCCTTAGGAGTAACCATGCTAAAGGTCAAGAGTTGCGTATCAGCCAGCGCTTGTGTTTCTTCAATGAGAGTCTTGAATGTGCCAAAATGCTCGTCCTTCTCTTCTTGAGAAAAAATATCCCATAAAGTCTGATCCATTCTGAAAAAAAGATGCAGAACATGACGTCCTTCGATAGGAAGAATAGATAAAGGTGAAGAAGGAGACATCGTCGAGTTGATGAAAAAATAAGAAAATAAATTATAGTCACATTACTTTGAAATGGCACGAAAGAACGCAAAGATTTTTAGAAAACAAATGGTCTCATCAATAATAATACCGGCAAGCAACGAAGAGGCCAATGAGTCAAGACGCGCAACAAGAGATCCCCCCTCTTTGAGTTGTGTTATCCTAACACGTCTATGTTTTAAGATTTAACCCGGATATTTCATACTGAAAGGAGTGGCTAAACGATGAAAAAAGCTTCTTACACTATTCATCCACATGACCGTCCGTCTCCATTTGCCTCCATTTTTTATAAGCTCCTAGTAAGTCTTGCGCCGAGTCCATCAAAGGAACCATTACTGAAAATAACCACGACGTCTCCTGGCTCTAGTGATGTTTGTAATTTTAAGAGGATATTATTAATGGAGGGTTCATAGTAGGCTTCCTTACCCGCAGCAATCAGCTCTTTGACTAGCGAAATGGGATTGAGGCGTTCGTTTTCCTCGAGCAAGGAGGCACGCGCTACCGCTCCGATAATGACTCCATGGGCGAGGGCAAAAGCCTGAGGAAGCATGTCTTGAAAAATAGAACGCCGTGAGGTATTGCTGCGTGGTTCAAAGAGCGCCCAGATGCGCGCCTTAGGATAGCGAGCACGAAGACCCGCTAAGGTCTCACGAATAGCGGTGGGATGATGACCAAAGTCATCGATAATGGTAACACCATTGTGCATGGCAAGAATTTCTTGTCGGCGCTTCACTCCTTGAAAAGCCCTTAACCCCTGAGCAATCACTGGCAGAGGTATGTCATAGAAATGAGCAGCACAAGCAGCCATCGCCGCATTGCGAATATTATGCACGCCTGTCATGGGTATTTCAAAATGAGTCCCAAAAAGTTCAAATTCAGAGTGCCCCTCTCGTTGGCAGGCATGCAAGATTCGATTCCCTGCAGTGTCAGAGAAACCTACCTCGACAATCGGTGCGGGAGCATGTTGTACCACGTCACGGCAGTTGGGATCATCACCATTAAGAAGAATCATACCCTCTGAGGGAACGAGGGCTAACAAGCGCTGAAAACTGCGTTTGATCTCCTCAAGGTTCGAAAAAATATCAGCATGATCAAATTCAATATTATTGATGATCACAAGCTCTGGTAAATAGTGAATAAACTTCGAACGCTTATCAAAAAAAGCTGTATCATATTCATCTCCCTCGAGAATCACATGACGTGATTCCTTTGGGTTGCGAAAGAGCGCTCCTCGACCGAGATTTTTGGGAATGCCCCCAATCAAATAGGAAGGTTGTTTTTCTGCAAACTCAAAAATCCAAGCCAGCATGGATGCGGTTGTTGTTTTTCCATGCGTTCCGGTAATGACAAGGTTATGCCTTCCTTGCAAAAAGTGGGTTCGTAGAAGCTCAGGAAGTGAGGTGTAGGCGAGCTTGCGATTGAGGATTGCCTCTACCTCGGGATTCCCTCGGGACAAAGCGTTGCCAATGACAATGAGCGCTTCTTTTTCTGGAAGATTGTCTGCGGAGTAACCCTGCGCAATCACAATACCCTCTGACGCCAAAAAATCAGAGAGAGGAGGATAGGGCTTTTCATCAGAACCCGAGACATCCCATCCTTGTTTTTTCATTGCTGCGGCAACAGCTCCCATTGCCGTGCCACAGATGCCGACAAAATGAATCGCCTTTCTATTGCTGCTACTAGAGTGATTTGAGGTCATAGAAAAAGATAAAAAACTTAAGTTTGACTCAATGGAAAGGCGCAACTTGTTTCATGCAACTAGCGAGGGAGTCGCTCCTCGACAATTTCACACAAGACATGGAGGAGGAATTTTTGAGCTTCTTGAATACGCGCTGTGACACTTCCTGGAATAAGAAGCTCTAAATCAGCCAGACCTGCGGTGAAGCCACCCGTTTTACCAAGAAAGGCAATGGTTTGAATACCAAGCTTCTTAGCCTCTTCAAGGGCCAGGAAAAGATTGCGCGATTGCCCACTCGTGCTAATAGCAATCAAAAGATCGCCAGCTTTCCCAAAGGCCACGACTTGTCGCTTAAAGATATCCTCAAAATGATAATCATTTCCAATTGCTGTCATGAGCCCCCCGTCAGCAGTCAAAGCCATGGCAGGATAAGGACG
>CAIWMF010000071.1 GCA_903913785.1 uncultured Spartobacteria bacterium | reverse complement strand
AGGTGGCTCGAGGATTGCGTAAAAGACTCTCTATTTTTGGTAATGATTATCCAACCCCTGATGGAACAGCCGTACGCGATTATATTCATGTGATGGATTTAGCAGAAGGGCATGTGGCAGCATTCCAGGCAGCAGAGCGATCCGCAGGACTCTGGACATTAAATTTGGGTACAGGTCGAGGTTCCTCGGTGCTCGAAATGGTCCATGCATTTGAAGCTGCTAGCGGGATAAAAATTCCTTATGAAATCGCTCCACGTCGTGCAGGTGATGTTCCCACGTGCTGCGCAAATCCTAAGGCCGCGCATGAGCAACTCGGATGGAGAGCCAAACGCGATTTGTACGAGATGTGTGCTGATAGTTGGCATTGGCAATGTTGCTCAACACCCGAGGCCATACATGATGAAAGCACTCACAAAGCGCAATCTTCATGAGTGCTAAGAGTGCTTCTCCAATTTCAAGAGACTTATGAAACATCCAACCTCACCACAACGCCGTGGGATCATCTTGGCAGGAGGCTCGGGAACAAGACTCTATCCCGTGACTCAGGCGATCTCGAAACAATTACTTCCCATTTACGATAAACCGATGATCTATTACCCTGTTAGCACCTTAATGCTAGCTGGAATTAGAGAAATTCTTATTATTTCAACGCCACATGATTTGCCCTGTTTTCAGCAACTCCTAGGCGATGGAAGCAAATGGGGTATCCATTTTGAGTATGCCATCCAACCTTCACCCAATGGTCTTGCAGAGGCCTTTATTATTGGAAAAGAGTTTATTGGGTCCAATCCCTCAGCCCTCATCCTGGGAGATAATATTTTTTATGGACATGATTTTTATTCACTCCTAGCACAATCCACAGAAAGGAGAGCAGGAGCTACTATTTTTGCCTATCATGTCCATGACCCGGAGCGCTATGGAGTCGTCTCCTTTGACGCTCAGGGCAGAGCAATGTCGCTTGAGGAAAAACCACGTCATCCTAAAGGCAACTATGCTGTCACCGGTCTCTATTTTTATGATACTCAGGTTGTCGAGATGGTTCAGGAGCTGCAACCCTCGCTGCGTGGCGAGCTTGAGATCACTGATCTGAATCGTCTTTATCTTGAGGCCAATCAATTGCATGTTGAAATGATGGGTCGCGGCTATGCTTGGCTTGATACGGGAACACACGAGAGCCTCATTGAGGCAAGTAATTTTATTCAGACCATTGAGCATCGCCAGGGGCTCAAGGTTGCCTGTCCCGAGGAAATCGCCTACCATCAAAAATTCATCACGGCAGAAGCGTTAGAGCGATTAGCCTACCCATTACTCAAAAACGATTATGGAAAGTACTTAATGCGTTTACTTGAGGAAAAAACATTCAGATGAAAATCATTGCTACTAATATTGCTGATCTTCTCTTAATCGAACCTCGCTTGTTTGAAGATGAGCGGGGATATTTTTTTGAAAGTTTTCATGCGAAACAATTTTTAGAAGCAACAGGATCTGCTTATTGTTTTGTGCAAGATAACCATAGTCACTCGCATCAAGGAGTGTTAAGAGGTCTTCACTATCAACTATCCCAGGCTCAAGGGAAATTAGTCCGTGTTGTCCAAGGGCATATCTATGATGTGGCTGTTGATGTGAGGCCACAATCTCGAACCTTTGGATTGTGGCAGGGTTTTGAACTTTCAGCAAAAAATCACCTCGAACTCTGGATCCCCCCCGGCTTTGCGCATGGCTTCCTGGCACTCAGCCCCACAACGGAAGTGCTCTATAAAACGACCGAATACTATGCCCCGGAACATGAACGTACTATTTGTTGGAATGATCCAACGCTCAATATCACCTGGCCCAAGGGATATGAAATAAAACTTTCAAAAAAAGATCAGCAGGCAAAGACCTTCCAAGAGGCAGAAAAAGAAATGAAACTCATGCCATCCCAGTCTTTGAGAAAGGATAAAATGTCATGCTAGAGACCTATGTCTCCTCGAATAGACCATCATGGAGAGAACTTTTCCTTCCTTGGAAAATTCTCGCAAAGATTCTTGCTTCTAAGGAATTGTTATGGCAGTGCACAAAACGTGAGATAGAGCGTCGTTACAAAGGAACGTTACTCGGTTTTTTTTGGTCTTTTATCACTCCGCTTTTAATGTTGGCTGTTTACACAATCGTCTTTGGGTATATTTTTGGCGGTTCCTATGGACATCCAGGAGAGACAAAAACGCAATTCACTCTTGCGCTCTTTTGCGGGCTACTGCTTTGGGATGTCATTGCAGGCTCGATTGCCGCCTCGCCATCACTCATCATTGGGCATGCCAATTTTGTCACCAAGGTCATTTTTCCTCTTGAAATCCTACCTCTTTCGATGATCTTTTCTACACTCGTACACACGATCATTGGATTTATTCCTTTGCTGCTTTTGCTTATTGTTTCGCAAGGTACGATCCCTCTTTCAGCATTGAGTCTTCCTTTGATTTTTATTCCTATTGTATTTTATACACTTGGAATGAGCTGGATTCTGGCAGCACTTGGGGTCTTTCTACGTGATATTAGTGCGCTGATTCCAGCAGCTATCACTGTTTTGATGTTCCTGAGTGCGCTCTTTTTTTCCATCACCGCAATTCCTCTTCCCTGGCGCTGGGGCATCATGCTCAATCCTGCAGCAGTCCTCATTTCTATGGGACGCAACGCGCTTGTTTTTTCTCAGTGGCCCAATCTCACTATTTACAGTCTGGAGCTCTTTTTTAGCATCGTCACGGCGATCTTGGGATATGCCATTTTTATCAAACTCAAACCTGCTTTTGCCGATGTTCTCTAGCCCGCATATTGATCTAGGGAGTGATGGACCTCTTAAAAGCACTTGGCGATAAGCTCGATGAGGGCATAGAGCACAAAGAGAATACCAGTAATCCAAAAACTAGGAGGCTGATTGGTAAGGCACGCTAGGAAAATACCACTCCAAAGAGATCCCAAACCAATT
>CAIWMF010000070.1 GCA_903913785.1 uncultured Spartobacteria bacterium | reverse complement strand
GGCTCGCCCTTACGGGCTGCCCCTAACCTAACGGTTACGGCAGTCTACCCCAGGCTCTCCCGAGCACTGGTGTTGCCCAAATCACCATTCGAGACCAACGCAGTAGCCATAGAGCTTTCCACAAGCCGTAATAGATTTAGTATGAAATATCCGGGCTAGAGCCTGTAAACTCTGAAAGCCTCTAAAAAACTGGGCAAAGTCTCCCACGCGTTCTCTTGGGCCGCCGGTGGTACCCCACACGCTACCTTCGCGCGCGCCTCACTACGATTCAGTATGAAATATGCAGGCTAGGCAAACTTTTTTATTTTCACTCCGGATTTCAAGATGAAGGTGAGGTGTTCTTCTTTATTGGATTCTTGATGATCGGGTGGGATATTCTTTTTTTTCTGTTTGGTTACTTTGATATGATCTCCTTCTTTGATCGTCCCCTTCAAGATTTCCTCAGCCATGGGATTTTCTAGGAATCGTTCTACAGCACGTCGCATCGGACGTGCGCCATAGGTTGTATCATATCCTTTGTCCATTAGGAATTCATGCGCTTTTTGATCGAGTTTTACATGAATATCTTTTGCCTTGATGCGTGCCACAACTTTAGCAACTTCAAGATCGATAATCTTAGCGAGCATTGGTTTTTGGAGTGTTTGAAAGACAACAATATCATCCAAGCGATTTAAAAATTCTGGCTTAAAGACTTTTTTTGTCTCATCCATAATCTTTTCACGCATTGCATCGTGGTTCCCCTCTAGTGATGAGGCTCCAAAGCCAAGCGTATTTTGTTTTTTAATCAAGTCAGCACCAACATTAGAAGTCATAATAATGATGGTGTTTCGAAAATCGACCTTACGACCTAGGCTATCAGTTACTTTGCCCTCCTCTAAAATTTGCAACATGAGGTGCATGATGTCAGGGTGTGCTTTCTCAATCTCATCAAATAGTACCACGGAATAGGGTCTGCGACGTACTGCTTCAGAGAGTTGCCCTCCTTCATCATGGCCTACATAGCCTGGAGGAGATCCAATTAAGCGTGAAGAGGTAAATTTTTCCATGTACTCAGACATATCGATTTGAATGAGCGCCTCAGCATCTCCAAACATAAATTCTGCGAGAGTGCGTGCTAAGAATGTTTTGCCAACGCCTGTTGGGCCTAAAAAAATGAATGAGCCAATAGGTCGAGCAGGATCTTTTAGATCAGCACGGGAGCGACGTAATGCTTTGCTAATCGCCGTCACGGCCTCATCCTGGCCGATGACTTTAGCAGTGAGCTCTTTTTCCATTGCTAAGAGTTTTGCTTTTTCTTGATTTTCTAAACGCTGTAAAGGAACGCCTGTCATTTTAGCAACGACATGCATGATATCCTCATCGTTGACTAGGACTTGTTTCTCCTGACGTTCTTGACGCCATGTGGATAAAATAGTTTCTAATTTTTCTTTTTTATCTTTTTCTAAATCACGTAAGGCAGCAGCCTTCTCGAAATCTTGCAATTTAATGGCTTCTTCCTTTTGGAGGCGAAGTCCATCTATTGTTGATTCCATCTCCTTGATTGCAGGAGGTGGGATGATGCCGGCAATACGAGCACGTGCACCCGCTTCATCCATGACATCAATGGCTTTATCAGGCAGAAAGCGGGCAGGAAGATAGCGTTCAGAGAGTTTTACGGCTTTTTCCAGCGAACTATCAGAATAGAGAGCTTTGTGGTGTGCTTCGTATTTTCCGCGCAATCCCTTCAAAATTAAAATCGCTTCCTCGACTGAGGGTTCTTCTACTTTGACTGTTTGAAAGCGACGTTCTAAGGCTGAATCTTTTTCAATATATTTGCGATATTCGTTGAGTGTTGTCGCTCCAATGCATTGAAGCTCTCCACGGCTGAGTGCCGGTTTAATGATGTTAGAGGCATCCATAGCCCCTTCTGCAGAACCCGCTCCTACAATGGTGTGCATCTCATCGATAAAAAGAATGATGTTTTTATGACGACGAATTTCATCCATGACTATTTTAATGCGCTCTTCAAATTGACCGCGATATTTTGTCCCTGCAACCATGAGGGCTAAATCCAAGGTGATGATACGTTTTGTAGCAAGAATTTCAGGGACATTGCCATGAGCAATTTCTTGTGCAAGACCTTCTGCAATCGCTGTTTTGCCGACGCCTGCCTCACCAATAAGGACGGGATTGTTTTTCCCACGACGACAGAGGATTTGAATAACGCGTGCAATCTCCTCAGTGCGTCCAATCACAGGATCGAGTTCTCCTTTTTTTGCAATTTCTGTAAGGTCACGTCCGAATGCTTTTAGCGCAGGCATTTTCGAGGATTGAGGAGAACCGATTCCCGTACCAGAGAGAACAGCCTCTGTATCATCATCATCATGTTCGCCAGGAATAAAATGAGGGTCTAATTCCTTGAGAATCTCATTACGAGTCTGTTCAATGTCTACTTCGAGATGTTGTAAGACACGGGAGGCAATGCCTTCTCCTTCACGTAACAAACCTAAGAGAAGATGTTCGGTGCCAACATAACTATGGGCAAGTGCTTTTGCTTCTTTGCCGGCAAGTGCAATCACTTTTTTTACACGTGGTGTGTAGGGAATATTTCCGACAGGCTTTGAGCTTGATCCTTCGTTGCCAACCTGTTTCTTGACTTCCTCGCGTACAGATTCGAGATTGAGTCCCATTTTTTGGAGGACATTGACGGCAACACCTTGTCCAAGCTGGATAAGTCCTAAAAGAAGATGCTCTGTGCCGATATAGTCATGATGAAGTTCTTCAGCTTCCTTACGAGCGAGCATGAGAACTTCTTGAGCACGTGGTGTAAAGTTATTGAGCATAAATTAAGTTGATAGTTCGTAGGTAGAATAACCTACACGAGAGAGTGTCTCTTCGCAATTTGTAATTAGAGTAATAATGGCTTGGGTAAATTTTTGAGCTTAGTGCGGATGAGTTTTGCACGAAGAGAATCACGTATCTTAGTGGTTGTTTTTGGAAGTTGAGCTCTTTTCTGTAAATGAGCTGGCTGTACTTCAATCAAGAGCGCATTAACGTCATGACTCACATCTGCAGGGAATAAACTCAAATCAATACCTAATTTGATTAAAGAGAGGAGATTTAATGCTTCTTTTGTCGTAATAGAATAAGCGTGACATAAAATGCCATAGGTTCTTCCTATGTGATCTTCTAACTCTTCAGACTTTTGTTTGAGCAGAATAACGCGTGCATTGCTTTCATGTTGAATAATCTGCTCAATGACTACATGAAGTCGTTGAATAATATCCTCTTCTTTTTCGCCGAGTGTTGTTTGATTGGAAATTTGAAAAAGATTGCCCATGGCATCTGTTCCTTCTCCGTGAAGCCCTCGGACAACAAAGCCCATTTTATGCACAGCATTAATGATTTTATTCATGTATTCAAAGAGGACCAAGCCTGGTAAATGGAGCATCGCAGAGACACGCATGCCTGTTCCGACATTACTAGGACATGCTGTTAGATATCCGAGTTTAGGATGAAAGGCAAAAGCCAAGCGTTCCTCAAGGGCCGTATCAATTTTAGCAATCATGGAAAAGGCTTCTTTTAATTGAAATCCAGGAAGGATCGCTTGCATGCGCAGATGATCCTCTTCATTAATCATGACACTTAATGTCTGATGAGTATTCATCACAAGAGCACTCCCAAAGGATTTTTGAGCATGCTCACAACTAATAAGATATCGTTCGACTAAAACTTGTTTTTCTAGCAATGATAAATTTTCCATTCGTTCGGAAAAAGCCAAGGCCATTTCAGGCAAAGCTTCCACAGCACTTTTCATCTCTTCCATGAGTGTGATGCGTTCTGATTTTTTAGCCCACCCAGGGAATGGCTTTTGATGAAGATTACGAGCTAAGCGCACACGACTGCTGACCACGATTTGGGAATGTGGGACTGAATGCATGCGCAAATCCTTTGTTGTATCAAAAAGATCAGAAAAGTTCATAAAAGCAAGTCGTCTGCCTTAGAGGGAATGGGAGAGTCGATTTTTTTTTGGCGAGGAGACATTTTTTTTTCTAAATTACCCGGAGGATTTTTCTTGAGCTCCTCTAGCAGATCCCGGTAGTGAGCTGCATGCTCATATTGTTCTTTGGAAATGGCGTGCGCTAATGATGTTTGTAATGCCTCTAATTGAGAGGCTCTCGCATAGGCCTGAGCTATTTTTATTGGTACTTTGCCAGTGTGTACGATTCCTCGATGTAAATTGGGGAGTATCACAGAAAGACCTTCTATAAAAATATCATAACAGGCGCTGCAGCCTAAGCGTCCTCGTTTTTTAAAATCACTTTGAGAAAAACCACACACAGGGCAGGAGAGAGACGACTGAGCAATTTTATCAGTAGCTTCAAGCCCTGAAAGCAAGTTAGTAAGTGCAAAACTCAAGGGATCATCAACTCCCTGTATTTTCGAACAAGAGGCACAAAGATTAACTTTTTTTACATTCCCTGGAGTCATTTGTGTTAAAAAAACAGTTGCCTCTTTAGTGTTACAAACGTCGCAAAACATGGGATTAAAAATTTGTTGGCAATGATTCGTTTTTGAAAATTCTCATTCGAGAAAGGGATACACCTAGTAGCGATTATATTTTTAGAGAACGCTCGGTCTGCGGCCTTGCTCTTTCTAAAAATCCTTGCGCTCTCTCATGTAATATTAAAGTAATTTGACTGTTATGTGTAGATTCCAACTTATGTCACTTACGTCTTGCGTGCAGTGTGAAATATGCGGGTTAATCGCAATGAAGCATAGCATGCTTGGCAAATGCTCTTGCTTATTGATGCTAGCCCGGATATTTCATACTGATCACCTGCGGAGACCGGGAAGCCAGTGTGGATGTTGCGTTAGACTCCCATTGTGACGTGGGTGGTGTATACTCATACAGCCCTGCTTCAACATGTTTGTTTGCCTGACCTCATCATATTTCAGAGTTTCCTAGTCATCATCAGCATGAAACATCCGGGCTGGAAGGTTGTTATTACAGATTCACTGCTCGGCTATAAAAATTAAAAAATCATTCTTGATAAAATCTACTATGTTCGACTTTAGCCCTGCTCATCTCCACGTTGCGCTCAATCATATTCCAATTATTGGACTTACTGTAGCCTCGTTTCCTATTGTGATTGGCATTGTTGCTCAATGCAGAACGACCATTGCAACCGGTCTCCTTGCAACACTTTTGTGTGCAGCAGTGATGCCGGCTATTATGAAAACCGGAGGCAGAGCTGCCGATGCATTGGAGGCTGGCACATTACAACCGGCCCTGGATCAAGCAGGAAAAAATGCTTTGAGTCTTCATGCTAGTCGCGCGGAAACAACTACTCCTGTGGTTTATGCCAGCGCATTATTAGCGATACTTGCTCTTCTTGCGCTGATTAAATTTACCAAAGCAGCAACATGGCTTTCTTTTGCAGTAATTTTGGGTAATACAGCTTCCATCTTGCTTGGAATCTGGACAGCAGAAGCTGGTGGAAAGATTCGCCACGAAGAATTTCGGCAGAAAATCCCATGGCAAGAACCAATTCAAAAAAATAATCTTGAGCCAACCTCTCCTGTGCTGCCTGAAGCACCGCAAATACCAACAACTACCCCAATATCGATGACCAATGGATAGTTTCTACTTCACTCCTGCCCATCTTCATCTTGCATTAAATCATATCCCCATCATCGGGCTTGTAGTGGCTACATTTCCTATTCTTGTTGGGATCATGACTCGTTGCCGAGCTACGATTGCATCTGGGCTTCTTGCGACGATCCTTTGTGCAAGCGCTATGCCTTCTATTATGCAGACTGGACATCAAGCTGTTGTTGATTTTAAGACAGGGGTTTCGACTCCCCCACTTGATGCAGTAGGAAAAAATGCCCTGAGCCTTCATGCTAGGCGTGCTAAAAAAACAACTCCCGTCCTTTATGCAAGTGCACTTTTAGCGCTCTTGGCTCTATTTGCTCTCATAAAATTTTCGCAGGCCGCCAGATTGCTCTCCATCGGAGTCATGCTCGGTAATACGGCTGCTATTTTACTGGCGATCTCAACGGCAGAGGCCGGAGGACAAATTCGTCATTTGGAATTCCGTCCTATCGAAACAGAAAAAGTTATTTGAGTATTCGTTCAGGTGAGCGAAACAGCAAGTAATGCCTGCTCGAAGTAATGTTTTCTTGAGCAGAAGGCCAAAGAGCAAGCTGATGGGGTGTCCTTCTCAATTTACTAGACTATAGTACCCGTGCTGATCCGCTGAACGATATTCGGGCTAACCCGAATATTTCATACTGATCGTGACGAGGAGGCCGCGAAGGCGGATGGGGTAAGGCGAGTGATGAAGTCTGACGACGGCTGTATGAGTCCATACTGCCCGAGGAAGACTTCGAGCTCAACGCAGCATCCACCCTAGCTTCCCGGTCTCCGCAGTAGATGAGTGTGAAATATCCGGGTTAAAACTGATATCCTACAGTGAAGTTAAATTGCCCGTTGCTTTTATTGTAAGATTGATATTTTACAGGATAACCCCAGTCGATATTGACTGGGCCAATCGGGAGCTCTAAACGAACACCAATACCAACATCACCGCAGGCATCAACTGTCGAGTAATCATAGGATCCCGCATTGACAAGACCCCAGTCAGAAAAGAGTGCAGCACGCACACGGGTGATGATGGGAATTGTTAATTCGCCAGTTCCATAGGCAGAGGAATTACCACCAATAGGATTATTATTTCCATCGACAGGACTTACTTTACGGAAGAAGAAACCGCGAAGGTTATTGGCGCCACCAAGGTAGAGTTCATCAAAGACGGGTGGTGTTCCAATCCCCTTGGAGCCAGCACTCCAAGAATTCACTGCTGCTACAGCTCCTTTGGTTAAAAAAATCATATCCCAAGGAAGTGAGAAATACTTTTTACCCTCCAAGGTGATTCCATAATCTTGGACGTTCCCCCCCAAGCCCCCACCTGCCCCAAAAAAGGTGACGTCGACCTGGTGTCCTTTGCGTGGTAGAAAAAGATTATTGCGAGTATCCCAATTTAAGGACGCTAAGACGGCACTCTTAAAATAAGGGCTGTTGTTTGCATCACTTTGAATAGGACTATTAGAGGGAACTGAATTGCTTTGAACATTAAAAATAGAGATTTGTTCAGGGCGATATTCCAGGCTGCCTGCTAAACAAGGGACAATTTCTTTACGCACTTG
>CAIWMF010000069.1 GCA_903913785.1 uncultured Spartobacteria bacterium | reverse complement strand
TATGGTCATTCATAAGAGTTGTTGTGTTTGTTGTAGTTTTTTTAAAACTATTTCATGTTCCTGTCGTTCTTCTGGAGAGAGATGGTCAATAAACAAAATGCCATTGAGGTGATCGACTTCATGCATGGCGGCACGTGCTAGGAGACCTTCAGCTTCGATTTCTAATCGCTTGCCATCAAGAGACTGATAGCGAATCTTAACACGAGCAGGACGATATACTTTGGCCGTAACTTCCGGAATACTTAAGCACCCTTCTAGATCATAGGAGGTCTTATTGCCTAGAGGAATAATTTCCGGGTTGATGAGGACAAGGGGCGTAATGCTCTCAATGGTGACAGGCTCACCATCTCTCCATGCCCTGCTAGGACGATCTTTCATAGCCGTAAGCACATCGATTACGGCAAGACGGATCGAACGTCCCACTTGATGGGCTGCTAATCCACAGCCATCATAATCATACATGGTTTGAATCATCTCTTGGGCAAGAGAGATAATATGATGATCAATGTTCTCAATAAGACTCCCTTTTATTCTAAGGGCTGGATGACCATAATAGACAAGTTCAAGTGACATCATTTTTAAAGAGATACTCTAGGGTTTAACCATTTGAGTCATGGCTGGAATATTCTTGATTCCTGATGACTGCAAGACGTCAAGTATGCTGACAATGGCACCAAAAGGAGCGTCCTTATCAGCATGTAGGGTGACCAAAGATCCTGGATAAGTTTTCTCAATTTCTTGCAGTGCTGCTGTGATGGTTGCCTTCGTCACGGGGCGTCCATCTAGTAAGATTTGATCTGCCGATTGAACTTCTAAAACAATGTTTTTTTTATTTGAGGAGAAGACTTCGCTTCCTGATGTTGCCTCAGGGAGATGAATTTGGAGTTGAGAAAGTTTTTTTGAAAAAGTGGAGGTCACAATAAAAAAAATCAGGAGAATAGCTAGAATATCGATAAGCGAAACAATCGTGATGGATGGGATACGTCGTTTTTTTGTGTAGAAGTGCATAGGGCTCAAATAAAATAGGTGATGCTCTTTAGGAGTTAGCTGCTGCTAGCATTTCTTGGCTAAGATACAATTTTGTAACGAGTTCTGCCGATAAGGCTTCCATGTCAATAGCGATGACTTCAATACGCCGTGAAAAAAAATGAAAAGCAACAAGGCTAGGAACAGCCACAGCAAGGCCTAGAATAGTCGAGTTTAACGCTTCAGAAATTCCTAAGGCAACCATTTGTGGGTCTCCTTTGTCACCGAGGTTAGCAAAAATTCCCACAAGTCCTGAGAGAGTACCTAGTAGGCCCAGAAGTGGTGCAATGCCAGTTGTAATTTCAAGTAACGTGAGTCCTTCCTCTAAACGTGCGATTTCATGACGAGCCCTTACCTGGACTGCATCGAGCGCCTCTATGCGAGGCCAGTCGCGATGAGCGAGTAATGTTGTTAAAACCCTACTTAAGGGAGAATCACTCTTTTTAATAATTTGATAGAGTTCGCCAAGAGAACTCGATTGCTCAAATGTATGCAATGCCTGCTTGAGCTCTGGCGGAATAACTTCAGAACTGCGTAATGCTAAAGCACGTTGGAAGATAATGGTGAGAGATGCAATCGAGAGAATGAGTAGGAGAATCACAAAAGGTCCCCCATGAATAACGAGTTGAAGTATGGGAGGCAAGGATGAGGAGTTTATAGAAATCATATCAGGAGTTAATAAATCTTGAGTTTAGTACAATGGGTTTTTTACGTCTCGGTCATCTACTTGGTGATCGAGCGCACGTAGATATTGAGAGTTCCATTTGTTTCTCTTTTCACGTCTGTAATCATGAGCGGATGCAAGCGATCTTGAGAAAGAGATGTCCCTATTGCTGGAGGGAGTATGCCTGAGGGATAGTCCACAATAATTCGAATGCTAGCACAAAGACTGACAGGAAGGTTCATTGCACCAGCTTGATAGCGTAATACAGCATTGTGGTCACCCGATGCAGTAACAGAAAAATCTCCGGATATGTAGAGCCGTTTTCCCAAGGTACCTTGATCTCCGAGTGTTGCAAATTCTTTGGGATCCAGGAGTCGACCTCGGGGCATTTTTCCTGGTTCGTAGAGAGGCCACGTACTAAGAGAAGGATTACTTGTTATCGAAGTATTTTCTATACCACCTTGAGGGGGTGCATTTTCTATTGGGGAGCTCAACTGCATGGGATCTACTACTTGGGGAGAGGGCAATGGTGTTGTATTGGAAGCAACGCTTGGTATAAAAGATGAGGTTGTTTCACTTCCAGGTGAGGTGGTTTTTTCTGCTGCTAGACTCATAGGCGCATTGGATTTTGTTGTGCGATCTATC
>CAIWMF010000068.1 GCA_903913785.1 uncultured Spartobacteria bacterium | reverse complement strand
GGCTGCTGGCATCTGTGCTGATTGTGGTGCACTTCCCATCCATGTCGACAGAGCCTGTAACGCCTCTCTTGTATTACCGGCTTGATTCCACGCCCAGGCTTCTTTGTAAAGAGTATCGGCTTTCAGATCAAGAGAGAGATTAGTGTTTTGAAGCTCATCATAAGCCCTTGCTGCTTCTGCGTAGCTACCGGCTTCAAAAAGTGTTTCGGCCTTAAGGAGGTGAGCTTGGGTTTGTTGGTTTGGGTCACTCGTATTGTGTAAAAATATTTCTAGTTCGCCCAGTAACGAGGGGTTTTTCAGTGAATGAAGAACTAAGAGTCGCATTAAAGATGCCTCATGAGCTAGCGAAGAAGTCGGAGCCTGAGCAATCACCTGCTCGTAGAGTGGAAGCGCACTTTTAAAATCGCCTAATTGGCGCATCGCTTGTCCTGTTAAAAAAATCGCCTGGATTTTTTCCTCGCCTTGACATTCATTGAGTGCTTGATCGCTTGTTTGTATCACGTGTCGATAATCCTTTTTTTCGTAGGCAATTTTCATTAAAGCAAGCGCTGCAATACCGCGCCATTCTTCTGTATTGGTGAGAGAGGCAGCTTGAGAAAAATATTCCGAAGCTTCATCTTTTTTTCCTAAGCGATAGTCGATCTTACCTGCCGCAATAAGAGCCTGCGCAGCGATTTTTTCTGAAGATGTGTGCGCAAGTGCTTGATAGAGCTCAAGGGCTTTTTCTAAATTTCCAGCTTTTTCTTCATGGCGAGCAATCTCCATTTGAGCAGCGGTTGCCTGAGGGCCTTCTTCACGGACTACTTGATGAAAAAGTTCTAATGCCTTGACGTCATTGCCAAGTTCATCGTAACAAAGGGCCGCTTGGTAGTGAGCAGCATTGATGATCTTAGGATCATCACAAAGGAGACTCGCCTGCTCAAAGGCAGTCACTGCTTTTTGAATTTCTTTTCCTCTTTGGTAGATTTCTCCAAGACGGTAGGCTCCGCCAGCAGCAAATATTCCTTTTGTACACTCTTGGAGCAGTTGTTGATATATTGCCTGAGAAGTCGATTTCGTAGCACTCGTGTTAAGATCTGTGCTGTTTTCTAACTTGCGTAGGCATTCTCCTAATCGAAAGAGTGCTTGATCGCGATGAGGATCATGAGGAGTCGTAATGCAAAGAAATTTTTCATACTCATCTGCGGCGCGAGGAACATCCTTTTGGTCAAAATATTCATCAGCCACGGCAAGTTGATGCGAGGCGAGTTGCTCTGCATCAGAAGCATGGAGCGGAGCAATGCGAATATCGTGCGAAGCATCGATCGCAAGCTTGCTCCTTGCACTCTCTGGAGAGCGACTTTCTATGGAAACCGGGAGGGCACGTCGTATCTCTGGTGCGATGAGGGGCTCATGAAACTGGGTGTTAAGAGTGGCAACTAAAAAAAAGTGCAACATCGACATAGTCTATCACTCATGAATCAGACGAGCATTGGTATCAGCAGCGTTTTTTTTGCTAGTCGCAAAGGCAACGTTCCAAATATTAGCGCTTCCACAGATATCAAGGACCTCGACAATCTGAGCGTAGGAGACTTTTTCATCACCTCGTAAAATAATTGCTTGATCTGGATAAAGATTAGCAATGCGCGCGAGTGTTGTGGTGAGTTCTTCTTTAGAAAAGAGGCGACGATTCATGACAAGAGAGCCATCCTCTTTAACGTTAATAATCACTTCGCCAGGCGACCGGCGAACCTCTTTCCCTTCTTTTGCTGTTGGGACTTGAATATCAAGTTCGGTTTCATAACGTGCAAAGGTCCATGTGAGCATGAAGAATCCAAGCAGCACGAGTAAAATATCAACCATAGGGGCAATGAGAAACCCCTTCGGCTCT